>JBKCUM010000182.1:0-12557 GCA_046318395.1 Rubrivivax sp.
CGCCCCCTCGCCCACCACGCCGGCCACCAGGTGGCAGTCGCGCGACAGGCCGGCGAAGTCCAGGAAGCGGGTCTGCTCCAGGTCCATCTGGCAGCCGTCGATCACCGCCAGCAGGTGGCGCGCTTCGATGCCGAAGGCCGCGGTGTGCGGCATCAGGGCCTGCATGGCCGGGTGGGTGGGCTGTCCGGCGAAGGCCTGGTTCACCTCTTGCCGCCACCACTGCAGCTTGCTGGCGGCGACGCCGGGGTCGCGCATCTCGTCGACCACGTCGTCCACTTCGCGGCAGAAAGCGTAGAAAGCGGTGATCGCGGCCCGTCGCGGCGGGGGCAGGAACAGGAAGGCGTAATAGAACGATGAGCCGCTGCCGGCGGCGCGGTCCTGGGCGTATTGCTGTGGGGTCATGCCGGCAGTGCCTTCAGCCGGCGGGGCAGGGTGCAGGCCCGCCACAGCAGGACGGGCAGGTCGTGCCAGCGCAGGCGGGGCCGTTGGCGCAGCGTGGTGTGGTTCATGGCCTCGATTTTCTCCAGAACGCGCAGCCCGCCCAGCACCACCAGGCGCAATTCCCAGCCGGCGCGTCCAGGCAGGCGTTCCACCAGGGGCGCACCCGACCACATCATCGTGCGTGCCCAGGCACACAGGCTGGCCACCACGGCGCGGTGCTGTGGGCTGTCCGCGCCGGCCTGCCAGCTTTGGCGGCTCAAGCCGCCAGCGGCCAAGTCGCTGTCGGGTACGTAGTGGCGTTCCCGTGGCAGGTCCACGCTCAGGTCTTGCCAAAAGTTGATGAGTTGCAGAGCACTGCAGATGGCGTCGCTCTGGCGCAGCGCGGTGTCGTCGGCCACGCCGTTCAGGTGCAGCAGCAGGCGCCCCACCGGGTTGGCCGACAGCGCGCAGTAGCGCAAGAGCGCCTCGCGGTTGGCGTACACCGGGTTGCCGGTGTCCTGCATGAAGGCGTCCAGCAGGGCCAGCAGTGGTTCCGCGGGCAGTTGGTGCCTTTGCTGGGCCGACCGCAGCGGACCGAAGACCTGCGGCCAACGGGCGCTGACCGCCGGGCCATCGCCGTACAGGCGCAACAAGTCGGTGCGGAAGGCCTGCAGGTCCTGTTGGCGGCTGGCGGTGCTGGCCGCGCCTTCGTCGGCGATGTCGTCGGCGGTGCGGGCGAAGTGGTAGATCGCCACCACCGCCGCGCGGTAGCGGGGTGGGCACAGCACGGAGGCCACCGGGAAGTTTTCGTAGTGTTCAACGCTCACCGGGCGATTTTGGGCCCTGACGCCTTGGGTTGCCTTGGCAGCTGGCCGATAGCACGGCCTGAGCTGTGTCATGTCGGGCCTGTGGATGGGTGGGCGGCCGCGCCCCGCCCGGGGTGCCGGGCGTCCTGGCCTTGTCGTTGACATGGGACAAACCCCTGCCTATATTACTGACCGGTCAGTCAGTAAAACAACCTGCGAGCCTGTTCATGAACCGTTTGCCTGCCGTCCTGGCGCTGTCAGCCGCCACCTTGCTGGTGGCTTGTTCGCGCCCTGCGCCCGCACCCGAGCCGGTGCGCGCTGTGCGCACCATGACGTTGGGTGAAGCCGCCACGGGGGGCGTGCACGAGTACGCCGCAGAGGTGAAGGCGCGCACCGAGAGCCGTTTGGGCTTCCGCGTGCCGGGTCGGCTGGCCCAGCGGCAGGCGGAGGTGGGCCAAGCCGTGTCGGCTGGTGCTGTGCTGGCGCAGCTGGACCCCACCGACCTGCGTTTGCAGCAAAGCGCTGCCCAGGCGGCACTGCAGGCCGCGCAAACGAACCTGGACCTGAGCCGCGCTGACTTCAAGCGCTACAGCGACTTGCGCGCCCAAGGCTTCATCAGCGCCGCGGAGCTCGAGCGCCGCGACACCGCATTGAAGGCCGCCCAGGCGCAGTTCGACCAGGCCAAGGCACAGGCGAACCTGCAGGGCAACCAGGCCACCTACAGCGCCCTCACGGCCCCAGCCGCCGGCGTGGTGGTGGCCACCGAAGCCGAACCCGGCACGGTGCTGGCCGCGGGCACGCCCGTGGTTCGCCTGGCCCACGACGGCCCGCGTGACGTGGTGTTCTCGGTGCCCGAAGACGAAGTGGCGGCGGTGCGCAAGCTGCGCGGCCAGGCCGCTGGTGTGCAGGTGCGCTTGTGGGGCCGTGCCGGTGAAGCCGGTGCGGTGCCGGCCACGGTGCGCGAGGTGGCGGCTGCCGCCGATGCCGCCACGCGCACGTTCTTGGTGAAGGCCGACTTGGGCAAGGCCGAGGTGCAACTGGGCCAGTCGGCCACCGTGGCACTGACCAAGCCTGGCGCCGGTGCGGTGATCAAGCTGCCGCTGTCGGCGGTGATGCAGCAGCAGGGCCAGAGCGCGGTGTGGTTGCTGGACCGCGGCAGCATGACCGTGAAGGCGCAACCGGTGGTGGTGGCTGGCGCCGACGGCAACCAGGTGGTGGTGGCCAGCGGCGTGAAAGCCGGGCAGACGGTGGTGACCGCCGGGGTGCACACGCTGACCCCGGGCCAGAAGGTCAAGCTGTACGTCGAAGCCCCTGTGCAGAACCGCTGAGCGCCCCACCATGCAGAACGAACAACCTCGGCACGACGTGCTGATGTCGGCGCAGGGCGCCGACGGCGGCGGCCGCTTCAACATCTCCCGCTGGGCGCTGGAGCACCCCGCGCTGACGCGCTACCTGATGGTGGTGCTGATGGTGCTGGGCGTGGCGGCCTACTTCCAGCTGGGCCAGGACGAAGACCCGCCGTTCACCTTCCGCGCCATGGTGGTGCAGGCCTTTTGGCCCGGCGCCACGGCCCAGCAGATGGCCGAGCAGGTGACCGACAAGATCGAGAAGACGCTGCAGGAGGTGCCCTACGCCGACAAGATCCGCAGCTACACCAAGCCTGGCGAGTCGCTGACCATCCTGCAGCTGAAGGACTCTTCGCCCGCCAAGGACGTGCCCGACAGCTGGTACCAGGCGCGCAAGCGTGTCAACGACATGCGCAGCACCTTGCCGTCCGGTGTCATCGGTCCGGTGTTCAACGACAACTTCGGTGACGTTTACGGTTCCATCTACGCGCTGACGGCCGACGGCTTCACGCCCGAAGAAGTGCGCGTGCAGGCCGAACGGGTGCGCCAGCGCCTGCTGCGTGTGCCCGACGTGGCCAAGGTGGAGGTGTTCGGCGCCCAGGCCGAAAAGCTCTTCATCGAGATCTCGCAAAAGCGCCTGGCGTCGCTGGGCCTGGACATGAGCCAGGTCATCGCCCAGATCGGCGCGCAGAACGCGGTGGAAGGTGCGGGTGTGATGAACACCGGCAGCGAAAACCTGCAGATGCGCATCGGCGGCCAGTTCAACACCGTGGAAGAACTGCGGCGGTTTCCCATCCGCGTGGTGAACCCGACCACCGGCGTGGCCAGTCAGCTGCGCCTGGGCGACATCGCCGACATCCGCCGCGCTTACGCCGACCCGCCTTCGGTGATGGTGCGCCACCAGGGCCAGCAGGTCGTGGCCCTGGGCATCAGCATGGCCAAGGGCGGCGACATCATCGCGCTGGGCAAGGCCTTGCGCGTGGCGGTGGACCAGGTGCAAGCCGAACTGCCGGCGGGTCTGTCGCTGGCCCAGATGCAAGACCAGCCCGCGGCCGTGCAGCGGTCGGTGGGCGAGTTCGTCGGGGTGCTGATCGAGGCCATCGTCATCGTGCTGCTGGTCAGCTTCGTCAGCCTGGGGCTGCACCTGAAGCCGCTGCGCATCGACATTTGGCCGGGTCTGGTGGTGGGCGTCACGATCCCCTTGGTGCTGGCCATCACCTTCGTGACCATGTTCTATTGGGGCGTGGGCCTGCACAAGATTTCGCTGGGCAGTCTGATCATCGCGCTGGGTCTGCTGGTGGACGACGCCATCATCGCCGTGGAAATGATGGTGCGCAAACTCGAAGAAGGCTGGGACAAGAAGGCCGCGGCCACCTACGCCTACGACGTGACGGCCATGCCCATGCTGACCGGCACGCTGATCACCGCAGCCGGCTTTTTGCCCATCGGCATGGCCAAGTCGGTCACCGGTGAATACACCTTCGCCATTTTTGCCGTCACGGCGGCGGCGCTGGTCATCTCCTGGGTGGTGTCGGTGTACTTCGTGCCCTATCTGGGCGCCTGGCTGCTGCGCAACCACGCCTCGGCCGGTGGCCACGGAGGCGAGTCCCACGAGTTGTTCGACACCCCGTTCTACAGCCGCTTCCGCCGTGCCGTGGACTGGTGTGTGCAGCACCGCTGGCTGACCATCGGCGCCACGGTGCTGATCTTTGCCCTGGGCATCGTGGGCATGGGCAAGGTACAGCAGCAGTTCTTCCCCGATTCCAGCCGCCCGGAGATTCTGGTGGACCTGTGGCTGCCCGAGGGCAGCACCATCCAGCAAAGCGAGGCCATCGCCAAGCGCTTCGAGGCGCGCATGATGAAGGAGCCGGGCATCGCCACCGTCAGCACGTGGGTGGGCTCCGGGGTGCCACGCTTTTATTTGCCGCTGGACCAGATCTTCCCGCAGAGCAACGTCAGCCAGGCCATCGTGCTGCCGCAGGACCTGAAGGTGCGGGAAGCGCTGCGCGTGCGCCTGCCGCAGATCCTGGCCGAAGAGTTCCCCGAGGTGCGCGGCCGTGTGAAGCTGCTGCCCAACGGCCCGCCCGTGCCCTACCCGGTGCAGTTCCGCGTGGTGGGTCTGGACGTGGAAGGCACGCGCCAGTGGGCCGACCAGGCCAAGGCCATCCTGCGTGCCAACCCCAGCATGCGCGGCGTCAACGACAACTGGAACGAGAGCATCAAGGTGCTGCGCATGACGGTCGACCAGACCAAGGCGCGCGCACTCGGTGTCACCAGCCAGCAGATCGCCCAGGCCTCGCGCACCATCCTGTCGGGTACCACCATCGGCCAGTACCGCGAAGGCGACAAGCTGATCGACATCGTGTTCCGTCAGCCGGCCAATGAACGCCAAGTCATCACCGACCTGGGCAGCGCCTACATTCCCACGGCCAGCGGCCGGTCCGTGCCGCTGCTGCAGGTGGCCAAGGTCGATTTCACCTGGGAGCCGGGCCTGCTGTGGCGGGAAGGCCGCGACTACGCCGTCACCGTGCAGGGTGACGTGGTGGAAGGCGTGCAGGGCCCCACGGTCACGGCCCAGCTGTGGCCGGCGCTGCAGGAACTGGCCAAGACCATGCCGCCGGGCTACCGCATCGAGGTGGCGGGCGCCGTGGAAGAAAGCAGCAAGGGGCAGGGCTCCATCGCGGCCGGTGTGCCGGTGATGTTGTTCATCATCTTCACGCTGCTGATGCTGCAACTGCAGAGCTTCAGCCGCGCCATGCTGGTGTTCCTGACCGGGCCGCTGGGCATCGCCGGCATTGCGGCGGCGCTGCTGCTGCTGAACCGGCCGTTCGGTTTCGTGGCGCTGCTGGGTGTGATCGCGCTGATGGGCATGATCATGCGCAACTCCGTCATCCTGATCGACCAGATCGAGCAGGAACGCGCCCGCGGTGTGGCCGCCTGGGACGCGATCGTCGAGAGCGCGGTGCGGCGTTTCCGCCCCATCGTGCTGACGGCGGCGGCCGCGGTGCTGGCCATGATCCCGCTGTCGCGCAGCGTGTTCTGGGGCCCGATGGCGGTGGCCATCATGGGCGGCCTCATCGTCGCCACAGCCCTGACGCTGCTGGCCTTGCCCGCCATGTACGCGGCCTGGTTCCGCGTGCGCAAACCCGCCGCCTGAACGCCCTGCGCGCACCACGGCGCGGCCGCAGCGCGGTGCCGTGGTGGGGTGGCCTGCGGCGCAGGCTAAAATCCGCCGTTTCCCGTTGCCAAGCTGGGCTGAACACCCGGCTGGCGCGTGAGAACAGCGCATTTGCGAAAAAGACCGGGGTCGCCGTGGCGGCCCCTTTTCCAGTTTGAACACATCCGCTGCGCCGGTGGCGAAATTGGTAGACGCACCAGGTTTAGGTCCTGACGCCTTCACGGGCGTGCCGGTTCGAGTCCGGCCCGGCGCACCAGCGAATCGATTCAACCCCCTTCCGACCCTGAGATAAACAACATGGCCGTCAACGTCGAAACCCTCGAAAAACTGGAACGCCGCATCACGCTGACGCTGCCGGCCAGTGTCATCAACGGCGAGGTCGAAACCCGCCTGAAAAAGCTGGCGCGCACCGTCAAGGCCGACGGCTTCCGCCCGGGCAAGGTGCCCATGAGCGTGGTCGCCCAGCGCTACGGCTACAGCGTGCAGTACGAGGTGGTGAACGACCGCGTCGGCCAGGCCTTTGCTGAAGCCACCAACGAAGCCAAGCTGCGTGTGGCCGGCGCGCCCCGCATCACCCAGAAGGACGAAGCCGGCGCCGCCGAGCTGGCCTTCGAGGCCGTGTTCGAGGTGTACCCCGAAGTCAAGCTGGGCGACCTGTCGGCCGCTGAAGTCGAGCGTGTCAGCACCGAAGTGACCGAAGCCGCCATCGACCGCACGGTCGAGATCCTGCGCAAGCAGCGCCGCACCTTCGCCCAGCGCGCGGCCACCGAAGGCGCCGAAGAAGGCGACCGCGTCACCATCGACTTCGAAGGCAAGATCGACGGCGAAACCTTCGCCGGTGGCAAGGCCGAAGGCTTCCAGTTCCTGATCGGCGAAGGCCAGATGCTGGAACAGTTCGACAAGGCCGTGCGTGGCATGAAGGTCGGCGAGAACAAGACCTTCCCGCTGCAGTTCCCGGCCGACTACCACGGCCAAGACGTCGCCGGCAAGGAAGCCGACTTCCTGGTGACCATGAAGAAGTGCGAGTCGCAGAACCTGCCGGCCGTGGACGACGCGTTCGCCAAGGCCCTGGGCATCAAGGAAGGCACGGTCGAAGGCCTGCGCGCCGACGTGAAGAAGAACCTGGAGCGCGAGGTGAAGTTCCGCGTGCTGGCCCGCAACAAGGCCGCCGTGATGGAAGCCCTGAGCAAGTCGGCCGAGCTGGACCTGCCGAACGCGCTGATCGCCGGCGAACTGGAACGCCTGATCGAGTCGGCCCGTGCCGACCTGAAGCAGCGCGGTGTGAAGGACGCCGAGTCGGTGGACATCCCCCAGGACATCTTCAAGCCGCAAGCCGAGCGCCGCGTGCGCCTGGGCCTGGTGGTCAGCGAGCTGGTGCGTGCCAACAACCTGCAGGCCAAGCCCGAGCAGCTGCAGGCCCACATCGAAGAGATGAGCCAAAGCTACGAAAAGCCGGCCGAAGTGATGCGCTGGTACCTCAGCGACCGCCAGCGCATGTCGGAAGTCGAAGCCGTGGTCATCGAAAACAACGTCACTTCCTTCGTCCTTTCCCAGGCCAAGGTGACCGACAAGGTGCTACCGTTCGACGAACTGATGTCGGCCGCCTGAACGGCCGCCGCTGCCTGAAAGGACTGGACGGAAGATGAGCCTGATCGAAACGACCGGCTTGGGCATGGTGCCCATGGTGATTGAGCAGTCGGGGCGCGGTGAACGCGCCTACGACATCTACAGCCGCCTGCTGCGCGAGCGCATCGTGTTCCTGGTGGGCCCGGTGAACGATCAGGTGGCCAACCTGGTCTGCGCGCAGCTGCTCTTCCTGGAGAGCTAGAAGCCGGCCAAGGACATCTTCCTGTACATCAACTCGCCGGGCGGCAGCGTCAGCGCGGGCTTGTCGATCTACGACACGATGAACTTCATCAAGCCCGAGGTCTCGACGCTGTGCATGGGCATGGCTGCCAGCATGGGCAGCTTCCTGCTGATGGCCGGTGCCAAGGGCAAACGTTTTGCGCTGCCCAACAGCCGCGTGATGATCCACCAGCCCTCGGGCGGCGCCCAGGGCCAGGCCAGCGACATCGAGATCCAGGCGCGAGAGATCATCAAGCTGCGCGAGCAGCTCAACCGCATCTACGCCGAGCGCACCGGCCAGAGCGTGGACAAGATCGCCGCCGACATGGAGCGCGACCTGTGGTTGTCGCCCACCGAGGCGCAAACCTACGGTCTGATCGACCAGGTGATCGAAAAACGCGGCTGATGCCGCTTCGGTGGCCAGCCTTGGCCACCGCCGGTTTGCCCAGGCCCCGATCAGCGACTGAATCGGGGCCTTTTCATTGGCGGATGCCCTCCGGGCTTTGGTCTATGATGACCCCGCTGTTTCGCGACTTTTTCCCCGAGCACACACGGACATGGCCGACAAAAAAGGCGCCTCTGGCGAAAAGGTTCTCTATTGCTCCTTCTGCGGCAAGAGCCAGCACGAGGTGAAGAAGCTCATTGCCGGGCCCTCGGTGTTCATCTGCGATGAATGCATCGAGCTCTGCAACGACATCATCCGCGACGAGGTGCCCGCAGAGACCGGCGCGCCCAAAGCCCCCAAGAGCGACCTGCCGGTACCGGCCGAAATCAAGGCCAGCCTGGACCATTACGTCATTGGCCAAGACCAGGCCAAGCGCACGCTGTCGGTGGCCGTTTACAACCACTACAAGCGGCTGAAGCACATGGGCGCCAACGCGTCCAAGGAAGAGGTGGAGCTCACCAAGAGCAACATCCTGCTGATCGGCCCCACCGGCAGTGGCAAGACGCTGTTGGCGCAGACGCTGGCACGCCTGCTGAACGTGCCTTTCGTCATCGCCGACGCCACCACGCTGACCGAAGCCGGCTACGTGGGTGAAGACGTCGAGAACATCATCCAGAAGCTGCTGCAGAACTGCAATTACGACGTCGAACGTGCGCAGCGCGGCATCGTCTACATCGACGAGATCGACAAGATCAGCCGCAAGGCCGACAACCCCAGCATCACGCGCGACGTGTCGGGTGAAGGCGTGCAGCAGGCCCTGCTGAAGCTGGTGGAAGGCACCATGGCCAGCGTGCCCCCGCAAGGCGGCCGCAAGCACCCCAACCAAGACTTCCTGCAGATCGACACGACCAACATCCTGTTCATCTGCGGCGGCGCTTTTGATGGCCTGGAAAAGGTCATCCAGAACCGCACCGAAAAGTCGGGCATCGGTTTTTCCGCCAGCGTGCACGCCAAGAGCGACAAGCGCGCGGCCGACCTGTTCAAGAACGCCGAGCCGGAAGACCTGATCAAGTTCGGCCTCATCCCTGAGCTGGTGGGCCGTCTGCCCGTGGTGGCCACGCTGGGCGAGCTGACCGAAGAGGCGATGATCCAGATCCTCACCGAGCCCAAGAACGCCCTGGTCAAGCAGTACCAGAAGCTGTTCGCGATGGACGGCGTGGACCTGGAGATCCGCAGCTCGGCGCTGTCGGCCATCGCCCGCAAGGCCCTGGCGCGCAAGACCGGCGCGCGTGGCCTGCGCTCCATCATGGAACATTCGCTGATCGACACCATGTTCGACCTGCCCACGCTGGACGGCGTGGCCAAGGTCGTGATCGACGAGCACATCATCGAAGACGGTGCCAAGCCGCTGCTGGTTTACCGCGAGAAGAAGGCCAGCGCTTGAGATTGCGCCCCCAAGCTCGCTGGCGCTCGCTACCCCCCGAGGGGGCCGTCCGCCAGCGGCCCGGCCGAGCCGGGTCCGCGGCGGGAAGCTGGGTTTTTTGAGCGACTTCACCCGCCTTGCATTTGAGTTCTCAGGCCCCAAGTGGGTTTGAGAAAGAGAGGTTTTCATGTCCGGTCATCCCGTTTTACCCAGCGACCCCATCACGCTGCCGCTGCTGCCGCTGCGCGATGTGGTGGTGTTTCCGCACATGGTGATTCCGCTGTTCGTCGGCCGGCCCAAGTCCATCAAGGCCCTGGAAGCCGCGATGGAGGCTGGTCGCCAGATCATGCTGGTGGCGCAGAAAGCCGCCGGCAAGGACGAGCCCAAGCCCGACGACATGTTCGAGATCGGCTGCGTCAGCTCCATCCTGCAGATGCTGAAGCTGCCCGATGGCACCGTGAAGGTGCTGGTCGAGGGCATCCAGCGCGCGAAGACACTGAGCATCACCGACAACGGCGAACACTTCGTCGGTGAAGTCGAACCCGTGGCGCCGGCCACCGACGCCACGCCAGAGATCGAGGCCCTGCGCCGCGCCGTGACGCAGCAGTTCGACCAGTACGTCAAGCTCAACAAGAAGATCCCACCGGAGATCCTGACCAGCATCGCCGGCATCGACGACCCGGGTCGCCTGGCCGACACCATCGCTGCCCACCTGCCGCTGAAGCTGGAAGCCAAGCAATCGGTGCTGGACCTGTTCCCCACGCCCAAGCGCCTGGAAAAGCTGCTGGAGCTGCTGGAGCACGAGGTCGACATCCTGCAGGTGGAAAAGCGCATCCGTGGCCGTGTGAAGCGGCAGATGGAGAAGAGCCAGCGCGAGTACTACCTGCACGAGCAGGTCAAGGCCATCCAGAAGGAACTGGGCGACGGCGAAGAAGGTGCCGACCTCGAGGAACTCGAGAAGAAGATCGCCGCGGCCAAGATGAGCAAGGAAGCGCGCAAGAAGGCCGAGAGCGAGCTGAAGAAGCTCAAGCTCATGAGCCCGATGAGCGCCGAAGCCACCGTGGTGCGCAACTTCATCGACACCCTGGTGAACCTCCCCTGGGCCAAGAAGACCAAGATCAAACACGACCTGGCCAACGCCGAGGACGTGCTGAACGAGGACCACTACGGCCTGGAGAAGGTCAAAGACCGCATCCTGGAATACCTCGCGGTGCAGCAGCGTGTGGACAAGGTGAAGGCCCCCATCCTGTGCTTGGTGGGCCCCCCGGGCGTGGGCAAGACCAGCCTGGGCCAGAGCGTGGCGCGCGCCACCGGCCGCAAGTTCGTGCGCATGGCCTTGGGTGGCATGCGCGACGAGGCCGAGATCCGTGGCCACCGCCGCACCTACATCGGCTCCATGCCGGGCAAGGTGCTGCAGAGCCTGACCAAGGTCGGCACGCGCAACCCGCTGTTCCTGCTGGACGAGATCGACAAGCTGGGCATGGACTTCCGTGGTGACCCTTCCTCGGCGCTGCTGGAAGTGTTGGACCCGGAGCAGAACCACACCTTCAGCGACCACTACGTCGAGGTCGACTTCGACCTGTCGGACGTGATGTTCGTGGCCACCAGCAACAGCATGAACATCCCGCCGGCTCTGCTGGACCGGATGGAAGTCATCCGCCTGGCCGGTTACACCGAGGACGAAAAGCTCAGCATTGCCCAGCGTTACCTGTTGCCCAAGCAGCAGAAGAACAACGGCGTCAAAGACGGTGAGATGGAAGTCACCGAATCGGCCCTGCGTGCCGTGCTGCGCTACTACACCCGCGAGGCCGGTGTGCGTTCGCTGGAACGCGAGATCGGCAAGATCTGCCGCAAGGTGGTCAAGGGCATCACGCTGAAGAGGTACGAAGGCCAGGTGGTCGTCACCGAGGACAACCTCAACGACTTCCTGGGCGTGCGCAAGTACGACTTCGGCCGCGCCGAGAAGCAGAACCAGGTGGGGCAGGTGGTCGGTCTGGCGTGGACGGAAGTCGGCGGCGATCTGCTGACCATCGAAACCGCGGTCATGCCGGGCAAGGGCAACATCACACGCACCGGTTCGCTGGGCGATGTGATGAAGGAATCGGTGGAAGCCGCGCGCACTGTGGTGCGTTCACGCGCCCGCCGCCTGGGCCTGAAGGACGAACTGTTCGAGAAGCGCGACATCCACATCCACGTGCCCGACGGCGCCACGCCCAAGGACGGCCCCAGCGCGGGTGCGGCCATGACGACGGCCCTGGTGTCGGCGCTCAGCGGCATCCCGGTGCGCGCCGACGTGGCGATGACCGGCGAGATCACGCTGCGTGGCGAGGTCACGGCCATCGGCGGCTTGAAGGAAAAGCTGCTGGCGGCCCACCGCGGTGGTGTGAAGACCGTGCTGATCCCTGAAGAGAACGTCAAGGACCTGCAGGACATCCCCGAGAACGCCAAGAACAACCTGGAGATCGTGCCCGTCAAGTGGATCGACCAGGTGCTGGAAATCGCCCTGGAGCGCATGCCGCAACCGCTGCCCGATGACGAGGTGGTGGCCAAGGAAGGCGCGGCCAAGGCCGAGGTGGCACCGCCCGTGGGGCCGGCTGACACCTTGCCGCACTGACTTTTTTGCACGAAAAGCTTGCGGGACCGAAAAGCCTGGCATAGAATGCGAGGCTCGACGCGATTGAGTGGCAACAATCAAAAAAAGCGTTGAGCAGCAGGCGGCCAGCAGCAATGCAGGACACCAGCAACCAAGCGGGATTAGCTCAGTTGGTAGAGCGATACCTTGCCAAGGTATAGGTCGAGAGTTCGAGCCTCTTATCCCGCTCCAAACATTCGGAAAGGAAGCCTAGGCTTCCTTTCTTTTTGTCAGAATGCAGCGCAGACTGCAGTGGTTTTTTGAGCGTGGCGCGATAGCAAAGCGGTTATGCAACGGATTGCAAATCCGTCTAGTCCGGTTCGACTCCGGATCGCGCCTCCAAAAAATCTGGCCTGCTGGCCATCAAGAACGGCTCCCCTGGCAGTCCGTGTCAATACTCTGACGCCGATCTGAAGCCCTGAACACAATGCCCTGCAGCGAAAGCTGCAGGGCATTGTTCATATGGGCTACGTGCAAGGACACAGTCGAGACCAAGGCGGCCTGTTTCCGGTGTCGCTGGAC
>JBKCUM010000183.1:0-41515 GCA_046318395.1 Rubrivivax sp.
CTTCGAGGTGATCGCCGACATCCACAGCCGCGGCACCACGGTGCTGCTGGTGGAACAGAACGCCAGCCGCGCGCTGGGGCTGGCCAACCGGGGCTATGTGATGGAGTCGGGGCTGGTCACGATGAATGGTGAGGCCAAGGCTTTGTTGGCCGACCCGAAAGTGCGCGCCGCCTACCTGGGCGAGTGAGGCGCACCGCACGCGGATCAGCACGCGCGTCGGTTCACCCGAACCACTTCTGGAGATCACCATGCACAACCCCGAAGTCCAGCCTGGACGGTCGCCGAAAACACGACGGCTGCTGCCGGGCTTGCTGTTGCTGGCCTGCATCGCGACGCTGGCCGGGCTGTATGCCTGGCAAACAGCCCGGGTCAAGGTGATCCGCATCGGCGTGGGTCAGCCCTTGAGCGGGGAACTTGCCGCGATGGGCCAAGACATGGTCAACGGCGCGCGCATGGCCGTAGACACCATCAACGCGGCAGGCGGGGTGGAGGTCGATGGCCGGTACCTGCCATTGGAACTGGTGACCGCTGACGACCGCGCCAATGCTGAAGCTGGCGTACGCGCCGCGCAAGCGCTGGTGGCCCAAGGTGTGGTCGCCGTCATCGCGCACCTGAACTCGGGCGTGAGCATCGCAGCGGCGCCGGTCTACGCCCAAGCCCAGATCCCGCAGCTGGCGATCTCCACCAACCCCCGCTACACCCGCCTGGCGTTGCCCACCACCCTTCGTTTGGTGGCCAACGACGAAGTCCAGGCGCGGGCCATGGCAGGCTTTGCGAGTTCGATGTCGGGTGCCCAGCGCTTCGCGCTGGTCGATGACGGCTCGCCGTTTGGCAAGGACCTCGGGGCCGAGGTGGCCCGCCTGCTGGCCCGGTCTGGGCAATCACTGCGGGTACAACAAAGCCTGGACGGCAAGACCACGGACTTCTTGGCGCTGACCAAGGCGCTGAAGGACGGTGACGTCCAGGTGCTGATCACCACCTTGGCGGACTTCCAGATCCAGGCCCTGATGCAGCAGTTGGTGGGCGCTGGCCTCAGCGACATCCGCATCGTCGGTGCCGACAACGCGAAGACAGAGCAGATGCTGCGGCAAGCCGTCCCGATCCGCGCGCTCTACGCCACCTCGCCCATCATCTCGCCCACCGAGATCCCCACGGCCAAACCCTTTTTGCGGGCCTTCCAGCAGCGCTACAACAACCCGCCCAACTACGCCGCGCACTACGCCCACGACGCCGTCATGGTGGTGGCCGACGCCATCAGGCGCAATGGCTCGCTGGACCAGGTCCAGTTGCTGCGCACGCTGAAAACCTTTGACGGGTACGCCCCTGTGCTGGGCCAGTTGCGCATGAAAGAAGACGGCGAGCAACGCTACGGCTCGGTGGGCGTGTACCGGGTGGCCAAAGGGCAGTGGGAACTGCAGGTCCGCACCAGCGATTGGTAAGGCGCCACACCACACGGCCCCGGCTGGCATCCGCCAACCGGTGAGGCATCAAACCGCCAGCGCCCGCCCGATCAGGATCTTTTGCACTTCGCTCGTGCCTTCGTAGATCTGGCACACGCGCACGTCGCGGTAGATGCGTTCCACCGGGAAGTCGCTGACGTAGCCGTAGCCGCCGTGCACCTGGATGGCGTCGCTGCACACCCGTTCGGCCATCTCGCTGGCGAACAGTTTGGCCATGGCGGCTTCTTTCAGGCAGGGGCGGCCGGCGTCTTTCAACGCGGCGGCGTGCCAGATCAGCTGGCGCGCGGCTTCGATCTGCGTGGCCATGTCGGCCAGTTTGAACTGCACGGCCTGGTGGTTGAAGATGGGCTGGCCGAAGCTCTCGCGCTGGCGGCTGTACAGCAGCGCGGCCTCGAAGGCCGCACGCGCCATGCCCAGGGCCTGGCTGGCGATGCCGATGCGGCCGCCCTCCAAGCCCGACAGCGCGATCTTCAAACCCTGGCCTTCTTCGCCCAGCAGGTTGGCCGCGGGCACGCGGCAGTCTTCGAAACGGATCTGCGCCGTGTCGCTGGCGTGCTGGCCCATTTTCTCTTCCACACGCGCCACCACATAACCCGGCGTGGTGGTGGGCACCAGGAAGGCGCTGATGCCCTTCTTGCCGGCGGCCTTGTCGGTGACGGCCATGACGATGGCCACGTCGCCGTTCTTCCCGCTGGTGATGAACTGCTTGACGCCGTTCAGCACATAGTGGTCGCCGTCTTTCACGGCGGTGGTCTTCAAGCCGCCGGCTTCGCTGCCCACATGGGGTTCGGTCAGGCAGAAGGCGCCCAGCATGTCGCCACGCGCCAGGGGTTTCAGGAACTGCTGCTTCTGCGCCTCGTTGCCGTAGGCCATCAGGATGCTGCAGACCGGGCAGTTGTTGACGCTGACCACGGTGCTGGTGGCGCCGTCGCCCGCGGCCACTTCTTCCAGGATGACGGCCAGGGCCAGGTAGTCCAGGCCGGCGCCGTCGTACTCGGTGGGCACGGCCACACCGTAGCAACCCAAAGCCGCCAGGCCCTTCAGCTGCTCGGCCGGGAAGTGGTGGCTCTTGTCCCAGCCCGCGGCATGCGGCGCGATCTCGGCCTGCACGTAGGCGCGCACCGCGTCTTGCACGGCGATGTGGTCTTCACTCAACAGCATGGGGGTCTCCGTTCGGTATGTTCTGGGCGCGCGCGGGGTGGCCGGCGCGCAGGGGGTTACCAGGGCAGCGGTTGGCCGTCGTGGTTGAAGAAGCCGCCGGTGTCGGCCGGCTGCAGCGCAGCCAAGGTGCGCCGCAGGTCGCGCGCGCTGGTGGCCACGTCCAGGTCGGCACCGGCACCGCCCATGTCGGTCTGCACCCAGCCGGGGTGCAGGGCCACGCAGATGGCCTGGCCTTGCAGCACCAGGGCCGTGTCTTTCAGCACCGAGTTCAACGCGGCCTTGCTGGCGCGGTACAGCCAACCGGCGGGCGAGGTGCGCAGGCCCATCGAACCCATGCGCGACGAGATGACGGCCAAGCGCGCGCCTGGCGCCAGCGCGTCCACCAACTGCGGCAGCACGCGCATGGCGCCCAGCACGTTGGTGTGCATCACGGTGTCGAACTCGGCCTCGGTGGGCGTTTGCAGCCCCGTGGTGCGGGTGCCGAAGACACCGGCGTTCAGCACCACCACGTCGAAGGCTTCGCCGTCGATGGGCCAGGCCAGGCCCGAGGCGCCGGCGGTGCTGGCCACGTCCAGCGGCAGCGCGCGTGCGCCCAGGGCCTCCAGCCGGGCCAGGCCTTCGGCGTTGCGCGCCGTGGCCGTGACACGGTGGCCTTCGGCGCGGTACTGGCGCACCAGCTCCAGGCCAATGCCGCGCGAAGCGCCCACCACCAACACGTTCAACACCATGGCTTTGGTTCTTTCTGTGGGGTTCAGTCGGGCAGCACCAGCAGGGTGCCGCGCCCCACCACGCAGGCGCGACCCGCAACGCTGGCGCTGCCTTCCAGGTGGGCGATCTGGCCGCCGCGGCGCCGGCCGGGCTCCACGTCGGTGACACGCCAGCGCAGCTCCAGCGTTTGCTCGGCGAAGATGGGGTGCTTGAAAGCGAAGTTAAAGTTCAGGCACAGCAGCGAGCGCGGCTGGCCGTTGTGCGGCTGCGAGAAATGCGAGGCCACCAGGCCCATCAGCTGCGAAGCGGTCTGCTGCCCGCTGGCGATGATCTCGCCGAAGTCGGCGCGCTGGGCGGCGGCGGTGTCGTGGTGCAGTGGGTTGCTGTCGCCCGACAAGCGGGCGAAGGCGACGATGTCGTCGCGGCTGTAGCGCAGCTGGCGCTCGCAGTGCTCGCCCACGGCGATGAGGCCCAGCGGCGTCTCATCCAGGCTGTCCAGGGGGGCGGGGATGGTGATCTGGTTCATGTGTCGTGGTCTCCCTGGCGCCATTGTCGCCAGACCTCCCCTTGCAGCCTGGGGATGGTGCGCGCACAAAGCCCGCAGGTGGCGACGGGGCCGTTCATGGGCGCGGCCCGCTGACCAAACGCCAAGCCAGGCCCAGGAACAAGGCCCCACCCAGGGCCTGCAGCCCCCGCTGCCCAGCCGGGCGGGGCCGCCAACGGCCCAAGGCCGCGGCCACCGCCACCAGGCCCAGCAAGAAGGCCGTGCCCTGCAGCACGAACCAGGCACCCAGCGCCAGGAACGAGGCCGTGGGCGATGGGCTGTCGGCCGGCACAAACTGCGGCAGAAAGGCCAGGAAGAAGAAGGCCACCTTGGGGTTCAACACGTTGGTGAACAAGCCGGTGCGGAACTCGGCCCACAGGCTGCGCTGCGCGGCACCCGCCTGGGCCACCGCGGCGCCGGCCACGCCGCCACGCGCGGCCTGGCGCAGCAAGCCCAGGCCCAGCCAAGCCAGGTAGGCGGCCCCGGCCCACTGGATGGCCAGCAGCGCCGCCGGGTGCAGGGCCAACAAAGCCGCCAGGCCGAACGCCGCGGCCAGCGCGTGCAGCACACAGCCGGCGCTGACGCCCAAGGCCGCCGCGGCGCCAGCGCGGGCGCCGGCCTGCCAGGTGCGGCCCACCGTCAGCAGGAAGTCCACACCCGGCGTGGCGTTGAGCACCAGGACCGCGCTGGCGAACACGGCCAGCTCGGCCGGCCCCGGCAGCAGGCCCTGGCCGGCCATCAGAGCAGCTCCACCGCCATGGCCGTGGCCTCACCACCGCCGATGCACAGCGCCGCCACGCCGCGCTTCAGGCCGCGCTTCTTCAGCGCGCCCAGCAGCGTGACGACGATGCGCGCACCGCTGGCGCCAATGGGGTGGCCCAGTGCGCAAGCGCCACCGTGCACGTTGACGATGTCGTGCGGCAGCTGGAACTCGTGCATGGCGGCCATGGTGACGGCAGCGAAGGCTTCGTTCACTTCCCACAGGTCCACCTGGGCCGGGCTCCAGCCGGCCTTCTTCAGCACCTTGGCGATGGCGCCGGCGGGCGCGGTGGAGAACCACTGCGGCTCGTGCGCGTGCACGGCGTGCGCCACGATGCGCGCCACCGGCTGCAGGCCACGCTGGGCGGCCGTGCTTTCGCGCAGCAGCACCAGGGCGGCGGCGCCGTCGCTGATGCTGGACGAGGTGGCGGCGGTGATGCGGCCGTCTTTCTTGAAGGCGGGCTTCAGGCCGGGGATCTTGTCGAGCTTGGCCTTGAAAGGCTGTTCGTCGAACTTCACCAGCACGTCACCGGCCTTGCCGGGCAGCGTGACGGGCGCGATCTCCCAGTCGAAGCTGCCGTCTTCGTTGGCCAGCTTGCTGCGCTGCGTGGACGAGATGGCGAACTGGTCTTGCGCCTCGCGGCTGAAGTTGTACTTGTCCACGCACTGTTCGGCGAACAGGCCCATGGACTTGCCGCGTTCGTAGGCGTCTTCCAGGCCGTCCAGCGCCATGTGGTCGTACAGCTGGGACATGCCGTACTTGATGCCCTTGCGCGCGAACATCAGGTGCGGCGCGTTGGTCATTCTTTCCATGCCCCCGGCCACCACCACGTCGGCGCTGCCGGCGGCCAGCATGTCGTGGCCGAACATCATGGCGCGCATGCCGCTGCCGCACATCTTGCTCAGCGTGACGGCACCGGCGCTGTCGGGCAGGCCGGCGCGGCGCACGGCCTGGCGCGCGGGGGCTTGGCCCTGGCCGGCCATCAGGCAGTTGCCCATCAGCACTTCGTCGACGGCGTCGCCGGGCACGCCGGCACGTTCGACGGCGGCGCGGATGGCGACGGCGCCCAGTTCCCAAGCCTGCAGCGAGGCGAAGTCGCCCAGCAGCCCGGCGATGGGCGTGCGGGCGGCGGAGGCGATGACGATGGGGTCACTCATGGGGGTCTCCTGGTGTGGTGGCGGTTTCAGGCCGCCGGGGTGGGGGCCGGCGCGGCCTTGTGCCGCTGCACGGCGAAACGTTTGCCGGTGTCGTAGGGAAACACATCGTGCACATGGCCGGCGGCGAGGCGCCGCTGGTGGCCTTGCCAGAAAGCGGCGTCCAGCAGGTCGGCGTGGTGCTGCATGAACACCTCGCGCACCGCCGGGTTGCCCAGCAGGAAGGGGCCGAAGGTCTCGGGGAACACGTCTTTCGGACCCACGGTGTACCAGACCTCGCCGCTCATCTCCTCTTCTTCGTTGCGTGGCGCGGGCACACGGCGGAAGTGGCAGTCGGTGAGGTACTCGATCTCGTCGTAGTCGTAGAACACCACCTTGCCGTGGCGCGTGACGCCGAAGTTCTTCCACAACATGTCGCCGGGAAAGATGTTGGCGGCCACCAGGTCCTTGATGGCGTTGCCGTACTCCACCACCGCGTGCTGCAGTTGCTCGGGCGTGGCCTCTTGCAGGTAGAGGTTCAGCGGGACCATGCGGCGTTCGATGTACAGGTGCTTGAGCACGAGGTTGTCGCCGTCTTCCTCCAGCAGGCTGGGGCAGAAGTGGCGTATCTCGGCCAGCAGCGCTTCTTCAAAGCGGTGGCGCGGAAAGGCCACGTTGCTGTACTCCAGCGTGTCGGCCATGCGGCCCACGCGGTCGTGCTGCTTCACCAACAAATACTTGCCCTGGATGCCGGCGCGCGTGGTGTCCTTGGGCGGCGGGTAGAAGTCCTTGATCAGCTTGAAGACGTAGGGGAAGGACGGCAGGTCGAACACCAGCATCACCATGCCCTTGATGCCGGGCGCGGTGCGGAACTTGTCCGAGGAATGGCGCAGGTGGGCCAGGAAGTCGCGGTAGAAGAGGGCCTTGCCGTGCTTCTGCAAGCCCAGGCAGCTGTAGAGCTCGGCGCGCGGTTTGCGGGGCATCAGCGACCGCAGGAACTGCACACAGGCGCTGGGCACCACCATGTCCACCATGAAATAGGCGCGCGCGAAGCTGAACAGGCCCAGCAGTTCGTCTTCGCCGATCAGGGCCGTGTCGATGGCCAGTTGCCCGCCGGCCGTGTGCAGGATGGGCAGCGCGAACGGGGTCTCGGTGAACCCGTTGATCACCTTGCCCACCACGTAGGCGCCCTTGTTGCGGAAGAACAGGCTGCTGAGCACCTGGATCTGGAAGTTCGCCCGGGGGCGCAGGGTGCCCAGCGCGGCGTTCACCAGGGCCATCACGTCGTCGATGTCGCGACCCAGGTCTTCGAAATCGCGCTCGAGCTGGAAGTTGGTGATGACGCGCAACCAAGTCTCGCGCAGCTTGCCGGGCGTGGGGTAGTAGGCGCGGTAGGTGGGGCGGGCGGCGGGCTCGTCGTTCTCGATGTACTCGGTGCTGACGGCCGGCCGCACGAAGATGAAGTCGTTGCGGAAGTAGGCGCGGTGCAGCAGCTTGGCGGTGACGGAGTTGAAGAAGGTCTCGGCCAGTTCCGGCTGGTGGTGGTCGGTCAGCAGGCCGATGTAATGCAGCTTGGCCTGCTGCCACGTGTCGGTGCTGAGCGCGTCCACCTGGAACTCCTGGCGCAGCTTGGCCACGGCTTCCAGCACACGCCGGTCGTAGAACTCGATGCGCTCACGCTGGGCGCGCTGCTGGCCGTGCCAGTCGGCCTGCTCAAAACGGCGCTGGGCTGCGGCGCTGGTCTCGCGGAACAGCCGGTAGTGGCGGTTGAAGCCGTCCAGCAGTGCGCGGGCGATCTCGAAGGCGCGGCCGTCGTTCAGGCGGTGCGGGAACATGCGATCGCCATCCGGGGGCCGCCGGGCCTTCAGGCCGCAGGTGCGGCCAGCCAGGCCGTTTGCTGCTGGCGGTAGCGCTGCTTCACGCTGGCCAGGGCGGTGTCGTAGGCCAGGCCCACCTGGTCGGCGCTGGCGGCGGTGATGCGCAGGTCTTCCAACAAACCGTTGTGCAGGCCGTAGACCCAGCCGTGCACCACCACGCTCTGGCCGCGGTGCCAGGCGTCGCGCACCACGGTGGTCCGGCACACGTTGCGCGCCTGCTCCAGCACGTTCAGCTCCACCAGGGCGTCCACCTGCAGGCTGGGGCTCAGGCCGGCCAGAAAACCTTCGTGGGCGTCGCGCACGTCTTGCACGTGGCGCAGCCAGTTGTCCACCAGGCCGGCGCGCTGGTTGGTCATGGCCGCGCGCACGCCGCCGCAGTTGCTGTGGCCCACCACGATGATGTGCTGCACCTGCAGCGCGTCCACCGCGTACTGCACCACGCTCAAGGCGTTCAGATCGCTGTGCACCAGCAGGTTGGCCACGTTGCGGTGCACGAACAGCTCACCCGGCAACAGGCCCACCAATTCGTTGGCCGGCACGCGACTGTCGGCGCAGCCTATCCACAGGTACTGCGGGCTTTGCTGCTGCAACAAACGCGTGAAGAAGCCCGGCTCCCGGGCCTCGGTGTCGGCCGCCCATTGGCGGTTCTTGTCGAAAAGTTCGCTCAGTTCCTGGCTCATGCTGACCTTTTGCTGCACCGCATCATTGCCCGCCAGTGTACGCAGGGTCTCCGTTGAAACCGTGTGCGCTGCCCAGGCTCACATCGTCTCGGCGAACAGCTCGCGGCCGATCAGCATGCGGCGGATTTCACTGGTGCCAGCGCCAATCTCGTACAACTTGGCATCGCGCCACAAACGGCCCAGCGGGTACTCGTTGATGTAGCCGTTGCCGCCGAAGATCTGGATGCCATTGCCGGCCATCTTGGTGGCTTCTTCGGCGCACCACAGGATGACGGCCGCGCAGTCCTTGCGCACCTGGCGCACGTGCTGGGTGCCCAGCGCGTCCAGGTTCTTGCCGATCTGGTAGCAGAAGGCGCGCGCGGCCTGCAGCACGGTGTACATGTCGGCCACCTTGCCCTGGATGAGCTGGAACTCGCCGATGCTCTGGCCAAACTGCTTGCGGTCGTGGATGTAGGGCACGACGTTGTCCATCACCGCCTGCATGATGCCGATGGGACCGGCGGCCAGCACGGCGCGTTCGTAGTCCAGGCCGCTCATCAGCACCTTGGCGCCCTGGTTCAGGCCGCCCAGGATGTGGGACTCGGGCACCTCGACGTTGTGGAACACCAGCTCGCCGGTGTGGCTGCCGCGCATGCCCAGCTTGTCCAGCTTCTGCGCGATGCTGAAGCCCGGCATGCCCTTCTCGATCAGGAAGGCCGTGACGCCGCGCGCGCCCAGTTCGGGCTCGGTCTTGGCGTAGACCACCAGGGTGTCGGCGTCGGGGCCGTTCGTGATCCACATCTTGTTGCCGTTCAGCAGGTAGTAGCCGCCTTTGTCCTCGGCTTTCAGCTTCATGCTGATGACGTCGCTGCCGGCGCCGGGCTCGCTCATGGCCAGCGCGCCCACGTGTTCGCCGCTGATCAGCTTGGGCAGGTACTTCTGCTTCTGCGCTTCGCTGCCGTTGCGCTTGATCTGGTTCACGCACAGGTTGCTGTGCGCGCCGTAGCTCAGGCCCACGCTGGCGCTGGCGCGGCTGATTTCTTCCATGGCCACCATGTGGGCCACGTAGCCCATGTTGGCCCCGCCGTACTGCTCGGGCACGGTGATGCCCAACACGCCCAAATCGCCCATCTTGCGCCACAGGTCCATCGGGAACTGGTCGCTGCGGTCGATCTCGGCGGCCCGCGGGGCGATCTCCGCCTGGGCGAAGTCGCGCACGGCGTCGCGCAGCGCGTCGATGTCTTCACCGAGCATGAAATTCAGACCGGGCAGGTTCAGGGTCGTCATGGGCGCTTCTCCAGCATTGACGTTTACGTAAACGTCAATCATAGGCCAGGTGCCCGCCGCTGCGCATCGGGGCTGGCCCCGGGTGTATTTCACGGCCCGGGCCGCCGCGTGGCGCCAGGGGCCGGTTTTCCCCCGCGCCTCGGGGAGGCCCGGCCGTTGCGGCGGGCGGGGCGCCCCACCTAAGCTGACAACCGTGACAAATCGTTTCTAAACCAGTTTCAGCCCAGGCCGCCCTGCCGGCGGTACCGTCCCATGAAGCACTTGACCCTCCGCCGTCTGTGGCCCCTGCTGGGCACCCTGCTGGCCCTGAACACCGTGGGCAGCCAGGCCGCCACCGTGGCCTTCGACCTGACCCAGGGCAGCAACGGCGCGTTTGCCAGCCTGACCAGCTCGGCCGGCGGCCACAGCGTCGCCACCACCGCCTGGGTGAGCGAGGCCGGCGCCGCTTACGACAGCGCCTCGGTGGCCAAAACCAGCACCGGCCTGGGCGTGTTGAGTTTTGGCGTGGGCCATGCCGGCATGGTGGACAACGCGGGCAGCCACGTCGAGGCCCTGCTGTTCGACTTCGGCACCAGCGACTTCAGCAGCCTGGTGGTCAGCTTTACCCAACTGGGCAGCGCCGAGACGGTGAACCTGTGGTGGGGCGACAGCCTGGACCTGGGCAACGTAGGTGCGCCGCTGGCCAGCTTCGTCAGCAACCCGGGCAACAACCCCTTCAACCTGGCCCAGTTCGGCGGCGCGCGCTACCTGTTGCTGGCCGCCGCCGACAACGGCCAGAGTGGCACCGGCTGCGGCAGCGACAACGGTTGTTTCAAGGTGGACGGCCTGACCGGCACCGTGCCCGAACCCGGCGCCCTGGCCCTGGTGGGCTTGGCCGGCGTGTTGGGCGCTGTGGCCAGCCGCCGCCGCCGCGCGCAGCCCCAGGGCTGAACGCCGGGCCTGTGCGGGCCGCTCAGGCGGCTTTGGTTTTTCTGGCCCGCCCTGCGGCGACCGGCGCGCCGCCGGCGGCCAACAGCTCGCGGCAACGCGCTTCGTGCTGCGCGATCTCGGCCAGCGTGATCTCCAGGTCCTCGCGCTGCAGTTCCAACTGGCGGCGGTGCTCGGCCAGCACCGCCATGAAGGCCTGGAGCTGCTGGGTGGTGTCCGACGGCGAGTCGTACATGTCCACCAACTGCTTGATCTCATGCAGGCTCAGGCCCAGGCGTTTACCGCGCAGCGTCAGCTTCAGCCGGGTGCGGTCGCGGTGCGTGTAGACGCGGTTTCGCCCGGCGCGCGCCGGCGTCAGCAGGCCCACGTCTTCGTAGAAGCGGATGGCGCGCGGCGTGATGTCGAACTCGAGCGCGAGTTCGGTGATGGTGTAGGTGCGGGCGGCGGCGGGACGCGTGGCTTCTGCCATGGTGGGCTTGACGTTGACGTAAACGTAAATGTAGCCCGTGCCCGGCCGTCGATGGGCCTGCTGCCGCAGACCGCCCCTGCGTTCGGACGGGGCGGCAGGACCGGTGCAAACCCGACCTGCCGCCTGTACCAGGCCTGTCGACGGCTCAAAGCGCCGATGGCCTTCCCTGTGTGACGCAAGATGACAGCGTTCGCTCGCAGTGTGCACGCAGGGCTGCGGGCACACCATCCTCAATTTGACGGAGCTTGGCGCGACTTTGAAAAAAACGCTGCCCCCAAGGGCCCCATGGCGGGCACGGCAGGCCGCGCGCGGGCCGGCGTCTAGCTGAAAACCGGCAGCACCTCGGTGCGCAGCACGCCTTGGGCCTGTTCGTAGCCCGGCATCACCGAGCGCACCACGTCCCAGAAAGCGGCGCTGTGGTTCATCTCGCGCAGGTGGGCGAGCTCGTGGGTGACCACGTAATCGATGACCGGCAGCGCAAAGTGCACCAGGCGCCAGTTCAGCCGGATGTGGCCGTTGGCGCTGGCACTGCCCCAGCGCGTGGCGGCCGAGCTGAGCGACAGCCGCTTCATCTGCACCCCCAAGCGGGGCGCGAACTCGGCACAGCGTTGTTCGAACAGCGCGCGCGCCTGCCGCTGCAACCAGCTTTGAACGGCCTCGCGCAGCTGTTCGGCGCTGGCGCCCTGGGGCAGGCCCAGGTGCAGTTCCTTGGGTTGCAGGTCCTCGCGCAGCACCGCGCCGCGCGTGCCGGGGTTCAGGCGCAGCCTGATCTTCTCGCCCAGGTAGGGCAGCTCGGCACCGTCCACCCATTCCACACGGGCGGCGTTCAGGCGGCGCGACCGCTCACCTTGTTCGTGCAGTTTGCGCAGGATCCAGTTCGCCCGCTCGCGCAACACGGCCTCGACTTCGGCCACACCCACCCAGCGCGGCGCGCTGACGCTCAGGCCTTCACTGCCCACGGTGAAGCCGATGCTGCGCCGGCTGGCGCGCCGCAGTTCATAGGCCACACGGTGGCTGCCGAAATGGATCTCTCGTTGGGCACGCGGGTGCAAGAACACCCCCCCGGCGGCGGGGCTGACCGCCGCGGGCGGCGGCGGTGCGGTCGGCCGGCTGGGTGCCAACGGCGGGGAAAGCGCTGGGGCAGCCGTGTCTTCTGAACCGGCAAGCCGGCTTCCTGGCGCAGGGAAGAAGCGCGCCGCGGCGGGCGACAAAGCGGCGCCGCCCAAACCCGGCGCCGGCGTGTCGTCGAACAGCGAGAGCTGTGGCGTGGACAGGGCGGCTGGCGCGAGCGGCATGTGCGGATTCTAGGAGGGACGGTGGCGCGGTGCGGCCAGGGGCCGCGAAGGCCCCGGCGTCTCAGGCCGCGTAGGCCTGCGGGTCAAGCCGGCGCATCTCGGCCTCGATCCAGTCTTCCACCTGGCGCATCAGTTCGTCGGGCTCGCGGCCCTCGCTGGGGATGGGTGGGCCGACGCTGATGTCGATGGTGCCCGGCCGCAGCAGGAAGCTCTTGCGTGGCCAGCACACCGCAGAGTTCGCGGCGATGGGCACGATGGGCACGCCGGTGGCGATGGCCAGACGCGAAGCGCCGCTCTTGTAGTTGCCCCGCTGGCCGCGCGCGATACGGGTGCCTTCGGGGAACATGATCACCCAGATGCCTTCGGCGGCCAGGCGCTTGCCCTGCGCCGCCACCTTGTTCCAGGCCTCTGCCCGCTTGCTGCGGTCGATGTGGATCATGTCCAGGCGGCCCATGGCCCAGCCAAAAAACGGCACGTACAGCAGCTCGCGCTTGAACACGTAGGCCAGCGGGTGCGGCATCAGCGTGGGAAAAGCGAACGTCTCCCAAGTGCTCTGGTGCTTGGCCGCCAGCACCACGGCCTGCGTGGCCTGCTCCGCCGTGGGCAGGTGCTCCATGCCCTTCACGCGGTAGTTCACGCCGCAGATGTGTTTGGCGCCCCAGATGGCCATGCGCAGCCACATCATGGTGGGCCAGTACAGCTTCACGCCACGCACAAAGATCGACAACAGCAGCATCAGCAGCGCCCAGGGCACCACGGTAGCGGCCATCCACAACACAAACAGGGCCGATCGCAGCCCCCAGACCACACGCATCAGAGCAAGCCTCCGCTTTCAGAATCCAGCAGCTGGTGGCGCTGCAACAGGTGTTCGGCAAAACCCGCCAGGTCGGCGTGCACCCGGCTGCGCGGCACCTGCAGCAACCATTGCTGCACCACCTCGTCGCCCAAGGCCGCGGCGCGGCCGGTCAGCACCAGGTGGGGCTCGCAACCGGCGGCGTGTGCGGCCTGCAGGTCGCGCAGGGTGTCCACCACCATGGGCACGTTGCGCAGGTCCACACCGTAGCGGCGGCCGATGTCCAACATCATCCCGGGCAGCGGTTTGCGGCACTCGCACTGCTCTTCGGGCGCGTGTGGGCAGAAGAAGACGGCGTCCAGCCGCCCGCCCACGGCCGTCAGCGCCTGGTTCATGTGGGCGTGCACGGCGTTGACGCTGGCCATGTCCACCAAGCCACGGCCGATGCCGGACTGGTTGGTGGCCACCACCGTGTGCCAACCGGCGTGGTTCAGCCGCGAAACGGCTTCCAGCGCGCCGGGCAGCGCTTGCCACTCCTCGGGCGCCTTGACGTGGTCGTCGCGGTAGGCATTGAGCACACCGTCGCGCCCCAGGATGACCAGCTTGGTGGAATGCACAGGCAACCCCCGGTGTTTCAAGGTGTGGACCGGCACGCGCCTGGCACGCCAGCGCCGGGCCAGGCGCGCGACCTGGCGCCTCGCGGCCAGGCCGCAGGGCCAGAGGAGGCGCGCCGGGGCATCACGCCGCCAACCGCGACAAGTCGGCCACGCGGTTCATCGCCGCGTGCAACTGGCCCAACAGGGCCTGGCGGTTCGCGCGCAGCGCCGGGTCGTCGGCGTTCACCATCACGGCGTCGAAGAAGGCGTCCACTGGGGCCTTCAGCACCGCCAGCGCCTGCAACGACGCCGTGTAGTCGCCCTGGGCGAACGCGGCTTCGGCCCCCGGCGCGGCGGCGGCCAGCGCAGCGGCCAGGGCCTGCTCGGCAGGTTCCAGCAACAGCGCGGCACTCACTTCGGTGGGCAGCACGCCTTCGACCTTCTTCAGGATGTTGCCCACACGCTTGTTGGCGGCGGCCAGGGCCGGGGCTTCGGGCAGTGCGGCAAAGGCGCGCACGGCGGCCAGGCGCTTGGGCATAGAACCCCAACCGCCGGTGCGAACAGCCGTCGCGGCTTCCACTTCCTGAACGCTGTAGCCCAGTTCGCGCAGATAGCCCATCAGGCGTTCGTAGACGAAGTGCAGCAGCGCCTCGCGCGCCTTCGCCGTGTCACCCAGCATGCCTTCCGGGAAGGTGGTGAAGGCCGCGTCGACCATCTCGGGCAGCGACAACGGCAGGTTCTTCTCGACCAGCATGCGCACCAAGCCCAGCGCATGGCGGCGCAGCGCAAACGGGTCCTTGTCGCCGGTGGGCAGCTGGCCGATGCCAAACAGGCCCACCAGGGTTTCCAGCTTGTCGGCCAGGGCCAACACGGTGCCGGTGTGGTTGCGCGGCAGCGCATCGCCAGCGAAGCGCGGTTTGTAGTGGTCTTCGATGGCGATAGCCACACCGTCGCGCAGGCCTTCATGGCGTGCGTAGTAGCCGCCCATGATGCCCTGCAGTTCGGGGAACTCGCCCACCATGTCGGTCAACAGGTCGGTCTTGGCCAGGCGCGCGGCCTGCTGCACCTTGCTGTCCAGCACGGCGAATTCGTCTTGCGCTTCCACGGTGTAGGGCACGGTGGCCATGCGCAGCTGGTTGACGATGGCGTGGGCGATGCCGCGCACGCGCTCGGCGCGGTCGCCCTGGCTGCCCAGCTTGCCGTGGTAGACCACCTTGGCCAGGCCTTCCACACGGCTTTCCAGCGTGCGCTTGCGGTCCTGGTCGAAGAAGAACTTGGCGTCGGCCAGGCGCGGGCGCACCACCCGTTCGTTGCCGCCCACCACGCGGCTGGCATCGGCCGGGCGGATGTTGCTGACCACCAGGAACTGGTGCGTCAGCTTGCCGGCGGTGTTCAGCAGCGGGAAGTACTTCTGGTTGGCCTTCATCGTGAGGATGAGGCATTCCTGCGGCACGGCCAGGAACTCGGGCTCGAAAGCACACAGCAGCACGTTGGGGCGTTCGACCAGGGCCGTCACTTCGTCGAGCAGGGCCTCGTCGTCGATGGGCGTCAGGCCCGCGCCGGCCGTGGCCGCCACGGCGGCCAGCTGGCGCACGATCTCCGCGCGGCGTTCCGCAAAACTGGCGATCACCGCGCCTTGTGTCAGCAGCTGTTCGGCGAAGCTGTCGGCGTCGCGCAGCGCGATGGTGGGCGACTGCGCTTCGAAGCGGTGGCCGTGCGTGGTGCGGCCAGCGCTCAGGCCCAGGGCCGTCACCGGCACCACCTCGCTGCCATGCAACGCCACCAGGCCGTGGGCCGGGCGCACGAAGTTCACGGTGGTCCAGCCCGGCTGCAGCGTGGCACTGGCCTCGCCTTCCAGCTGGTAGCTCATCACCTTGGGGATGGGCAGCTTGGCCAGGCTTTCCGTCAGCGCCTTCTGCAGGCCCTCGGCCAAGGTGGCGCCGGGCAGCACGCTGTCCAGGAACAGGGCTTCGGCCTTGCCGTCGGGCTGGCGCTTCAGGGCCGGCACCACGCTGGCGTCTTGGCCCAGCGCGGCCAGTTTTTTCAGCAGCGCGGGGGTGGCCTGGCCTTCGGCGTTCAGCGCCACGGCCACGGGCATCAGCTTCAGCAGCTGGGCCTGGTCGGCGGCCTTGTTGGCCACGCCGGTCACGTGCACGGCCAGGCGACGCGGGCTGGCATAGGCCGTCACGGCGGCGTCGGCCGCGGCCAGGCCCTGGGCTTTCAGGCTATCGGCCAACACGCCGGCAAAGGCCTCGCCCAGTTTTTTCAGCGCCTTGGGCGGCAGTTCTTCAACGAAGAGTTCAACGAGCAGGTTGTGCGACATGGTTCAGGCCGCCTTCTTGGCAGTCAGTTGGGCGGTGACTTCGTCGGCCCAGGCCTTGGGGGCCATCGGGAAACCCAGCCGCGCGCGGCTGTCCAGGTAGCTTTGCGCCACGGCGCGGGCCAGGTTGCGGATGCGGCCGATATAGGCGGCGCGTTCGGTCACGCTGATGGCGCCGCGCGCGTCCAGCAGGTTGAAGCTGTGGCCACACTTCAGCAGTTGTTCATAGGCCGGCAAGGCCAGCTGCTGGCCCATCAGGTGCTGGCTTTGTTTTTCGTGCGCACCGAAGGCGTGCAGCAGGAACTCCACGTCGCTGTGCTCGAAGTTGTAGGTGCTCTGTTCCACCTCGTTCTGGTGGTAGACGTCACCGTACTTCAGGCCGTCGGTCCATTGCAGGTCGTAGACGTTGTCCACGCCCTGCAGGTACATGGCCAGGCGCTCCAGGCCGTAGGTGATCTCGCCGGTGATGGGCTTGCAGTCGATGCCGCCCACCTGCTGGAAGTAGGTGAACTGCGTCACCTCCATGCCGTTCAGCCAGACCTCCCAACCCAGGCCCCAGCAGCCCAGCGTGGGGTTCTCCCAGTCGTCTTCCACGAAGCGCACGTCGTTGGCCTTGAGGTCGAAGCCCAGGGCCTCCAGGCTGCCCAGGTAGAGCTCCAGGATGTTGGCCGGTGCGGGCTTCAGCACCACCTGGTACTGGTAGTAGTGCTGCAGGCGGTTGGGGTTGTTGCCGTAGCGGCCGTCCTTGGGGCGGCGGCTGGGCTGCACGTAGGCGGCTTTCCAGGGCTCGGGGCCGATGGCGCGCAGGAAGGTGGCGGTGTGGCTGGTGCCGGCGCCGACCTCCATGTCGTAGGGCTGAAGCAAGGCGCAGCCCTGGTTGGCCCAGTAGGTCTGCAACTGAAGAATGATCTGCTGGAAAGTGAGCATGGCCCCGGGGGCGTGGAACGCCCAGTAGCACGCCGACAACGGCGGAAAAGCCCGAGTTTACGGGCCCGCCCGGCGGCGGGCCGCGGTCAGGCTCAGCGCAGGCCGCGGCGACGCAGCAGCAGCACGCCGGCCACCGCCAGCGCCGCACCCAGGCCCAGCGGCGCCAGGCCCAGGCGGCCAGCCCACCAGGCGTATGGCGTGGTGCCCGTGCGGCCCTGCACCTGGGCCATCAGCACCCCGGCTTGCAGCACCGGCAGCCGGGCCGTCACCTGCCCGCGGTGGTCCACCACCGCCGTGGTGCCGGTGTTGGTGGCGCGCAGCAGCGGGCGCTGCAGTTCCAGCGCACGCAGGCGCGAGATGTTCAGGTGGTGGGCCAGGGCCACGCTGTCGTCGAACCAGCCCAGGTTGCTGAGGTTGGCCAGCACCGTGGGCGCACGTTCAGCGTCGGTGAAACGCCGGGCCAGTTCTTCACCGAACAAGTCTTCGTAGCAAATGTTGGGGCCCACGCGCTGGCCCAGCACGGTGAACGAAGGCGGGTTGGCCACGCCACGGTTGAAATCACCCAGCGGGATGTGCATGGCCTCGGTGAACCAGCGGAAGCCCGTGGGGATGAATTCACCGAACGGCACCAGGTGGAACTTGTCGTAGCGGTAGGCCTCTCCGGCCGACAAACCCGCCACCGAGTTGGTGTAGCCCTTCTCGAAGCTGCCCAGCGGCAGCCCCACCAGCAACGCGCGGTCGGTTTGGCGGTAGTGCTGCTGCAGGCCGTCCCAGTAACCCGGCGCCACTTCTTCCAGCTGGTCGGGCAGCAGCGGGATGGCGGTTTCCGGCGCCAGCACCAGGCCGGGCCCCGCGCGCAGCAGCTGGGCCGACAAGGTGCCCAAGGCCTCCGGCAGGCGTTCGGCGGCGAATTTTTCGTCCTGCCGCACATTGGTTTGCAGCAGCGTCACCGGCAGTTCGCCGGTGGGGCGGGTGAACTGCGGCGCGGTGAACAGCGCCGGCAGCACCAAGCCCAGCACGGCCGCCAGGGCCGCGGCCGGTTTGACTGCGCGCGCGGCGAAGGCCGCCGTCAGCGCCAGCCAGCCGCCCATGCCGTACACGCCCAAAAAAGGCGCCAGCACGGCCAGCGGGCCGTCCAGCTGGGTGTAGCCGATGGCAGCCCAGGGAAAGCCGGTGAACAAACCACCCCGCGCCAGTTCCGCCAACAGCCACAGCGCGGCGAACAACACCGCGTCGGGCGCCACGCGGCCGCGGCGCCAGCGGGCGAACAGGCCCATGGCCAGCGCCAGGTACAGGCCCAGCGCCGCCGACAAGGCCAGCACCGCGGCCCAGGCCAAGGCCCAGGGCAGGCCGCCGTACACGTGCATGCTGATGTGCAGCCAGCCGGTGCCGGCCACGCCCCAGGCGGTGGCAAACACCCAACCGGCCCAGGCCGCGCGCGCCACCGACACCCGCACCACCACCCAGGCCAGCACGGCCACGGCCAACACCGGCAAACCCCAGGCGGCGGTGTGCACCAGGGCCAGCGTCTGCGCCGCGCCCAGCACGGCCAACAGCACCAGCAAACCCAGGAACACCGGCCGGGGCAGCGCGTGCGGGGGCCGGGCGCGGGCCGTCCAGGTGCGGCCCGGGCCGGTGAAGGTGCCGGCGGTCATGCGGCCACCCTGCGTGCAGCAAACGGCAGGGCGAAGGCTGGTAAGCGGGTCGGCGCGCTCATGCGCCGCGGTCACCAGGTTCGGCCGCAGCCGGGGCCTCCGCCGCGTCGGCTGGCAGGCGCGACACGCGGAACCAGCGCACAGCGCCACCACGCGTGAGCATCACCACCAGCTTCAAACCCGAGAGTTCGATGGTCTCGCCCCGGCGTGGCACATGGCCCAGCGTGTGGGCCACCAGGCCCCCGATGGTGTCGAAGTCCTCGGTGGCCAAACGCACACCGAACGCGTGGTTCACGGCGTCGATGCCGACATCACCGGCCACACGCTGGCTGCCGTCGGCCAGCGACACGATGCCTTGTTCGCTGCCGCGCTCGTCGAACTCGTCTTCGATTTCGCCGACGATCTCTTCCAGCACGTCTTCGATGGTGATCAAGCCGGCCGTGTTGCCGAACTCGTCGATCACGATGGCCAGGTGGTTGCGGTTGCTGCGGAAATCACGCAGCAGTTCGTTCAGGCCCTTGCTCTCGGGCACGAAAACCGCGGGCCGCAGCAAGGTGCGCAGGTTCAACTCGGGCGCCCGCTGCAGTTTCAGCAGGTCCTTGGCCATCAGGATGCCGATGATGTTCTCGCGTTGCCCCTCGAACACCGGGAACCGCGAATGCGCGGTGTCGATCACCACTTCCAGCAGCTGGTCGTACGGTGAGTCGATGTCCAGCAGGTCCATGCGCGGCGCCGCGACCATCACATCGCCGGCCGTCATGTCGGCCATGCGCAGCACGCCTTCCAGCATCAGGCGCGACTCGGGTTCGATCAGGTCGCGGTGCTCGGCGTCGGCCAGCGTCTTGATCAGCTCGTCCTTGCTGTCGGGTCCGGGCGAGACAAACTCCACCAGGCGTTCAAACAGGGTGCGGCGGTCGCCGCTGGCGCCGGACGGGCCGTGGCCGCGCGGCGCGCGGCCAGTAGGGGGTTCAGACACGGGCGGGGGTGTCGGCAGTTGTTCTGGGGGCGGAGAATACCCCAGCCGGCAACAGGGACGCGCCCACCGTCCACGGCCCACGGCTTGACAGCCCAAGGGGCTTGCAACACAGTCTGCCGCCCTCTTGAGGTGAACCGGCCTTGCCGGGCACCTGCGTCCCCCTCGGGGGGCGGGTCGAGCGTCGCCCGACCCTGGAGGCCCTGAGACAGCCCCCCTGCCCGGGTGCTGGCCACCCGAACCTGTTGGCCCCCGCGCCACCTCCCCGCTTTTCGATTGCCCCCCATGACCACCGGCCTGATCCCCGCCACCATCCTCACCGGCTTCCTCGGCAGCGGCAAGACCACCTTGCTCAAGCGCGTGCTCAGCGAGCACCACGGCCAGAAGATCGCCGTCATCGAGAACGAGTTCGGCGAAGAGAACATCGACAACGACATCCTGGTGGCCGACACCAACGAGCAGGTCATCCAGATGAGCAACGGCTGCGTCTGCTGCACCATCCGCGAAGACCTGCGCAGCACGCTGTCCGATCTGGCCGAAAAGCGCCGCAAGGGTGAACTGCAGTTCGACCGCGTGGTCATCGAGACCACCGGCCTGGCCGACCCCGGCCCGGTGGCGCAGACGTTTTTCATGGACGACGAGATCGCCGAGAGCTACCTGCTCGACAGCATCCTGACCCTGGTGGACGCCAAACACGCCGACACCCAGCTGAACGACCGCCAGGAAGCGCGCCGCCAGGTGGGTTTCGCCGACCAGATCTTCATCAGCAAGACCGACCGGGCCGAACCCGCCGCCGTGGACGCGCTGAAGCACCGCCTGAAGCACATGAACCCGCGCGCACCGCAGCAGGCCGTGCATTTCGGTGAAGTGCCCATCGCCGACGTGTTCGACCTGAAGGGCTTCAACCTGAACGCCAAGCTGGAGATCGACCCCGATTTCCTGAACGCCGACGACGGCCATGGTCACCACCACCATGACCACGACCATGAACACGGCGAGCACTGCGACCACCCTTCGCACGGTCACCACCACGCCCACGACGACGACGTGAAGAGCTTCGTCTTCCGCAGCAAAAAGGCCTTCAACCCGGCCAAGCTGGAAGACTTCCTGGGCGCCATCGTGCAGGTCTACGGCCCCAAGATGCTGCGCTACAAGGGCGTGCTGAACATGAAGGGCAGCGAACGCAAGGTCATCTTCCAGGGCGTGCACCAACTGATGGGCAGCGACCTGGGCCCGAAGTGGGCACCGGGCGAAGAAAAGGTCAGCAAGATGGTGTTCATCGGCATCGACCTGCCCAAGGACATCCTGCTGCAGGGCCTGGAGCAATGCCTGGTGTGACGCCCCTCTGAGGCCTGGGCGTGGCCCCGGGGCGGCAGCCCCGCGCCACACGTCCAGGCCACCCGCGCCGGAACCGCGTGGCCGACGTGGCTACAATCCGCGCGCTTTTTGGCCCCCCTCCCCGCAGGCGCCATGGGACCGACGCCGGGCCCGCAGCGGGGTATAACTGATCGATGCGATCGTCCTGAAAAGGCGAGGAGACCTTCCCGTGACCAAGCCTTCAGCCAAGCCCGACAAGGCCGGCAAGCCCGCCGAACCCGCCGCCCAGGCCCCCGTGGCCGCTGCGCAGGCCAAGGCCGCCAGCAAGGCACCTGCCAAGACCTCGGCCGCCAAGGCCGTGGCCAAAGCCGCTGCCGTCGCGGCCGAGACCCCGCCAGCAGCCCCGGTGCATGGCTCCGGGAACCGTTTCACAGACCGATTTGCGCCCGCCAAACCCGCGGCCAAGAACCAGAACGAACCGATGGAAGTTATCAAGCCCGCCTACAAAGCGGACCCCAAGCTGGTCAATGCCTGGAAAACCAAGGCCGGCCGCGACCTGACCGAACCCGAGCTGCTGGCCATGCCAGAAGCCGAGTACATGAACGACAAGCAGGTCGATTTCTTCCGCGTGCTGCTTCAGCGCCAGAAGGACGCCCTGCTGAGCAACGCCGGTGAAACCACCGAGCACCTGCGCGAAGACACCTCCATCGTGCCCGACCCGGCCGACCGCGCCACCATCGAAGAAGAGCACGCGCTGGAACTGCGCACGCGCGACCGCGAGCGCAAGCTGCTGAAGAAGATCGCGCAGTCGCTGGCCCGCCTGGACAGCGGCGAATACGGCTACTGCGACGAAACCGGCGAGCCCATCGGCCTGGCCCGTCTGTTGGCCCGCCCCACGGCCACGCTGTCGCTGGAAGCGCAGCAGCGCCGTGAGATGAAACAGAAGATGTTCGGCGACTGAAAGCCGAACCCGGCCGGTGGTGGTGGCCCAACCGGGCACGTCCACCACCCGCCCCGCCGTTGCGCCCTTCCCCCGCCCGGCCTCCAGGCCACCCTGCCCCGCTGCACAAGGTACGATCCCTTTCATGGCCGAGAACGAGAGTTTCTTCCGCAAGGTGGTGCGGTTCGTTGCGAACCCGGCCACCGACTGGACGGAGCTGAATTCGCGGCAGGAAGACTCGCGCGAGCTCGAGATTGAAAAGTCCGAGCTGAAAGCGATGATCGAACGCAAGCGGCGCAACGATTTCGTGCGCAAGCGCGAATTCGACATGCTGCGCCGGGTGCGCCGCGAAGGCCTGTCGCCCGAGCAGGTGGCGGCCTTGGGCGGCTCTTCCCGGCTGGACGACTCCGAAGCCCGCCTGCCCGACAGCCAGATCGCCAAGCCTGACCTGGGCGTGAAGGCCAAGATTGACGAGATCGAACAACAAATGGTGGGCGACGGCCTGGCCTCCGGCAACCCGCGCCGGCCCGGCAGCTTCGGCCCCACCCACCCTGGCGCCCCGGGCCCGGCCCTGAACCCGGTTGCGCACAGCGCCGCCGTGGCGTCGGCGCAGGCGGCCTTCCCGCCGCCGGCACCCGGCCCCTTGTCGGTGCCGGGCTCGCTGGCGCCGCGGCCAGCACCCCCGCGGTCGCCGCCGGTGCCCATGCAGTTGTCGATGGACGACGAGCTGCCGGCCCTGCCGCCGCTGCCCGACATCGAACTGCCGCCCGCCGCGCCGCCGGCCGTGGCCCAGATGGGCGCGGGCCTGCCGCCGCTGGCCCCGCTGCAGACCATGCCCAGCGCCTCCGGCGCTTTCAACGACCCCGGCGCAGGCTTCGGCAGCCCGTTCGCGGTGGAAGTCAGCGAGGTCGTGCACGACCCCGAGCTTGACGAGGCCGTGATCGCCTTCGCCAACGCCGACTTCAACCAGTGCGAAAACGCGCTGCAGAGCCTCACCGGGCCGCAGGGCGCCCGTTCCCAGCACGCCGAAACCTGGCTGGTGCTGTTCGACCTGTACCGCGCCATCGGCCAGCAGCAGCGCTTCGAAAGCCTGGCCCTGGACTACGCGCAGCAGTTCGGCTGGTCGGCGCCGCAGTGGTACTCGCTGCCGCGCCTGGTGGCCGACGCCGTGGCCGAAGAAAAGCCCACGGCCAGCGCCAGCGCGCGCGGGCCCAACGCCGGCGAGGTGGGCTGGGTCAGCCCCGAGGTGCTGGACATCGACGCCGTGGCGCGCCTGCGTTCGCAAACGCTGCAGATGCCGCTGCCCTGGGTGTTCGACTGGAACGCGCTGCGCATGGTCGAGGCCGAGGCCGCGATGCAGCTGTCCATGCTGTTCCGCCTGTGGGCGGGGCAGGCGCTGGAGATGCGCTGGCTGTCGGGCGACCGTTTCTTCAGCGTGCTGGCCGAAGCCGCGCCCACGGGCGTGCGCGACGCCGACCCGGCCTTCTGGCTGACGCGCCTGGACGGTCTGCGTCTGGCCAACCGCGCCGACCAGTTCGACGAGACCGCCATCGACTACTGCGTCACCTACGAGGTGTCGCCGCCGTCCTGGGAGCCGGCGCGCTGCCAGGTGCGCATCAGCGGTTCCGGCCACAGCACACGCACGCCGCCGATGTCCGTCATCAGCGACGTGACCTCCAGCTTCCTGGAAAGCACGCTGACCGACGACCCCGCCGGCCCCGGCCAGGTGGAGCAGTCCAACGTGGAACTGTCGGGCCAGTTGGTGGGAGACATCGGCGCCACGCTGCAGGCCATCAACCAGCAGCTGGGCCTGGCGCCGGTGGTCAGCGTGTCGTGTGCGCGGCTGATCCGCGTGGACTTCATCGCCGCCGGCGACCTGCTGAACTGGGTGCTGGCCAAACGCAGCGAGAACCGCGCCGTGCAGTTCGTCGACGCCCACCGCCTGGTGGCCCTGTTCTTCGGTGCCATGGGCATCAACGAACACGCGCGCGTGCAAGTCCGCAAGGTTTAACCCCCCCCGAAGCGGCTTCGCCGCTCCCCCCCAGGGGGGCAACGCCAGCGGCCCGGCGGAGCCGGTTCCGCGGCGTTCGCTTGATAAGTGGCCGCCTGGCCCCATTTGGCACACCATGGAAAATTACCACGGCACCACCATCGTCAGCGTGCGCCGCGGGCCGCTTGTCGCCATCGGCGGCGACGGCCAGGTCACGCTGGGCCACATCGTTGTCAAATCCAGCGCGCGCAAGGTGCGCAAGCTCTACCGTGAACAGGTGCTGGCGGGTTTCGCCGGCGCCACGGCCGACGCGTTCACGCTGTTTGAACGTTTCGAGGCCAAGCTGGAAAAACACCAGGGCCACCTGCAACGTGCCGCCATCGAGCTGACCAAGGACTGGCGCACCGACCGCGTGCTGCGCCGCCTGGAAGCCATGTTGGCCGTGGCCGACCGCACCAGCAGCCTGATCATCACCGGCAACGGCGACGTGCTGGAGCCCGAACACGGCATCGTGGCCATCGGCAGCGGCGGCGCCTACGCCCAGGCCGCGGCACGCGCCCTGGTGGCGCACACCGAACTGCCGCCGGCCGAGGTGGTGAAACGCTCGCTGGAGATCGCCGGCGACATCTGCATCTACACCAACCACAACCACATCGTGGAGACGCTGGCATGAGCGGCCAACCGAACGACACCGGCGCGGCCCCGCTGGGCCAGGGCGCCTACATGACGCCGCGCGAGATCGTCAGCGAGCTCGACCGCCACATCGTGGGCCAGCAGGCCGCCAAACGCGCCGTGGCCATCGCGCTGCGCACCCGCTGGCGCCGCCAGCAGGTGGACGAAGGCCTGCGCCACGAGAGCACGCCCAAGAACATCCTGATGATCGGCCCCACAGGCGTGGGCAAGACCGAGATCGCGCGCCGCCTGGCGCGCCTGGCCGGTGCGCCCTTCATCAAGGTGGAAGCCACCAAGTTCACCGAGGTGGGCGACGTGGGCAAGGACGTGGACACCATCATCCGCGACCTGATGGAAGTGGCCGTCAAACAAGAACGCGAGCGCCAGGTGAAACTGAAGCGCACGCTGGCCGAAGACGCCGCCGAAGACCGTGTGCTGGACGTGCTGGTGCCGCCGGCGCGGGACGCCGTGGGCGGGCCCGACAACACGGCCCGCCAGGTGATGCGCAAGCGCCTGCGCGAAGGCAGCCTCAACGACAAGGAGATCGAACTCGACGTCGCCGAGGCCAAGCCCACGCTGGAGGTGCTGGGCCCGCAAGGCCTGCCGGGCATGGAAGACATGGCCGAACAGCTGAAGGGCCTGTTCTCGCAGATGAACCAGGGCCGCAAGAAGACGCGCAAGCTGAAGATCGCCGAAGCGCTGAAGCTGCTGGTGGACGAAGAAGCCGCCAAGCTGGTGAACGAGGACGAGATCCGCGCCACGGCCCTGGCCAACGCCGAGGCCAACGGCATCGTCTTCATCGACGAGATCGACAAGGTGGCCACACGCAGCCTGGGCGGTGAAGGTGGCAGCGGCGCCGACGTGTCGCGCCAGGGCGTGCAGCGCGACCTGCTGCCGCTGGTGGAAGGCACCACGGTCAGCACCAAGTACGGCATGGTGAAGACCGACCACATGCTGTTCATCGCCAGCGGCGCTTTCCACCTGTCGCGGCCCAGCGATTTGATCCCCGAGCTGCAAGGCCGTTTCCCCATCCGCGTGGAACTGTCGTCGCTGAGCGTGGACGACTTTGAGGCCATCCTGAACGCCACCCACGCCAGCCTGGTGAAGCAGTACCAGGCCCTGCTGGCCACCGAGGGCGTGACGCTGCAGTTCCAGCCCGAGGCCGTGCGCCGGCTGGCGCAGATCGCTTTCGAGGTGAACGAGCGCACCGAAAACATCGGCGCGCGCCGCCTGGCCACGGTGATGGAACGCCTGCTGGACGAGATCAGCTTCGACGCGCCAGAACGCAGCGGCCAGACGCTGCAGCTGGACGCGGCGCTGGTGAACGAGCGCCTGGGCGAGCTGGCCACCAACGAAGACCTGTCGCGCTACATCCTGTGAGCGGGCCGTCCGCGGCTTGAGCTTGCTCAAGCCGCGGGGCGGGCACGGCGGCTAACTTGGGGCATGCCCCGCCGCCACACCGCTGCCGCCGCCCCGGCACCCCAACCCGCCGCGCCGGCCAGCCCCTCGCGGCACCGCCCACATTGGGGCCTGCAACTGGCGCCCGTGGGCGCGGCGGCGCGTGTGGAACGCGCCTGGCGGCTGCCGGTGGTGCTGGCGCTGTGCACCACCATCCCGGCGTTCTACGCCGAACTGCTGGCGGCGGCCTCGCCACCGGCCGCGCTGTTGGCCTACCTGCTGGCGGCCTTGGTGACCGGGGCCGCGCTGGCCCACACCGCCCGGCACTGCGCACACCCGCGCCGCCACCTGCTGGCCAACCCCGTGGACGCGGTGCTGGTGGCCGGCCTTCTGCTGGCCGCGGCGCTGCCACCCAGCGTGGGCTCGAACGCGGCGCTGGCGCTGCGCCTGGTGGTCTCCATGCTGACGCTGCTGCGCATCCTGTGGGCCATGCAGCAGCTCATCACCCGCGGCGGCGTGGTCTACCTGCTGGTGCTGTCGCTGGGCGTGCTGGGCTTGTGTGGCGCCGGCTTCTGGTGGCTGGAGCCGCGCACGCCCACGTTCGCCGACGGCCTGTGGCTGGCCTTCACCACCGCGGCCACCGTGGGCTATGGCGACGTGGTGCCCACGACGGCGGCGTCCAAGATCTTCGCCGTCTTTGTGGTGCTGCTGGGTTTTGGCGTGCTCACCATGGTGACGGCCGCCATCGCCGCCAGCTGGGTGGAAACCGAAGAGCGCCGCATCGAACGCGAGATCTTGCGCGACCTGCGCCAGCAGATGGACGGCCTGCACCAGGAACTGCGCGCACTGCGCAACGAAGCCCGCGCCAGCGCGCAACTGCAGGCCCAGGACCGCGAGCGGCAGCAGGCGCCCGCGCTGGGGTCCAAGCGCCAGCCGCCTTGAGGGTGGCGAAGCGTTCAGCGCCAGGGTCTCAACCGCGAGGCCGTGGCTTCTTCGGCCCTGGCCCGGGCTCGACGATGGCGAGTCCGCTGATGCCCGCTTCTGCCACCAGTGCCTCGATGGCCGCCTTGCCCGCTTCGGTGACGTAGACCGACGCCGGCGCGGTCAGCGGGTCTTTGAAGACCACGGCGCCTGACGGCACCTTGTCCTCGAAGAATGCTTCCTTCGACAGGGCTCCGCTTGGCTTCTTGGCCGACTGGGCCTCGTCGATGCACGACACCCGGTTGGTCACGTTGTAGAACCAGCGCGGCTCGCCTTGGCAGTCCATCTCCAAGAACTCTCCGAACGCGCGGAGGAACGGCTCCAGCGCGGTTTTCGCCTTGCCGCTCATGGCCAGGGCGCCTGGCGTCAGCGCGCTGACATCGGCCAGAGGCTTGGGGCGCTTCTTCCCAGGTTCGATGAAGACCTCGACCTTGGGCACCTTGGACCACACCAGGGGCTCGCCGGAAAGGTCGAACATCCCGGAGGCCGCGTCTCGCTCGCTCGCGAAAACAAGCGGCGCGAAATCATTGACCGAGCCGGCCTTCAGTTCCCAAACCTTCACCGTCGCATCCCCGGTAGCCGAAGTCATTGTTTTGGATGTCGAACTTGATGTCACGCAGCGTGATCCGACGGGTTGCTTGGTTAGGCGGTTGGGACAATGCGAGCTTGGCGGTCACCGCTAGGGGATAAGCCGTCGTGCGGATGACCTCGTGGACCGTCGCATCTTTCGGCCCCAAGTCTTACACCTCGCTGCTTAGCATGTGGGATGCCGATTGCAACGCCACCCTGATGGCGTTTGGCTGCCCGGGTTTCGGGCTGTGGGAGGCAAGCCGATGATGGCAAACCTGAAACGCCTCGCACCCGCTGGGTTGGCGGCCATGGTGCTGGCCTTGGGAGCATGGCCAGGAGACGCGATGGCGAAGATGGTGATTTTTTCTGCCGTACAGGGCCAGGTGCTGCTGCAAGGCGCACCGGTGGCAGGCGCGGAGATCCGGCGCGAATTCCACTGGGCCTGGACCAGCGAAAACGGTGGCGACAAGACCACCACGGACCAGGACGGCCGCTTCGTGCTGCCGTCCATCGAGCGCCGTTCGTTGCTGGGGTCGCTGCTGCCACACGAACCGGTGATCAAGCAGCGCATCGTGGTGCGCCATGGCGGCCAGCGCTACGAAGTCTGGTTGAACTTCAAGCACGACTACGAGCACCACAGCGAAAACGCCGGTCGTCCTGTGAAGGTGGTGTGCCGGCTTGAAAGCGAGCCCGTGCGCCGCGGCCAGGTGATGGGCCTGTGCGAATTTCTCTGACCGGCTGACCGATAGAACCAGGTGCACCTTCGGCTGCACGGCCAGAGCACGACCACGCGGCCGTCCTCGCCGGCGGTGTCTCACATCGCCAAACGCCTCGCCTGCAACGCCAGCAACCCCTCAAAAATCAACGTATCCACCGTCGCAAACGGCAGTTCGGTGATCGGCGCCAGCTTCACGGCGGCGCCGCCGGTCATGAACAGCAGGGGTTCGGCGCCGCAGCGTTGGCGCAGGCGGCGCACCTGGCGGTCGATGGCGCCGGCCAGCGCAAAAGCGCCGCCGCTCATCAGCGCGTCGCTGGTGTTGGTGGGGAAGTCCACCACGTCACCGGTGGGCACACGCAGGCCGGCCGTGCCACTTTCCAGGGCCTTCAGCATCAGGCCGAAGCCGGGCAGGATCAGCCCGCCCAGGAAGTGGCCGTCGGCGTCCAGCGCGTCCACGGTGACGGCCGTGCCCACCATCACCACCAGGGCCGGCGCGGGTGGCGTGCCGGCGGCCTGGGCCGCGGCCAGCACCCGCTGGCGCGCACCCACCAGGGCCACCCAGCGGTCGGCGCCCAGGCGGCTGGGGTGGTCGTAACCGTTGCTGACGCCGGCCTCCTGTTCGGCCGACACCACCCAGCGGGGTTCGATGTCCCACAGCTCCAGCTGCTGCTCCACCCGCCGCTTCACGGCTTCGCCGGCCACCACGCAGCCCAGCATGGTGTCGGGCGCGGGCAGCTGGGCCCAGTCGCCCTCGGCCAGCTCGTCGATGGTTTCCAGAAAGGCGGCACCATGCGCCAACAAGGCCGCGCCGGGTTGGGGGTGGGCGTACAGCGCCCATTTCAGGCGGGTGTTGCCGATGTCGATGGCAAGAAAGGTCATGAACCTGGCCCAAGGCCGGCAACGTCATTGGGCGCGAGCGTAGCAGCGCCACGCGCCCCCGTTGTCCGGTGTCGTTGCGGGAAAACCATGAGCCGCCAGCGGCTGCGCTGCAAGCGGCTGTCAGGCGGGGGTGGCATGATTCGCAGTTGACGTTAACGTAAACGTCAATCGTAGCCGCTGCGCCTGTGCAGCCGCCACCTGCCCTGGATGGAACGCCGCCATGACCGACCTGTCTGCAGAATTCAAAGCCCTGGCCCAGTACCGGCCGCAGCACAAGGTGCGCTTCGTCACCGCCGCCAGCCTGTTCGACGGCCACGACGCGGCCAGCAACATCATGCGGCGCATCCTGCAAGGCATGGGTGCCGAGGTCAGCCACCTGGGCCACAACCGCAGCGTTGACGAGGTGGTGACGGCCGCGCTGCAGGAAGACGTGCAAGGCATCGCCATCAGCAGCTACCAGGGCGGCCACGTCGAATACTTCAAGTACATGGTGGACCTGCTGCGCCAGCGCGGCGGGGCGCACATCCAGGTGTTCGGCGGCGGCGGCGGGGTCATCGTGCCGGCGGAGATCCGCGAACTGCAGGCCTACGGCGTGACGCGCATCTACAGCCCCGAAGACGGCCAGCGCATGGGCCTGCAGGGCATGATCGGCGAGATGGTGATGCGCTGCGACCAGGACCTGTCGCCGCACGCGCCCAGTGCGTTGGCCGCGCTGCAAGGCCACAGCGACGCCGCCTGGCGCGCCTTGGCCCAGGCCATCACCGCGCTGGAAAACGGCCGCGCCAGCGCCGAGTTCAAGGCGGCCCTGGCCGCGCAACCGAAGCGTGCGCCGGTGCTGGGCATCACCGGCACGGGCGGTGCGGGCAAGAGTTCGCTGACCGACGAGCTGATCCGCCGCATCCGGCTGGACCAGGGCGACGCGCTGCGCATCGCCGTCATCAGCATCGACCCTTCGCGCCGCAAGAGCGGTGGCGCGCTGCTGGGCGACCGCATCCGCATGAACGCGATCAGCCCTTGGCAGCAAGGTTCCCGCGTGTTCATGCGCAGCCTGGCCACGCGGGACTTCGGCAGCGAGATCAGCCAGGCCCTGCCCGACGTGCTGCTGGCCGTGCAGGCCGCGGGCTTTGACCTGGTGGTGGTGGAAACCTCGGGCATCGGCCAGGGCGACGCCGCCATCGTGCCGCTGGTGGACGTGCCGCTGTACGTGATGACGCCGGAATTCGGCGCCGCCAGCCAGCTGGAGAAGATCGACATGCTCGACTTCGCCGAGTTCGTGGCCATCAACAAGTTCGACCGCAAAGGCAGCCTGGACGCGCTGCGCGATGTCGCCAAGCAGGTGCAGCGCAACCGCGAAGCCTGGGCCACGCCCACCGAACAGATGCCGGTGTTCGGCACCATGGCCAGCCGTTTCAACGACGACGGTGTGACCGCGCTGTACCAGGGCCTGAAAACCCGGTTGCAGGCCGCCGGCCTGGCGCTGACCGCAGGCCGCTTGCCGCCAGTGGCCACGCGCCACAGCACGCACCAGGTGCCCATCGTGCCGGGTGCACGCGTGCGTTACCTGGCCGACATCGCCGACACCGTGCGCGGCTACAAACGCCGCGCCTGCGAACAGGCTGCGCTGGCGCGTGAGGTGCAACAGCTGCGCGCCACGGCCCGCATGCTGCAGACCGACAAACCCGAACGCCACCGCGCCGTGGAAGCCGTGACCGACCTGGCCGAACAGCGCGCCGCCCGGCTGCTGCCCGAAGCGCGGCAGTTGCTCGCGCAATGGCCGGCGCTGCAACAGGCCTACGCCGGCGACGAGTTCGTGGTGAAGGTGCGCGACAAAGAAATCCGCACCGCGCTGACGCACACCACGCTGTCGGGCAACAAGGTGCGCAAGGTGGCGCTGCCGCGTTTCGAGTGTGAAGGCGAACGCCTGCAGTGGCTGCTGCTGGAAAACGTGCCGGGCAGCTTCCCGTACACCGCCGGCACCTTCGCCTTCAAGCGCGAAGGCGAGGACCCCACGCGCATGTTCGCCGGCGAGGGCGACGCCTTCCGCACCAACCGCCGTTTCAAGCTGCTCAGCGAAGGCCTGCCGGCCAAGCGCCTGAGCACGGCTTTTGATTCGGTGACGCTGTACGGCAACGACCCCGACCCGCGCCCGGACATCTACGGCAAGGTGGGCAACAGCGGCGTGAGCATCGCGACGCTGGACGACATGAAGGTGCTGTACGGCGGCTTCGACCTGACCAACCCGGCGACTTCCGTCAGCATGACGATCAACGGCCCGGCGCCCAGCATCCTGGCGATGTTCATGAACACCGCCATCGACCAGAACCTGGACAAGTTCCGCACCGACCAGGGCCGCGAGCCCACGGCCGAAGAAGCCGCCCAGGTGCGCGCCTGGACGCTGGCCAACGTGCGCGGCACGGTGCAGGCCGACATCCTGAAAGAAGACCAGGGCCAGAACACCTGCATCTTCAGCACCGAGTTTTCGCTGAAGGTGATGGGCGACATCGCGCAGTACTTCGTGCAGCACGACGTGCGCAACTTCTACAGCGTCAGCATCAGCGGCTACCACATCGCCGAAGCCGGGGCCAACCCCATCAGCCAATTGGCCTTCACGCTGAGCAACGGCTTCACCTTCGTGGAAGCCTACCTGGCGCGCGGCATGCACATCGACGACTTCGCGCCCAACCTCAGCTTCTTCTTCAGCAACGGCATGGACCCGGAGTACAGCGTGCTGGGCCGCGTGGCGCGCCGCATCTGGGCCACGGCGATGCGCGACCGCTACGGCGCCAACGAACGCAGCCAGAAGCTGAAGTACCACATCCAAACCAGCGGCCGCAGCCTGCACGCGCAGGAGATCCAGTTCAACGACATCCGCACCACGCTGCAGGCGCTGATCGCGGTGTACGACAACTGCAACAGCCTGCACACCAACGCCTTCGACGAAGCCATCACCACGCCTACCGAAGAAAGTGTGCGGCGTGCGATGGCCATCCAGATGATCATCAACCGCGAGTGGGGCCTGGCGAAGAACGAGAACCCCAACCAGGGCGCCTTCATCATCGACGAGCTGACCGAACTGGTGGAAGAGCAGGTGCTGGCCGAGTTCGAAAAAATCGCCGAACGCGGCGGTGTGCTGGGTGCCATGGAAACCGGCTACCAGCGCAGCAAGATCCAGGAAGAGAGCATGCACTACGAGATGCTCAAGCACACCGGCGAGTACCCCATCATCGGCGTCAACACCTTCCGCAACCCGCACGGCGACCCGGTGCCCGAACACATCGAACTGGCGCGCAGCACCGACGACGAAAAACAGTCGCAGCTGGCCCGCCTGGCCGATTTCCACAGCCGCCACGCGGCGCAAGCGCCGGCCCAGCTGGCGCGTTTGCAGCAAGCCGTCATCGCCAACGAGAACGTCTTCGCCGTGCTGATGGACGCGGTGCGCGTGTGCAGCCTGGGGCAGATCACGAACGCGCTGTTCGAGGTGGGTGGGCAGTACCGGCGCAGCATGTGAAACCCTGAGCCGATACCCGCCTGAGCCCAGCGGTCGGCTGCTAGAGTCGCCGTCGGCCCGCACCTGGGCTGGAGGACGGTGGGATGGGCGGAGGTTGGCTGCACCGCGCGGCTCGTTGGCTCTTGGCTGGCCTGCTGGGTGGGTGCTTGTGCTGGGTTGGGCAAGTCTGGGCCGCCACCGCCAACCAGGAACTGGCGCTGACCGCCACAGAGCGGGCCTGGATCGCCCAGCACCCCGTGGTGCGCGTGGGCCTGACCAACGAGTTCCCGCCCTACTACTTCTTCGACCACAGCAGCCGGCTGCCACAAGGCTTTGTGGTGGAGATGCTGGACCTGTGGTCACAACGCACCGGCCTGCAATTCCAGTACACGCGTTACCCCACATTGGACGCGGTGATGCAGGCCCTGGGCCAGGGGCAGATCGACCTGACGCCCTTCACCACCCCGGGTCGCCCGCCCGGCGAGGTCCCTGGCCCCGAGGCGCTGTTCACCCGCCCCGTCCTGGCCACGCAGCTGGTGCTGGCCGCGCGGCGCGACGTGCCCGATGTGTCGGTGACCGACGGCTTCGGCGGCCGCGCGGTGGCCGTGGAAACCGGCTCGAGCACCGAAGCGCTGGTGCGCGCCCGCTACCCCCAAGCGCGGCTGCTGCCCTTTGCCGATGTGCGCAGCGCCGTGCGGGCCCTGGCCGCCGGGCAGGCCGACCTGTTCATCGGCTACCAGCACCTCATCGTTTACCACGTCGAAAAGGAACTGCTGGCCAACGTGGAACTGCGCAGCACGCTGGGGCCGGGCGCCACACCGCTGGGACCGGCCGTGTCCAGCCGCGAGCCGGTGTTGCACGGCATCCTGGACAAAGCGATTGCCAGCGTCAGCACGGTGGACCAATCGCGCTTGGCCGCACGCTGGCTGCCGGCCGGCTCCACCGCGGTGCGGCTGCCGGCGGTGGCGGCCGAGCTGACGGCCGCCAAGCGCGAATGGGTGGAACGCCACGGCCGGCTGCGCGTGGGCTACGACAACAGCTTCGCCCCCATCACCAGCGGCGGCGCGCTGGGCGAGTTCCGCGGCCTGGGCGCCGAGGTGTTCAAGCTGGCGGCCCAGAAGGTGGGGCTGCAGATCGAACAAGAGGTGGGCGGCAGTTTCGCGGAGGTCTACCAACGGGGCGTGGCCGGTGAACTGGACGTCATCGTGGGCATGGCGCGCAGCCCCTCGCGCCGCCAGGACTACGACTTCGTCGGCCCCTTCCTCACCACGCCCACGGCCTTGGTAGTGGCCGAGGACAGCCCGCACCTGGTCACCGACACCACCGACATCGGCGTGCGCAAGCTGGCCTTGCTGCGCGACCACTTCCTCATCCCGCAGCTGCGCTCGCGGCACCCCGGCATCACGCTGGTGGAGCTGGACAGCCAGGCCCAGGTGCTGTCGGCGGTGGCCGAAGGTGCGGCCGACGTGGGGCTGGGCAACATCCAGGTCATCCATGAACTGATGCAGAGCGCATTCGCCGGCCGCGTGCGCATCACCGGCACGGTGCGCGACGGCGACAGCGAGCTGTACCTCGCCGTGCCACGCCGCCTGCCTGAACTGACCCGCGTGCTGCGCGATGGCCTGGACGCCATCAACGACAGCGAGATGGCCACGATGCGCGCCCAGTGGCTGCGCGTGCAAGTGAACGGCGGCCCCAGCTGGGAACGCCTGTGGCAGGTGGGCCTGCCGGTGCTGGTGGTGCTGGGCGGCTACCTGTTCTTGCTGGTGCGCGGCAACCGGCGCCTGCGCGCGGCCCGCGCCCACGCGATGGCGGCGCGCCAGGCCGCCGAAGAGAGTACGGCCGCACGCGGCCGCTTCCTGGCCTACCTGTCGCACGAACTGCGCGGCGCCCTGGCCGGCGTGGCCTCGGGCGCCGACATGCTGATGAAGGCCCCGGAAGACGCCGGCCTGCGCCAGCGGCTGCTGGCGGCCATCGCGCAGTCGGTGAAGGGCCTGCGCCAGGTGCTGGACACCACGCTGGCCTACGAACACGCGGCCCAAGCCCCGCTGACGCTGCAAACGAGCGACACCGTGCTGGCCGACTGGTGGGCGCAGTGCCTGGCCCCGCTGCAGCTGGCCGCCGACGAACGCGGCCGGCCGCTGCACGCCACCTGGGACCCCCACCTGCCCACACAAGCTGCCCTGGACGGCGTGCGCCTGGCCCAGGTGGTGCAGAACCTGGTGGGCAATGCGCTGAAGTTCAGCCCGCAAGGCACGGTGCAGGTGAAGGTGAGCCGCTGCACGCTGGCAGACCGCCAACCGGGTTGGCGCATCGAGGTGCTGGACGAAGGCCCTGGGCTGGCCGAAGGCGAAGCCGAGCAGATCTTCCTGCCCTACGCGCGCGGCCGCCTGGGCCAGCAAGACCGCCATGGCGCGGGGCTGGGCCTGGCCATCAGCCAGCAGATCGTGCAAGCCATGGGCGGCCGCATGGGGGCGCGCCAGCGGCCTGAAGGTGGTGCCTGTTTTTGGGTGGAACTGCCCGGGCCCTGAAGACACGCCGGCTTGGGGTTCGCCCCGGAAGCGCGGGCTGGGGCGCAAGGCCATCATCGGTGCACAACACCGATGAACGAGGAGACCGCCTTGCGCACACGCCGCAGCCCCCAGACCGTTCTGCAGCCGCCCCGCCCCACCACCTGGCCCCGCTGGGCCCTGCTGGCCACCGCGTTGAGCCTGGCCAGCTGTGCCGTCGCACCGCCCGCAGCCGCACCCGCCTTGGCCCCGCAAACGGCGCAGCTGACGCGCACCACGCACGGCGTGGCCCACATCACCGCGCCGGACTTCGAAACCCTGGCCTACGGCGTGGCCTACGCACACGCCCAGGACAACGTGTGCCAGACGGCCGACGCCCTGGTGGGCATGCGCAGCCAACGTTCGCAGTTCTTCGGCGCCAAGAACCCTGGCGGCCTGGGCCTGCGCGCCCTGCCCAACGAACAGATCGACGCTTTCGTGGCCCTGCACATGGACGACGCCGCCCTGGCCGCCGCCTGGGGCCGTGCTTCGGCCGACGCCCAGGCCCTGGCCCGCGGCTACGTGGCCGGCTACAACCGCTACCTGCAAGACCACGCTGGCCGCCTGCCCGCCGCCTGCCAAGGCCAAGCCTGGGTGCAGCCCATGACGCTGGCCGAGTACCGGCGGCTGAACGAGGTGCTGGTCACCCAAGCCGGCATCACGGCCCTGGCCGATGGCGTGCTGGGCGCCCAACCGCCTGCGCCCAAGGCCGCGGCGGCGGGCCAGCCCGCCATCGACCTGGCCCAGGCCCGCGAGGCGCTGCGCGAAGCCGGCCTGTTCGAGCCGCGCTTCGGCTCCAACGCCTGGGCCCTGGGCCGCGACAGCACGGCCAACGGCAGCGGCCTGCTGCTGGGCAACCCGCACTTCCCGTGGCAAGGCGTGAACCGCTTCTGGCAACTGCACCTCACCATCCCCGGCCAGCTGGACGTGATGGGCGCCAGCATCGGCCACACGCCGCTGGTGCAGATCGGCTTCAACCGCGACGTGGCCTGGTCGCACACCGTCAGCACCGGCAAACGCTTCACGCTGCATGAACTGAAGCTGGTGCCGGGCGAGCCCACACGCTACCTGGTGGACGGCCAGCCCGAGGCCATGACGTCCAAAGTGGTGGGCGGCCGCACCTACTGGCGCAGCCGCTTCGGCCCCATCGTGGTGAACCCGCGCGCAGGCCTGGCGTGGACGGCCGACACCGCCTACGCCATCCAAGACGCCAACGCCGGCAACGCCCGCGCGCTGGACACCTGGCTGGACCTGAACCGCGCTACGCGGGTGGACGACATCCGCCAAGCGCAGCGCAACCTGGGCATCCCCTGGGTCAACACCATCGCCGCCGACCGCCACGGCACGGCCTACTACGCCGACGTCAGCGTGGTGCCCGACGTGGACGCCGCGCAGCTGAAGGCTTGCCAGCCCAGCGCCCGCGCCGCGGCCCTGCTGCCCGCCGCCGGTCTGGTGGTGCTGGACGGCAGCCGCGCCGCCTGCGACTGGCGACGCGACCCGGCGTCGCCGGTGCCGGGCCTGACGCCCATCGAGCGCATGCCCATCGCCAGCCGCGGCGACTGGCTGCAAAACAGCAACGACAGCTTCTTCTACAGCCATCCGGCGCAGCGCTTCGACGGCATCTCGCCGCTGGTGGGCGACGCGGTGATGCGCCGGGCGCGCACGCGCGCCAGCCTGGTGGAGATCCCCGAGCTGCTGGCTCGGGGCAAGGCCACGCCCCAGGCCGTGCAGCAGCAGCTGTTCGCCAACCGCAACCACGCGGCCGAATGGGTGCTGCCCGACCTGCTGGCCGCCTGCCCCCAAGCGCCCAGCGCCGCCGCGCGCGAAGGCTGCGCGGCGCTGGCCGGCTTCGGCCGCGTGAACGACCTGAACGCCCGCGGCGCCCACCTGTTCCGCGAGTTCTGGCGCACGGCCGTCAACGTGCCCAACGTGTACCGCCAACCCTTCGACGCCGCGCGTCCCACCAGCACGCCGATGGGCCTGAAGATGGACGACACCACCGTGGCGCCCAAGGTGTGGGCCGCGCTGGAAGGCGCCGTGAAAAAGGTGCGCGACGCCGGCTTCGCGCTGGACGCGCCGCTGGGCGACGTGCAGCGCGCCGCCACCAGCGCGGTGCCGCTGGGCCTGCACGGTGGCGACGAGATCGAAGGCGTGCTGAACAACCTGGGTGACCGCCGCGCCCCCGGCATCGGCCCCCAGGGTCTGCAGATCGACTACGGCACCAGCTACGTGCAAACCGTCACCTTCGACGCCCGCGGCCCGGTGGCCGACGCGCTGCTGACCTACGGCCAGAGCACCGACCCCGCCTCGCCGCACGCCACCGACCAGACCCGCCTGTACGCCGCCAAGACCTGGCCGCGCCTGCCCTTCCACGCCGAAGACGTGGCCCGCCAGCGCCTGGGCGAGGTGCTGGTGCTGCAGCGCCGCTGAAGCACGGGGCCCGGGGCGCCGGAACAGCGCCCCGGGCCAGGATGCAGGCGGCACAAAAAAGGCAGGCCGCAGGCGGCCTATAGACTTCACCCATGGCCACCGCACCTGCTCGTTCGGCGCTGCGCCAGGCGCGGCGCGCCTGGGCGTTGTTGCACGACGACCCCGCCACCGCCTGCGACCTGGCCCAGCAGGCCCTGGCCAGCCTGGCCCAGCTGCCCGCAGGCGCCGACACCGTGGGCACCCGCCGCGCCAGCGCCGCCGCCTGGCTGGCCCGCGGTTTCCACCACCTGTACTTCGGCACCACGGCACAGGCCCTGCCGGACCTGCAGGCCGCCAGCCATGCGTTCAAGGCCTTGCACGACCGCCGCGGCGAACTGCTGGCCGAAGCCGGACTGGCACGCGCCCAGTGGCGCAGCGGGCAGTTCAGCGACGCCTTGGCGCGCGTGCTGCCGCTGCGCGACGAAGGCTTGCGCCTGCTGGTGCACGAAGACCGCAGCGTGCTGCTGAACGTCATCGGCGGTTGCTGGTCTGCGCTGGGACGGGCCGACCAGGCCTTCGCTTACCTGTACCAGGCCTTGCGCGACACCCCGCCCGGGCGCAGCCAAGGCTTCGACACCGTGCTGCACTGCAACCTCTCGCATGAGCTGCTGCAGCTGGGCGACTACCACGAGGCCCTGCGCCACATCGGCAGTGGCATCGGCCGCAGCGCACGCATGAAGAACCCGCGGCTGTTGAGCGTGTTGCTGATCAACCGCATCGCCTGCCTCACCGACCTGGGCCGCCCTGCGGAAGCACTGGACGATGTGCGCCGCGTGTCCGCCATTCCGGCCAGCGCCGACGGTCGCGGCCCCATGGCCCCGCACTTCGAGACCCTGGCCATCGCTGCGCTGCGCGCAGGCGATGTGGCACTGGGTGCCGAGCTGGTGGCGCTGGCCGGGCCCAGTGTGCGCCCGGGCCTGCCCGAAGAACAGGTGGAACTGGCCGTGGCGCAGGCCTTGTTGGCGCAGGCCCAGCGCCGCCCCAACAGCGAGGCCCTGGCCCCGCTGATGGCCACGGAGATGGCGGTGCAGCAAGGGGCGCCCGGCCTGAGCCTGCGCGCACGCTGCCTGTGGCTGCAGACCTTGTCCGAGGTGCAGGAACAGCAGGGCCACACCCCGGCTGCGCTGGCCACGCTGCGCCGCTGGCAGGTGCTGCAACAGCAACGTGCCGAACAGGCGTCGTTCTCGCGCTACCAGGCCGCGGCCTTGCAGACCGAACTGCTGCGCATGCAACACGAGTTGGACGAGCACGACGCCCGCGTGCGCGAAATGGCGGCCGTGAACGCACAGCTGCAAAAGCGCGTGGCCGAGGTGCAGGCCCTGCAGGTGGCGCTGCGGGCCCAGGCCCTGCGCGACGAACTCACCGGCCTGTTCAACCGCCGCCACCTCAACGAAAGTGGCCCAGCCCTGCTGGCGTTGGCCCGGCGTGAACAACGGCCGCTGAGCGTGGTGCTCATCGACCTGGACCACTTCAAGGCCGTCAACGACCAGCAAGGCCACGGCGTGGGCGACCAGCTGCTCAGCGCCTTCGGCCAGCTGTTGGCGCAGGCCACGCGCCGCAGCGACGTGGCCTGCCGCTACGGCGGCGAAGAGTTCTGCCTGCTGCTGCCTGGCACCGACACCAGCGCCGCGCGCCGCAAGCTCACGGCCTTGTTGCGCCGCTGGCGGCAAACGGTGCACACGCTGCCGTGCGGCGGTGCGCTGCAAGGGCTGTCGTTTTCCGCCGGGCTGTGCGACAGCACCGAGGGGGCCGGTGGCTTGCCGGCCTTGTTGAAGACCGCCGACGACGCCTTGCTGCAGGCCAAGCGCAGTGGCCGTGGCCGGGTGCTGGTGGCCCCGGCATCACCCCCCGGCGAAGCGCCGCCCGCCCCGGACAACGCGGAAAACGCCCAGGTCTGCGCCTGAACGCAGGGCTGCACCGGGGCGCCCCCGATGCAGCGTCACAAGCATCTGACGATAATGGTGAATGGAAACAGCACCTTTCATCGCCCCCGCCCAGTTCGACGACCCGGCCGCAGCGCTGGCCCAGGTTCGTCGCATCTACGACACCGGCATCGCCTTCCTGCGTGAGCAGATGCAGCGCTTCGTGGCCGGTGAAGACATCGGCCCCCATGTGCGCGCCTGCTACCCCGTCGTGCGGGTGCAGACCAGCACCGTGGCGCGGGCCGACAGCCGCCTGAGCTACGGCTTCGTGGCCGGCCCCGGCGTCTACGAGACCACGCTGACCCGCCCCGACCTGTTCGCCAGCTACTACCTGGAACAGTTCACGCTGCTGATCAAGAACCACGGCGTCAGCCTGGAGATCGGCACCAGCGCCCAGCCCATCCCGGTGCACTTTTCGTTCGCTGAACACGACCACATCGAAGGCTCCATGGGCGCCGAACGGCGGCTGCTGATGCGCGACGTGTTCGACCTGCCCGACCTGGGCGCCATGGACGACGGCATCGCCAACGGCACACACGAACCCCAGGCCGGCGAAGCCGAACCGCTGGCCCTGTTCACCGCGCCGCGCGTGGACTACTCGCTGCACCGCCTGCGCCACTACACCGGCACGGCGCCCGAACACTTCCAGAACTTCGTGCTGTTCACGAACTACCAGTTCTACATCGACGAGTTCATCAAGCTGGGCCACCAGCTGATGGCCGACCCGGCCAGCGAATACATCGCCTTCGTGGAACCGGGCAACGTGGTCACGCGCCGCGTGGGGCTGTCGGCCGAAGAAGCCGACGCGCTGGGCAAGGCCCCGCCGCGCCTGCCGCAGATGCCGGCCTACCACCTGGTGCGCAAGGGCAACGGCGGCATCACCATGGTGAACATCGGCGTGGGCCCCAGCAACGCCAAGACCATCACCGACCACATCGCCGTGCTGCGCCCGCACGCCTGGCTGATGCTGGGCCACTGCGCCGGCCTGCGCAACACACAGCAGCTGGGCGACTACGTGCTGGCCCACGGCTATGTGCGCGAAGACCACGTGCTGGACGAAGACCTGCCGCTGTGGGTGCCCATCCCGCCGCTGGCCGAAGTGCAACTGGCGCTGGAACAGGCCGTGGCCGAGGTGACCCAACTGCAGGGTTACGAGCTGAAGAAGGTGATGCGCACCGGCACGGTGGCCAGCACCGACAACCGCAACTGGGAACTGCTGCCCTTCCACGGCCAGGCCAGCACACCGGCCCGCCGCTTCAGCCAGAGCCGCGCCGTGGCGCTGGACATGGAAAGCGCCACCATCGCGGCCAACGGCTTCCGCTTCCGCGTGCCCTACGGCACCTTGCTGTGCGTCAGCGACAAACCGCTGCACGGCGAGATCAAGCTGCCCGGCATGGCCAACCACTTCTACCGCGAACGGGTGGACCAGCACCTGCGCATCGGCATGCGCGCGGTGGAACTGCTGCGCCAGGAACGCCCGGGCAACCTGCACAGCCGCAAGCTGCGCAGCTTCGCCGAGGTGGCTTTCCAGTGACGGCGGCGCGGCCGTCTTCTGGGCTCTGAGGCCATGGACCGCTTGCAAGCCCAGCGGCAGCGCCTGTTCGGCGACGGCAGCGCCACCGATGGCCTGTCCGCGCCCACGCTGGATGCCCAGGGCCGCACACGCACCCTGGTGCTGGGCCTGGCCCGCCCGGCCGACTGGGCCGCGCTGGGCCGCGTGTGGCAGGGCGTGCAGCAGGACGCCGGGCTGCCAGCGCCGGCCATCGCGGTGTCGGGCCAAGACGCATTGCAACTGTGGTTCGCACTGGCCCAGCCCGTCGCCGCGGCCGATGGGGCGGCCTGGCTGGCCAAGCTCTGCCAAACCTACTGGGCCGACGTGCCCATGGTGCGCGTGCAGGTCTGGCCCCAGCAGGACACCCAGAACCCGTGCGGTTGGCGCCACGCGCCGCACTGGCCGGGGCAAGCCGTCGGCGAAGAGCGCTGGTCGGCCTTCATCGCGCCCGACCTGGCCCCGGTGTTTGAAGCCGAGCCGTGGCTGGACGTGGCGCCGGGCGCCGATGGCCAGGCCGATCTGCTGGC
>JBKCUM010000184.1:0-7063 GCA_046318395.1 Rubrivivax sp.
TTGGGTACGGCTTTCACCGCGTGAACAGCCGACCGCGGCGCTCTGCTCCGCTCATGTCCCCCGCCCCCACTGGCTGACGCCAGCGGGGGCTCCTCCTTGACTTCGCTGCGCAGAGCGCCACGGCCGGCTGTTCCAACCACCGACGGTGGCTCGCCACGAATGAACCCCCAACAGGCCGTGGCCCCCTCTGGGCGCGGACGGCGGGACCTCAGCACGCACAACCCTGTCGACAAATGTCGACACTTTGTCGACACAAGCGGTGTCCTGTAGCGCGCGCAACGGACCACCTGCAAGCCGGAAAGCAAGTATCCGCGGTGCCTGTAAGCCGAGTGTCCACTCACCCACATGGATGGCACAGCGGTTGCGATAAGGGCTGCAGGCGTCCCACAAACCCCAGCCCGGAGCACTGCACCATGAGCCTGAACACCGTTCTGATCTCGCCCGCCGAACTCAGCGCCCTGATGGGCAGCGAACCCCTGGTGGTCATCGACACCCGGGACGCCGACAGCTACGCCGCCGGCCACATCCCCGGGGCGGTGAACCTGCGCGAGATCTTCACCTTCCTGGCCACGTCCACCGCCGAAGGCCTGCAGGAACTGAAAGCCACCTTTGCCCAGCACTTCGGCGCCGTGGGCCTGAGCGGCGCCGAGACCGCAGTGTTCTACGAAGACGCGCTGAACAGCGGCTATGGCCAGAGCTGCCGCGGTTATTACCTGCTGACCTGGCTGGGCTACCCGAAGATCAAGGTCGTCAACGGCGGTTATTCGGCCTGGAAAACAGCGGGCCTGCCCATCAGCACCGAAGCCGTGGCGCCCACACCCGCCAGCTTCCCCGAAGCCGCGCTGGCCGACGTGATGCTGACCAAGGAACAGGTGAAGGCCGCGCTGGGCACCCCCACCGTGTTGCTGGACGTGCGCGACGTCGACGAATGGACCGGCGAAAGTTCGTCGCCCTACGGCAAGGACTTCGCACCACGCAAAGGCCGCCTGCCCGGCGCCAAGTGGATCGAGTGGTACCGCTTCATGAAGCCCAGCAGCCTGGGCCCGCAGATCAAGTCGCCGCTGGAAGTGCAGGCCGAATGTGCCACCGCCGGCATCGCCACCACCGACACCGTCTACCTGTACTGCTTCAAGGGCGCACGCGCGTCCAACACCTTCCTGGCACTGAAACAAGCCGGCTTCACCGATGTGCGCATGTACTTCGGCAGCTGGAACGAATGGTCGCGCGACCCGGCCCTGCCCATCGAGACCGCACCGCCCGTGCTTGACACGGCGGCACCGCTGGCGATGGCGGCCTGAGCGCCCCGCGCCACCCTCTTTCCAAACCCACCGAGGAGACACCCTTTGTCCGCCGTCATCGAACCCACCACCGTCAAGACCCACCTGCGCCCCATCGACCGCGACGGGCTCATGAAGTTCGCCGCCGCCGGCCGCGCCGACCCCAGCCGGCGTGGCACCAACAAGGTCAAGACCGTGATGGAAGGCCAGTACCGTTCGCTGAGCTACGTGGGCGAGCACCAGCCCGTGGTGGTGGACGAACCGCTGCACCTGTTCGGCGAGAACACGGCCCCGGCGCCGGGGGAGATCGTGCTGTCGGCCCTGGGGGGCTGCCTGGCCGTGGGCATCACGGCCGTGGCCACCTGGAAGCAGGTGAAGCTGAGCCAGCTGGAGCTGTTCCTGGAAGGCGACATCGGCAACCCCGCGGCCTGGGGCGCCGGTGGTGCCGAGATGCTGCCGCCGCAGATGGGCTTCCAGGCCATCCGCGTGAAGGTGGTGTTGGAAGGTGACGCGCCGCGCGAGGTGCTGGACGAGATCGTGCAGCACGCCAACTTCTATTCGCCGGTGGCCAACAGCATGCGCAACCCCATCGCCTTCAGCATCGCGCTGGGTTGAACCAGGAGCACCCCATGGCCCTGGCCGAACTGCAGGAGCGGCCCGCTGCGGCGGTGGCAGGCTCAGCGACCACGATGCTGGACGCCGTGCGCGCCATCGCACAAGGCGCGCTGCACGACGCCGCCGACAGCGTGGACCACGGCGTCTACCCACGCGACATCCTGCACAGCCTGGGTGCGGCCGGCGCCTTTGCCGCGCACCTGGGGCCGGGGCCTGCGGCGGGCGACTACGCCAGCGCCATCCGCGCCATGGCCGCGGTGTCGGCCGTCTGCGGCGCCACCGGCTTCATGGTGTGGTGCCAGCAGGTCTGCGGCCTGTACCTGCAGCAGTCGGGCAACCCCGCGCTCACCGGCGCGGTGCTGGCCGCACACGCCAGCGGCGCCCGGCTGGGCGGCACCGGCATGAGCAACCCGATGAAGGCTTATGCGGGCATAGAACCCCTGCTGCTGAAGGCCACGCCGGTGCCCGGCGGTTACCGCATCAACGGCACCCTGCCCTGGGTCAGCAACCTGGGGCCCGACCACTACAGCGGCACGCTGGCCAGTGTGGAAGTCGGCCCCGGTGAAGCCCCGCGCGAAGTGATGTTCCTGTTGCGCTGCGACGCACCCGGTGTGGAACTGCGCAACTGCCCCAGCTTCAGCGGCATGGAAGGCACCAACACCTGGGCCGTGCGCTGCACCGACGTGTTCATAGGCGCCGACGCGCTGATCGCCGACCCCGCCAAACCCTGGGTGGCCCGTGTGCGCGCCGGGTTCATCCTGCTGCAGACGGGCTTCGGCCTGGGGGTGACGCAAGGCGCCATCGACGCCATGTGGCGGGTGGAGCCCGCGCTGGGCCACGTCAACCAGTTCCTGGAAGACCGGCCCGGTGACCTGCAGGCCGAACTGGACGCGCTGTGGGCGCGCATAGAAACACTGGCGCGCACGCCTTTCGACACCAGCACCGACTACTTCATCAGCGTGCTGGACGCACGCGCCCACGCCAGCGAACTGGCGCTGCGCGCGGCCCAGTCTTCGCTGATGCACAGCGGCGCGCGCGGCTACCTGCTCAGCAGCGACGTGCAGCGGCGTGTGCGCGAATCGCACTTCGTGGCCATCGTGTCACCGGCCATCAAACACCTGCGCAAAGAGATCGCACGGCTGTCGAAACCGGAGATGCCGGCGTGACCACCGTGGCGCCTTCCGCCGGCACGGCCGCCCTGCCCTGGCAGCAGTTCATCTGCCGTGTCTGCGGCCTGGTCTACGACGAGCGCCTGGGCGACGCCGACAGCGGCCTGGCCCCCGGCACCCGCTGGGCCGACATCCCCGAAGACTGGGCCTGCCCGCTGTGCGGCGTGGGCAAGGCCGACTTCGAACCGCACGAGCCCACCGCAGCAGCGGCCACACGCCCGCACGCCGCGGCGGGGCGGGTGGCCGCCGGCCGCGGGGCCGATGGCGTGCTGATCGTCGGTGCAGGCCGCGCCGGTTGGGCCGTGGCCCAGGCGCTGCGTGAACAAGGCTGCACGCAGCCCATCACCCTGCTGAGCGCCTGTGCCGGCGATGTGTATGACAAGCCGCAGTTGTCGGTGGCCGTGGCCCGTGGGCTGGACCCCGCGCGCCTGGTGCGCGAAAGCGCCGCCGCCGCTGCCCAAAGGCTGGGCCTGCAATTGCGCTGCGACACGCTGGCCGTGGCCATCGAACCCCGGGCGCGGCGGCTGCGCAGCACACGCGGCACGCTGCGCTACCGCCACCTGGTGCTGGCCCAGGGCGCCGAACCCGCCCTGCCGGCCGCACTGCCCGCTGCGCTGGTGTGGCGCATCAACGACCTGGCCAGCTACCAGCGCCTGCGCACGGCCTTGGCCGCACCGGCGCAGCACATCGCCATCGTCGGTGCGGGCCTGGTGGGCTGCGAACTGGCCAACGACCTGGCGCTGGCCGGCCACCGCATCTCGCTGCTGGACCAACAAACACGCCCGCTGGCCGCGCAACTGCCGGCCATCGCCAGCGCGCGGCTGCTGCAAGCCTGGGCGGCACTGCCCATCACCTTCATCGGCGGTGTGCAGGTGGTGGGTGTCAGCCGCGACGCGGCCGCTTCGGCACCGCTGCACCTGGCGCTGAACAACGGCAGCAGCTTGGCCGTGCAGCACGTGGTGGCCGCCACCGGCCTGCGTGCCGCCGGCCGCCTGGCCAGCAGCGCCGGGCTGGCCTACGACAGCGCCGCCGGCGGCATCGTGGTGGACGGCCACACCGGCGCCACCAACGTGGCCGGCATCTACGCCCTGGGCGACTGCGTGGTGGAAAACGGCCGCGCCAGCCGCTACATCGAACCCATCACACGCCAGGCGCGCGGCATCGCAGCGCACATCCTGGGCCGCGCCACCCCGCAGGCCGATATGGCCACCGCCCCGCCGCCGCTGCGGGTGAAGACCAGCACGCTGCCCATCACCATCACCGGCCTTCACCAACCCGGTGGCCCGTGGCACACCGAAGCCGACACCGCAGAAACACTTCGCCTGGTGCAGTGGGGAGCGCAGGGCGAAAAGCTGGCCACGCTGGTGGCCCGTCGCCCTGCAGCAGGCTAGCCCCCGTCGGCGTTCAGCTGGCGTGCTGCACCGCGTACAAGGCCAGCTCCACGTCGTTGCGCACGCCGGTTTTTTCCAGGATGCGCGCGCGGTAGGTGCTGACGGTGTTAGACGACAGCACCAGCTGCTCGGCGATCTCGCCCACGCTGGCGCCGCGGCTGAGCAGTTGGAAGACCTGGAACTCGCGCTGGCTCAGCCGCTCGTGCAGCGGTTTGTCGTCGGCACCACCGGCCCCCACGGCGCTGGCCAGTTGTTCGGCCACGCTGGGCGTGATGAACAGCTTGCCTCGCGCCACGTGGCGGATGGCGTCGGTGAGCTGCTCACTGTCGGCGCTTTTGTTCAGGTAACCGGCAGCACCCAGCTTCAGGCTGCGCACGGCGTACTGGCGGTCGGGGTAGGTGGACAGCACCAGCACCGGCAGGCGTGGGAACTCGCCCTTCAGCTGCTTCAACACGTCCAGCCCGTCGCGCTGCGGCATGGCGATGTCCAGCAGCGCCACGTCCACACCACCTTCGCGCGCCCGCGCCACGGCATCGGGGCCGTTGGCGGCCTCGGCCACGGGGCGGATGTCGCCGGTGTCCAGCAGGATCTGCCGTATGCCCTGGCGCACGATCTGGTGGTCGTCGCAGATGAGAACGCGGATCATGGCGTGGGGCTTCGCAATGCCTGTGCCAGGGCAGCGCGCACCTGGGTCAGACCGCCGTCAATCCTGCAAGGGCATGCGCAGCCGCACCCGTGTGCCTTGGCCCGGCGCGCTGTCGATCTGCAGCGTGCCGCCAAAGTGGCCGGCCCGTTCGCGCATGCCGATCACACCGAAACTCTGCGGCGCGGCCAGCGCTTCGGGCGCAGCGCCCACACCGTCGTCGCGCACCTCCAGGTACAGCACGGGCTGCGGCGGTTCGTCCACGTGGATGGCGATGGCCAGGTGGCGCGCCTGGGCGTGGCGGGCCACGTTGGACAACATCTCCTGGAACAGGCGGAACACCGCGATGGCCAGGCCGCCCTCGGGCGCACGCACCCCGGCGCCCACGCTGAACTGCAGCGTGGCCTGCAGTTCGCTGGCTTCGATGAATTCCTGCGCCTGCCATTCCAGCGCCGCCCACAGGCCCTGGTGGTCCAGGATGCTGGGCCGCAGGTCGGTGATGATGCGGCCCACGTTGTCCACGGCGGTGTCGATCAGGCGGCCCATGCTGTCGCACTTGGCCGGCAGCTCGGGGCGGTCGGCCACACGGCGGGACAGCCAGGCCAGGTCCATCTTCAGCGCCACCAGCAGCGAACCGAGTTCGTCGTGGATCTCGCGCGCGATGCGTTTGCGTTCGGCCTCGCGCACGGCCTCCAGGTGGGCCGCCAGATCGCGCAGCGCCCGCGTGCGTTCGGCCACCCGCTGCTCCAGCTGGTTGCGGTGTTCGCGCAGCAGGGCCTCGGCGCGCTTACGCTCGCTGATGTCCACGAAGGTGACCACGGCACCGCGCACCTGGCCGTGTTCGATGATGGGGTGGCTGCTGTACTCCGCCCAGAACGAAGAACCGTCGGCACGCCACAGCACCTCGTCGGCGATGCGGCAAGGCAGGCCCTGGCGGTAGGCGTTCAGGATGGGGCAGTCGTCCTCGGGGTAAGGCCGGCCGTCGGCATGCGCGTGGTGGATCAGCGCGTGCATGTTGTGGCCCAGCACCTCCTCGGTGCGCCAGCCCAGCATCTGGGCGGCGGCACGGTTCATGAAGGTGCATCGCCCGGCGAGGTCCACGCCGTAAATGCCTTCGCCGGTGCTTTCCAGCAGCAGCGTCAGCTGGTCGGCCGCCCAGGGTTCGGGCACGAAGGGTGGCGGTTCTGGCGCTTCTGACGCTGCTGACGCTGGGGGGTGAAGGCTGCACATGGGGCAGCAGGCGCAATCGCCATGCCACCCCGGCAGACAGCCCGGCGGCGCACAGGAACGGCGTCGCCGGCGGGGGTGTTCAGCTGTGGTTGCCGGCCTGCATCACATGGGCCACCAACTGCGGCGAAGGCTCGCTGGTGGCCAGGTGGTTGGTGCCGGCCAGCAGGGCCACGGTGAAGACCGTGGACAGCGCCAGGCTGACCAGGCGTTGGGCGACTTGGCGGGTGGTGTTCAGCGTGGTGTTCATGGTGCGGTTCCTGGTGGGTGGGGCGTTGCGATGGGTTGCACTGTAGGCAGCGGGCCAGCGCGCTGCCATGCCGCTGCGATGAACTGCAAACGCGGCCGATGGAGCGCCAGCACGGACGCTTGAACGGTGGGGCGGCGGTGCACACGCTGGCTCGTTAGACTGCAGCCAAGCCGATGCCCGCTGCACCGACCTGCCGCGGTGATCACGCTCTGATCACGTTGCACCGCTACGCTGCGCGACGACCCAGCACCCCGCGCGTCCATGCCTGCATCCCAGCCCCTGCCCGCCAGCCCACCACCCCGCCTGCAACTGCTGGGCACCCCCTGCATCCTGGGTGCTGAAGGTCAACAGCACCTGTTGCCCCCCAATGACGCGTTGTTGCTGGCCATGCTGGCCCTGGACGGCAGCTTGGCCCGCGTGCACGCTGCCGCGCGCCTGTGGCCCGACACCACACCGGCGTCAGCCCGCGCCAACCTGAGCCAGCGCTTGCG
>JBKCUM010000185.1:0-3192 GCA_046318395.1 Rubrivivax sp.
GCACCCCACCGGCCACGAAGGTGGCGGCGCTGGCCGCCCCGGTGGCCAGGCGCAGCGCGTACAGCGGGCCTTCGCTGGCCACCACACCGTGACAGGCCAGCGTGGCCGCGGCCAGCACGCTGCCACCCACCAGCGCCGCCCGCGCGCCGAACCGCGCCAGCAGGCGCGGCATGGCCAGCGCCCCCAGCAGGTAGCCCAGCGCGTTCAGCGTGTTCATGGCGCCGGCCGTGGTGTAGTTCCAGCCCAGGTCGGCGCGCATGGGCGGCAACAGCACGGCGTAGCTGAAACGCGCCAGGCCCAGCGACACCGCTGCGCCCAGGGCCAGGGCTAGCGCGGCACGCCAGCGGGCGGCCTCGTCGGCGTCGGGGAGGTTGGGGTTCATGGGCAAAGTGCGGGGTGGCGGGGGGGCGGGCCGGCGCGGCGCGCAGCCCCCCATCATCACCCCGCGCGGGCCGCCAGCAGCGCCTGCGCCACCTGCAGAAAACCCGCGCCACGTTCACCGGCGGTGATGTAAGCCGGCCAGGTGTGCAACTGCGCCGCAAAACGCTGCAGGTTGGCCACGCCCACGCTGAGCGGGAAGCGGCCGAACATGGCCTGGTCGTTGGTGCTGTCGCCCACGTAGACCCAGCGCGGCAGCTCCGGCGCCAGCGCGCGGCCGAACAGGCGCTGCAGCATCCATTCGGCGGCGCTGAACTTGGTGTGCGCGCCGAACCAGCCGTTGATGTGGATGCTGCTGACCGTGGCGTTCAGCCCCTGGGCCTGCATCAGCGCCACCACCTGGGCGATGGCAGCCTCGGGCAGGTGGTGGAACTCGCTGTGGTCGATGGCGATGTCGGTCTCGCGGCCGGCGCTGTCGGTGGCACGGCGCGCGCCCGGCACCTCGGCCTCGATGCGCGCCAGCACCTGCTGCAGGCGCTGCGCGTTGGTGGCGCGGGTGGCGGCGTCTTGGCTGTATTCGGTGCGCAGGCCGCCGGGTGCGCTGGCATCGGGCAGCAGGGCCACGCTGCCGTTTTCGGCCACCAGGGCCGTCAGCGGCCAGGCCAGCGCAAAGGGCCGGCTCCAACCCACCGGGCGGCCGGTGATGGCCACCACCGGCAGGCCGGCGTCGCGCAACAGGGCCAAGCCTGTGGCCGCATCGGGGTGCAGGGCGCCGTCTTCAGTCAGCGTGTCGTCGATGTCGGTCATCACCCCGCACACCTGCGCCAGCGCGGCAGGCGCCGCATCGGCCCAAGGGCGGGCCCCCGGGCGGCCACCACCAGCACCAGTCTCCGCACCCGCGTCGGCTTGACCGGGGTCAACCGCTGAACGGCCTGTGCTTTTCATGATGTCTGTCATCACGTTGTCATCGTCGTCAAAGCCATGGCCAAGGATTCTGCTGCAGCGCCCCGCCCCGTCCGCACCCCGCCCGCCACCGAGCCTGTGGCCACCCCGCCGGCGGTGCGGCGTCCCCGTGCCGCGGCGCCCGCCAAGGCCACGGCGAAAGCCAAGGCCAGCGCGGCCGAGCGCCACGCCGTCGCGCAAGGCACGGCGCGCGCCACGGCCCTGCGCGGGCAGGCCGTGGCCGACCTGCTGCACGGCCCGTCCGACCAGGCCGGCACCCGGGCCCAGCAACTGCAAGCCCTGGTCGACGGCGCCGCCCCCGACGAGCTGAAAGCCCTGCGCCGCCTGCTGGCCCGCAAGACCCGGCGCGACCCCGGCGCCCCCGACCCCGACACCGAACTCTCGGCCCGTTGGCGCGAAGGCGCCTACCCTTACCGCCACCTGCTGTCGCGCCGCAGTTACGAGGCGCAGAAGTACCGCCTGCAGGTGGAACTGCTGAAGCTGCAAGCCTGGGTGAAAGAAACCGGCCAGCGCGTGGTGATCTTGTTCGAAGGCCGCGACGCGGCCGGCAAGGGCGGCACCATCAAACGTTTCATGGAACACCTGAACCCACGCGGCGCGCGCGTGGTGGCGCTGGAAAAGCCCAGCGAGGTGGAACGTGGCCAGTGGTACTTCCAGCGCTACATCGAACACCTGCCCACACGCGGTGAGATCGTGCTGTTCGACCGCAGTTGGTACAACCGCGCCGGCGTGGAACGGGTGATGGGCTTTTGCAGCGACGCCGAGTACCAGGAATTCCTGCGCCAGGCGCCGGAGTTCGAACGCCAGCTGGTGCGCAGCGGCGTGCACCTGGTGAAGTTCTGGTTCAGCGTCAGCCGCGCCGAACAGCGCCGGCGCTTCAAGGAACGCCAGGCCCACCCGCTGAAGCAGTGGAAGCTCAGCCCCATCGACCTGGCCAGCCTGGACAAGTGGGACGACTACACCCGCGCCAAGGAAGCCATGTTCCTGCACACCGACACCGCCGACGCGCCCTGGACCGTGGTGAAGAGCGATTGCAAAAAGCGCGCGCGGCTGAACGCCCTGCGCACCCTGCTGCACCGCCTGCCCTACAACAACCGCGACCTGCAAGCCGTGGGCCCGGTGGACACCTTGTTGGTGGGCCGTGCCGCGCTGGTGAACAACGGTGTGGAGGATTTCACGGCCCACCCCCTCGGATGAAGGATGCCGGCGCTTCACCTGCACGAACCGGGCGCGGTGGCTACAATCTGCGCATTCCGAGGAGCGTTGCAACCCCACCTCTTGAGGGGCCAGGCTCGGAATCCTTCTTGCAACCGCGCTCACCTGCACATGCCGTGTCGTGGGTGACCGAAGCCAATTCGCTTGTTCGCCGACGTGCGCCGCTGGTGCGGGTTCACCACCCCAGGCCTTGCGCCACGGAGCCCGCGAATGAACGCCGTTCTCAAACCCCTGCACACCAACGATTACGCCATTGCCGACCTGTCGCTCGCCGACTGGGGCCGCAAGGAACTGAACATCGCCGAAAGCGAAATGCCGGCGCTGATGGCCATCCGCCGCGAATACGCCGCCAAGCAGCCGCTGAAAGGCGCACGCGTCACCGGCAGTCTGCACATGACCATCCAGACCGCCGTGCTGGTGGAAACGCTGCAAGCCCTGGGCGCCGAAGTGCGCTGGGCGGTCAGCCGCGCGCGCTTTGTGCACTCGCTCTGCACCCCGGTGTTCGCCAACAAGGGCGAAACGCTGCAGGACGACTGGGTCTACACGCACCGCATCTTTGACTTCGGCGCCAAGGGTGCGAAGGGCGAAGGCCCGACCATGATCCTGGACGACGGTGGTGACGCCACACTGCTGATG
>JBKCUM010000186.1:0-5993 GCA_046318395.1 Rubrivivax sp.
GTAAGCGGTCATTGAACTACACCCCTTGCCACCGCCATCGTGGCAGCGTAGAGATTGCTCAGCTCGTGCCGAAATCAATGCGCCACGGCAGCAGCGCGGCGTAGTCGTCAGCAGTCTTCGCATTGGGCAGCGCGACGAACAGCGCGCGCAGGTAGCGGTAGCCGTCGATGCCGTTGACCAGGCAGGTCTGCAGCAGCGAGTACAGGTTGGCACTCGCGTTCGCGCCCGCCACCGTGTCCGCGAAGAGCCAGTTGCGCCGGCCCACGCAGAACGGCCGGATGGCGTTCTCCTGCACGTTGTTGTCGATGCTGTACCGCCCGTCCTCGACGTAGCGCTTGAGCTTGCTCCACTGCGCCGACAGGTAATGCAAGGCCTGCCCCAGCAGGCTCTTGGGCAGCACCGCGTGCAGGTGGGCCAGCAGCAGCGCTTCGATCTCGGCCAGCACCGCAACACTGTTGCTCTGGCGTCGGCGCCCAAGCTCGGCCGCATCGACGCCGTCTTGCCGGGCCTGCGCCTCGACCTGGTACAGCTTGCCGATCAGCACGATGAACTGCGCGGCCAGTTGCTCCGGCCCGCGGCGGTCTTTGGGGAGCGCCTGCAAGGCCTCGTGGAAGTAGCGCCGCGCATGCGTCCAGCAGCCCAGGTGCACCAGGCGCTGGGCGTCGGCCACGGCGTCGTAGGCCGCATAGCCGTCGCTCATCAGCACCGCGCCCTCGCGCATGCCGGCGTACAGCGCCATCGCCGTCTTCGTGGATCGACTGGGTGCGTAGGTGAACAGTCGGATCGGCGGCCCCGTGCCGTCACGACCTGACCCCTCGGTCATCTGCGCCCACATGTAGCTCTTGGTTTGCGCGGCGCGCCCGGGCTCCTTGAGCACTTGCAGCTCGGTCTCGTCGCCGAAGACCAGCGGTGCGTCTAGCAGCTCGTCTCGCAGCAGGTTCACCACCGGCTGCGTGGCGTCACCGGCGCGAACGATGCTGGCGGCCACCGTGTTGCGCGAGATGTCCGTGCCGCCGAAGCGGCCCAGCAGCACCGCCTGGCGGTACAGGGGCAGGCCATCGAGGTACTTCGAGGTCCCGATCCAGGCCAGGGCGCCTTCGGTGAACAGGCCCTTCGGGATCATCTGCGCAGGCTTGGCGGCCAGTCGGATGGCGCCGTCGCAGCACGGGCAGGCGTACTTCACGCGCTCGTGGCGGATGACGCGCAGCTGCTGCGGGATGATGTCCAGTTGTTCGCTGGCTTCGACGCCGATCTCGCGCAAGGCGGCGCCGTCGTGCGGGCACACGCGCTCGCCTTCGGGCAGTTCGTGGCGGATCACTTCGCGCGGCAGCGCCGGGTCCAGCGGCTTGCGGCCGCGCTTGATGCGCTGGTGGGCGGGCACGTCGATCTTGCCGCTGTCGTTGCCGGCACCGTCGTGGCTGTCGCTTTCTTCAGCAGCCGGCTCGGCCTGTGCTCCGAGGCTCTCGGCCTCGTTGAAGAACATGTCCTTCTGCAGGACCGCAGCCTCGCTGCTGGCGGCGAAGAACTTGCGCGTGAACTTGGCCAGCTTCTCTTTGAGGAGGTCGCGCTCGGCGCGCGTGATGCGCAGCTCGCCGGTCAAGTCCTGCAGCTCGCCAGCCATGTCGGCCAGCGCCTGCTTCAAGGCGTCGAACTCTTCGGGCGTTGGCAACTGGCGCATCGGCGGCCAGTGTCTTCACACCCGCCGCTGCGCGCCATTCGGATCAGCCGCAATGGCGCGCGTGAGCGCGCCGCGTTCTCAGCCGGCGCGCCGGTAGATGCGCTGAGGATGGCGCTGCACGACGCCTATGTCGATGCCTTCCAGCAACCAGTGCAATTGCTCCACCGTCAGCGTCGGCACGTTGTCCTGACTCGGCCAAATGAAGCGGTCTTCTTCCAGCCGCTTGAGCAGCAGCCAGAAGCCGTTGCGGTCCCAGCCGAGGACCTTGACCCGGTTGCGCCGGCGGTTGCTGAAGACGTAGACGCAGGCGGCAAACGGGTCCATGCCGAGCGCCTGCTGCACGAGCGTGGCCAGGCCGTTGATGCTGAGCCGGAAGTCCACCGGTGCACGGTGCAGATAGACCTTCAGGTCGTCGCTCAGGCGGAACACGGCAGCCTCCCGAGCGCCTGGATCAGCTCGCCGAGCTGGCACAGATCGGCGCCGCACAGCTCAATGCTCACGCCGTTGGGCAGGCGTGCCTGCAGGCTCATGGGGGCCGTGTCGCTGGCGACCTTTACGGGCGACATGACTCCGGGCGCCAACACCGGCACGGCCACGAAGGGTGACACCCCCGGCGTGCAGCGGGCTAGCAACGAGCGCTTGCGCCTGGAGGCGTCCTCGCGCAGCCAGCGCGAGACCTGATTGGCGTTGATGCCGCACTCTCGCGCCAAGCGCGACACCGACGCGCCTGGCTGCCGGCACATCTCGACCAGCTCGGCCTTCGCCGCCTCGTCATAGATGCAGCGCCCGCCGCGCTTGTGACCCACGACGAGCCGTCGTTTGAGGTCTTCCAGATCTTCTTCCGACATACGTTCCCACTTCGATCTACGTGGGAACGTAGGCTCTCAGCTCAGGCTTGGTCGATCAAGGGCGTGGTTCATTGACCGCTTACGGTCAAGCTTCCACGGCCAGGCATCACGAGCGCGCTGCCACCGGCCAACACCTGCAGTTCGCGAAACATGGCCACGGCCTGGTTAGACAGGAAAACCAGGTGCGGCTTGCCCGTCTTCGAGTGCTCGGCCGGGATGTGCCATTCCGCGGCGTCGAAATCGACGTGTTCCCAGCGGGCCAACAAGAGTTCCGACTTGCGCACCAAGGTCATCAAGATCAGGTGCAGCCCGATCTTGAACTGGCGACGGATGTTCGACTCGAACACGGCCATCAGGAACACGCGGATCTCTTCCGGTGACAGGGCCCGGTCGCGAGACTTGGCCCGGTGCACGTGCCGCATGGGCAGCGCCAACACAGGATTGGCCGTCACGAGCCCCGCCGTCATCGCGTAATCGAACAGTCGCTTAAGCAGTCCCCGGATGTTTCCGGCCGCGGCGTCGAAGCCTTCGTCCTTCTTCTTCCAGATGATGGCGCGCACGTCTTCGGTGGTCACCTCGCCAACTTGACGCATGCCGATGGCCGGCACGACGGCCTTGTCGAAGTAGCGGCGGGGGATGGTGATGTCGCGGCGGTCTTTGACCACCACCTCCCGGAAAAACCGTTCGCCGAACTCGGCCACTGTGGTGGCTTCGGCTGCGGCCACTTTGGCCTGCTGCTTCTGACGCGCTGGGGACTGGCCCATCGCCGCGGCCTGCGCCGCTTCATCGCGTTTGAGCCTGGCGTTTTTCAGCGTCAAGGCGGGGTACTTGCCCAGGGTGAGCTTCTCCAGCTTGCCGTTCAGCCGGTAGCGGAAGCGCCAGACGATGCCGCCCGTCGGGAACACCTCCACATAAAGGCCCCGTTCGTCGGCCAGCGTGTAGGTCTTTTCCTTCGGCTTGAGCGCTTTCAGGGCGGTGTCGGTCAACGGCATGGGCCGGCTCCATGTGTCCAAGTAGATGATCTCGCCATGTCCAAATGGAGGATGGACACGAACTTGGACACAACATCGTTCGGCTGATGTGGGGTCCACTTGGACATTCTAGGAACAGTTTCTCCTTATGGAACAACGACTTGATTCAACTTTTGAGATTCCGCAGGATCGCCTAGGACACCACTTTATTTCCCAATACAAAACCGGCTGAAGATCTCCCCCAACAGGTCTTCGTTGCTGAAGTTGCCGACGATCTCGCCCAGGGCGTTGTGGGCCAGGCGCAGTTCTTCGGCCAGCAGGTCCAAGGCCGCGTCTTGCACCGCGGCATGGGCCTGGGCGTGGTGGATGTGGCCCAGGCAGCGGCGCAGCGCCTGCACGTGGCGCGTGCGGGCGATGAACACCCCGTCGGGCTGGGCCTGCCAACCCGCGCGCTGCAGCAGTTCGCGGCGCAAAGCGTCCAGGCCATCACCCGTGCGTGCGGACAACGCCAGAGCGCCTTTCGGCAAAGCCGCGGCCACGGCCGCATCGGCCTTGTTGAAGACGTGCAGCACGCCGCCGGGCACCTCGGGCAGTTCAGCGCGGATGTTGTCTTCACCGGCTTCGTAGTCGGCTTGCCCGGCGCGGGTCAGGTCGTGCAGCCACAGCACCACGTCGGCGCAGCGCACTGCTTCCCAACTGCGGGCGATGCCGATGCGTTCCACCTCGTCGCTGGCCTCGTGGTCGTGGCGCAGGCCGGCGGTGTCGATGATGTGCAGCGGCACGCCTTCGATCTGAATGGTCTCGCTGACCTTGTCGCGTGTGGTGCCGGCGATCGGTGTGACGATGGCCAGCTCGGCCCCGGCCAGTGCGTTCAGCAGCGAACTCTTGCCAACGTTGGGCTGGCCGGCGATCACCACGCGCAGGCCCTCGCGCAGCAACGCGCCTTGCCGGGCCCGCGCCAAGGCTTCTGACAGGCTGCGCTCGATGCCATCGAGCTTGCCGCGTGCGTTGGCTTTCTCCAGGAAGTCGATCTCTTCTTCGGGGAAGTCCAGCGTGGCCTCCACCAGCATGCGCAGTTGGATGGTGCGTTCGCTCAACGCGCTGATCTCGGCTGAAAAAGCCCCGCTCAGCGACAGTGCCGCAGAACGTGCCGCGGCTTCGGTGCTGGCGTCGATCAGGTCGGCCACGGCCTCGGCCTGGGCCAGGTCCAGCTTGTCGTTCAGGAAGGCGCGTTCGGTGAACTCGCCAGGTTCGGCCAGGCGCAGGCCACGCTCGGCGCCGGCTTCCAGGCAGCGCGCCAGCAGCAGCTGCAGCAACACCGGGCCGCCGTGCGCCTGCAGTTCCAGCACGTCTTCGCCGGTGTAGGAATGTGGGGCGGGGAAGAACAGCGCCAGGCCCTGGTCCAGCACCCGCCCATCACCGGCCTTGAAAGGCAGCAAGGTCGCCACGCGCGGCGCCAGCGTGCGGCCGCACAAGCGGTGAACCAAGGGCGCCAGGTCGCGGCCCGACAAACGCACGATGCCCACGGCACCCCGGCCCGGCGCGGTGGCGACGGCGACGATGGGGTCCTGGTGGCGGCCGGCCATCCAGGGCAGGGCGGCGGAAGGCTCGGCAGGCGTGGAGGGCGTCATGGGTGCATTGTCGAACGGCGCGCGCTGGGTGGCTCAAACCGACGGCGGCCTGCCGGGGTGCGCCCGCCCAGCAAAAAGCCGGCACGGGGCCGGCTTTTCGGGGGGTGTGGCGCGGGTGGAGGCACGGCGCGGGCCGTCTTGGCCTGCGTGTGGGGCTCCTGAGCCGGGTTCACCGGGTCGCCCGCATGGGGTGCAATGTGGGGCCCGGGGCCCCGGCTTTCAACCCCAGTTCATGGGATGTGGTGGCTGAATGGGGTTTGTCCTGGGGAGGGGGCGTGCAACTGTCACGCCCCGGCCCCCGGTCGGGCCATCAGGTCACGGGCACGCCCATGCTCTTGTTGATGTACCACTGCTGCGCGATGGACAGCAGGTTGTTCACCAGCCAGTACAGCACCAGACCGGCCGGGAAGAAGAAGAACATGACGCCGAAGGCCAGCGGCATGATCCACATCATCTTGGCCTGGATGGGATCGGGCGGCTTGGCACCCAGTGCCACCTGGGCCAGCGACGACAGCGTCATCAGCACCGGCAGGATGAACCAGGGGTCTTTCACGGACAGGTCGGTGATCCAGCCGATCCACGGCGCACCGCGCATTTCCACGCTGGACAACAGCACCCAGTACAGCGCGATGAAGAAGGGCATCTGCACCAGGATGGGCAAGCAGCCGCCCAGCGGGTTGACCTTTCCTCGCGGTAGATGCGCATCATCTCTTGCTGCATCTGCTGGGGCTTGTCCTTCAGGCGCTCGCGCAGTTCCATCACGCGCGGGTTGATGGCCTTCATCTTGGCCATCGAACGGTAGGCGCTGGCGTTCAGCCAGTAGAAGGCGATCTTCAGCAGCACCACCAGGGCCACGATGGACCAA
>JBKCUM010000187.1:0-24292 GCA_046318395.1 Rubrivivax sp.
CGACCTCATCACGCCCACCTTCAAGGTCAAGCGCAACCGCATCGAAGACCGCTTCGCCGCGCAGTACGAAACCTGGGTGGGCAGCAAGCGGTCGGTGGTCTGGCTGAAGTAAGGCTCAGCACCCACAACCGACGTCGGTCATCCACCCCAGCCGGCCCCCGCGCTGCGCTCGCAGCGGCGCGCGCGGCCAGTTCTTTCACACCGGGTCAGTGCAAGGCCGGGCTGGCCGTGCCTGCGCTGGCAGCGTTCGCCGACTGCCAGCGCTGCACAAAGGCCGCCAGCTCGGCCAGCGGCACCGGCTTGCTCATGTGGTAGCCCTGCGCCTCGTCGCAGTCCAGGCGGCGCAGCAGGGCCAGGATGTCGGCGTTCTCCACGCCTTCGGCCACCACGCTCAGGCCCAGGTTGTGCGCCAGGTCGATGGTGGAGCGCACGATGGCCGCGTGTTTGGGCACGGTGGCCATGCCCATCACGAAGCTCTTGTCGATCTTCAGCTCGTGCACCGGCAAGCCGGCCACGTAGCTCAGCGACGAGTAACCCGTGCCGTAGTCGTCGATGCTCAGCTTGAAGCCGGCCGCGGCCAGCGCGTTCAGCGTGGCCTCGGCCCGCTGTGGCTCGTCCATGATGGCGCTCTCGGTGATCTCTAGGCAGAACGCTTGGGGTGTGACGCCGTGCCGCGCCAGGATGCGGTCCAGCCGCTGCGGCAGTTCGCTGTCCATCAGGTCGCGCGTGGACAGGTTCACCGACACGCGTTGCAGGCCCAGGGCCTGCAAGCGTGGCCAGTCGCGTGCCGTGGCTTCGAAGATCCACAGCGTCAGCTGCCGCACAAAGCCGGTTTGTTCAGCGAACGGGATGAACTTCATCGGCGGCACCATGCCGCGCGTGGGGTGCTGCCAGCGCACCAGGGCTTCGGCACCCACCACGCGGCCGTCGCGCAGGCCGATCTTGGGCTGCAGGAACAGGCGCAGCTCGTCCCGTTCCACGGCCTGGCGCAGTTCGGTCAGCAGCGACAGCGTTTCGTCGCTGCCGGCGTCCAGGCTGGCGTCGTAGGCCAGGGCCGTGGCCAGCTTGCGCTTGGCCGTGTACATGGCCACCTCGGCGTGGCCGATCAGCGTGTCGGTGTCCTGCGCGTGCGCCGGCCAGCTGGCCACGCCCAGGCCGGCGCTGATGTCCACCTGCTGCTCGCCCAGCACCAGGGGCAGCTCGAAGGCTGCGGCGATGCGGTCGGCCACGCGCAGCGCTTCGTCGGCGGCCGTCGAAGGCAGCAACACGCCGAACACATCGCCGGACAGCCGGGCCACCAGGTCGCCCTCGCGCACCAGCTGCCCGGCGATGCGCTGGCCCACGGCCTTCAGCACCTCGTCGCCGAACGCGAAGCCCAGCACGTCGTTGATGTGCTTGAAGCGGTCCAGGTTCAGGATCACCACCGACAGCGGCGCCGGGCCGGCCTGCATCGCCTGGGCCACCTTCTCGCGGAACTGCGCGCGGTTGGGCAGGTTGGTCAGGCGGTCCCAGTAGGCCAGGCGCTGCACCTCGGCCTGGTGGCTGGCGATGTTCACGCGCATGCGGTCGAAGGCCCGGGCCAGCTGGCCCACCTCGTCGGTTTGCCCCAGGTGCTGCACGGGTTCGCCGTACTCACCGCGGCCCAGTTTTTCGCTGGCCCGTGTCAACGCGCGCAACGGCGTGGTGATGCGCTGCGCCAGCAGCTGGCTGAACAGGCCGAACAGCAGCAGACCGCCCGCGGTGATGGCCAGCAGCGTCCACTGCAGCGCACGGAACGGGGCCACCGCCGCGTTCACCGACCGCAGCAGCAGCACCTGTGCCGCGTTGCCCGCCACCAGCGGCACCTGCTGCACCATGTGCACGTCGCCGTCGATGGTGGCCTGGCCATCGCGCAGCGCCAGCGCTTGCGGGGCGCGTGGCCCCAGCGACGACGGCCCGGCGCGCAAGCGCCCGTCGGGTTGGGTGATGGCCAAGGCCACGTCCAGGCCCGACAGCGTGTGCATGTCTTGCGCCATGGTGTTGTCCACCGCCACGCCCATCACCACCCAGCCGATGGTGGCCGGTGCTTTCACCGGCACGGCCACGAACTGGAACACCTCGCCGGCCACCATGGCCACCTGGGTGCCACCTTGGTCGCGCGCCAGGGCCTGCACCGTGCGCTGCAGGTTGGGCAGGTCCTGGGCCTGGGGGCGCGCATCGTGTTGGGCCGTCAGCACGCCTTGTGTGTCGACCCAGGCCGCCACACCTGCGCCCAGGCGCTGTGCGGTGTTGGCCAGGGCGTCTTGCACCGTGGCCATGTCGCCCAGCGCCAGCGTGGAACGGAAACCGTAGTCGGCCGCCAGCACGCGGGCCCCCTGGCGCAGGTTCTCCGCGCGCTGTGCCAGCAGGCGCTGCCACACCCGTTCGCCCACCTGCAGCTCTTCGCTCAGGGCGGCGCGGCTGCGTTGGTCGATGCTGGCGCCCAGCGCCACGAAACCTGCCGCCTGCACCAGCAGCAGCACGGCCATCGACAGGCCCACGAAGCGGGTGGCCAGGCGGCGCGGCCGGGTCTGGTCGGGGTGCAAGGGGGGGCGCTGGCCGAACATGGGGGTGCGCGCGCTCAACGCCCGCCGACGCCGGCCAGGCGCAGGTTCACCGCGGCGCCGCTGGCGGGCAGCGTCAGCGCCTGGTCCAGCGCGGGCGCGCCGGGTGGCAGGTCGGGGTGCCAACTGCGCAGGCGGTAGGTGCCGGGGGGCAGGTTGTCCAGGCGCACACGGCCCTGCGCGCCGGTGCTGCCGTGGAAAGGTGTTTCCACCACCACCACCCAGGCGCTCATGTGGTCGTGGATGTTGCAGCCCAGGGCCGCGATGCCGGGTTTGTCGAAGACCACCGGGTTGGCCGGCGTGCCGATGTAGAGCTTCAGCTCGAAGGTCTTGGTCGGCGAAAACGAATACACGTGGTGGCGCACCTTGTCCCGGTTGGGAAAGCTCACCGCCGTGCCCACGGTCACCACCGTCACCCGCGGGTTGAACTGGCGGTCGGCCTGTTCCACCTCCACCAGCCCCAGGGGCTTGGCCAAGGCGCGCGCCTCGCGCGACTCCAGAAACACCACGGCCCCTGGCAGCGGTCGCCCTTGGCCATCGGCCACGGCCACGTCCAGGCTGGTGGCCAGCGCTGGCCCCGCGCCCAGCGCGGCCCAGGCCAGGCCGGCGGCCGCCAGGCAGCGGGGGGTGAACGGTGGGCGTTGGGGTTCTGACGGGGCGGGTTGACGCATGGCGGCTCTGGCCAGTGCCACCCTTCGCGGCGCTGGCGCTGTCCGTGGATATCGGACGCCGCGCGGCGCGGCTTGAACCGAGCCCTGCGTGGCCGTTGCCGCCGCGGTGGCGCGTTCTACGGCCGCGCCGGAATGGTGCTCAGCCGGCCGGCAGCGCGCTGGCGGTGTCGATGACCCCCCCGCCCAGGCAGACCTCGCCGTCGTACAGCACGGCGCTCTGGCCGGGCGTCACCGCCCACTGGGCTTGGCTGAAGTGCAGCGTGAAGCCGCCGTCGGCGCGTGCGCCCAGCGTGCAGGCGGCGTCGGCCTGGCGGTAGCGGGTCTTGGCCGCCAGCGCGCCCGGCGCCGGTGCGTGGCCGGCCACCCAACTGCAGTCGGTGGCGCCCAGCTGTTCAGACAACAACCAGGGGTGGTCGTGCCCCTGCACCACCCGCAAGGTGTTGGTGGGCAGTTCCTTGCGCGCCACGAACCAGGGCTGGTGTTCGCCGCTGGGGGGCGGCGGTGGCGGTGCGGGCGGCGCTGTACCGCGCCGGCCTTTGGCCTTGGGCGCCTGCCGCGCCCAGTTCACACCCCCGATGCCCAGCCCCTGGCGCTGGCCCAGGGTGTAGAAGCTCAGCCCCACGTGCTGGCCCACGGGCCGGCCCAGGTCGTCCACCATGGGGCCGGGTGCGGTTTGCAGGTAGCGGTTCAGGAAGTCGCGGAAAGGCCGTTCGCCGATGAAGCAGATGCCGGTGCTGTCCTTCTTCTTCGCGTTCGGCAGGCCGATCTCTTCGGCGATGCGGCGCACTTCCGTCTTGTGCAGCTCGCCCACCGGGAACAGCGTCTTGCTCAGCTGGGCCTGGTTCAGGCGGTGCAGGAAATAGCTCTGGTCTTTCGCCGGGTCCAGGCCTTTCAGCAACTCGAAAGCGCCGGCCGGGTGCTGGCGCACGCGGGCGTAGTGGCCGGTGGCGATCTTCTCGGCGCCCAGGCGCAGCGCGTGGTCCAGGAAGGCCTTGAACTTGATCTCGGCGTTGCACAGCACGTCGGGGTTGGGCGTGCGGCCGGCCTGGTATTCGCGCAGGAACTCGGCGAACACGCGGTCCTTGTACTCGGCCGCGAAGTTCACGTGTTCGATCTCGATGCCGATCACGTCGGCCACGGCCGCTGCGTCCACGAAGTCCACGTTCGACGAGCAGTATTCGCTGTCGTCGTCGTCTTCCCAGTTCTTCATGAAGATGCCGACGACCTCGTGGCCCTGCTGCTTCAGCAGCCAGGCCGTCACGGCCGAGTCCACACCGCCGCTCAGGCCCACCACCACACGCTGTTTTGCACCCGGCTTCGTCGTCATGGGCGGAATTATCGGCGGCCGCCCCGCCGGCTGCAGCGCGTGGGGGCCGCGCTCAGGACGCCAGCAGGCGTTTCAGCAGTTCACGCTTGCGCAGGCGGATGCGTTCGCGGGCTTTGCCCAGCGCGTACTTCATCGCGGCTTCGGCCGTGGGCCAGCAGTGGCCGCAGCTCAGGCGGTCGTCGCGCCACACGTCCAGCGGTTGGCCGTCCACGAGGCCGTGGCCGCGCCACTGCGTCACCACCACCGCGGCCGTGTAACCACGCCCGTGCGGCGCTTCCAACGCGCCCAGGTAGATGCGGTAGTCGCCTTCTTGCAGGTTCTGCAGGTGCATGCCAGGCCTTTGAAGACGGCCCCCCGGCCGTCACCGGCGGCGATGATGCGCAGCACCGCCGCGCTTGGGCATCCCCCTGCAGAGGGCCTGTGTCCTGCAGATTCACGAGCCCCTGGCCCCTAGCTTGCTGGTCGGGCGGGGGCGTGTGTGCGGCCGCGCACAGACGGCCGCCGGGCGCCCACCGGCTGGGCCGACAATGCCGTGCTCGCAGGCCCCCGCCACCACGCCCACCCACCGCCGCCATGCCCACACGCGCCCAGCCACAGCCGGCCCCCGAACCCACCGCCGACACCGCCCCGGACCTGGAGGTGCGCCCCAGCACCGTGCATGGCTTGGGTGCCTTTATGCGCCGTGGCGTGCAGAAGGGCCACGTGCTGGGCCCCTACACCGGGCGCCGCCTCAGCCCGGCCGAGGTGGCGCGGCAGGACTGGAACAACGCGCTGACCTACGTGTTCGGCCTGTCCGACGGCAGCGTGATCGACGGCGCCGTGGGTGGCAACGCCACGCGCCACATCAACCACTCCTGCGCGCCCAACGTGCAGGCCTACGAAGTGGAAGACGAGGACGGCACGGCCAGCGTGGTCATCGAAGCCAAGCGCCGCCTGCGCGCTGGTGAAGAGCTGTTCCTGGACTACGCGCTGGACATCGGCGAAGACAACCCCGCCGACTACCCCTGCCGCTGCGGCTCGCCCAAGTGCCGCGGCACCATGGCCGGCGGTTGAAGGTCTGGCGCGGCCACGGCGCCACCGCCGCCCTGGCGGCGGGCGCCTGGGGTCTGATGAAAGCCCAGCAGCCCGCGGTGCAGCGCACCACTCGCTTTGCGCGCTAGAGTGCATGCATGCCAGCCCGCCCTACCCGCCGACCGGCCCGGCCGCCCCGCAACAACCGGCCCCTGGTCCTGCGCCTGGCCGGCTTCTTCGCACTGGCCACGGTGTTGAGCTTCTTCAGTTTGCCGAGGTGGGTGACCTTGGGGTTGTTGGTGGCGGCGGGGGTGGGGTTCGTTGTCGTGGCAATCCGAGCATGAAGGTCTGGTGATGTAGCCAAACGGGTGTTGGCACCACCGAGGTTCACTGCCGCACAGGCAGCTCAGCAAACCGTCGATGCCTCGTTACGCAACACGTTTCGCCATGCGATCAGGTGGCCCCGCGTCAGCGGGGATGGACCGTGGAAGTCGGCCAGACCGGCCTCGGCCGCGGGCGTGGCCCCCCTCAATCCACCTTCGCCCCCGAAGCCTTCACCACGCCGGCCCACTTCTTGGTCTCGGCCTCGATGAATTTCACGAACTCGGCCGGCGCCATGCCGCTGGGGATGGCGCCTGCGGCCATCAGGCGGTCTTTCATGGCCGGGGTGGCCAGGGCCTTGGCGGTTTCTTGCTGCACCCGGGCCACCACGTCGGCCGGGGTGCCGGCCGGGGCCAGCAGGCCGAACCAGCTGCTGGCCTCGAAGCCCTTCAGCGCGGGGCCGCCGGCTTCGGCCACGGTGGGTGCGTCGGGCAGCGAGGCCGAACGCTGGGCGCTGGTCACCGCCAGGGCCTTGAGCTTGCCGCTCTTGATGTGCGGCATGGCCGAGGGTAGGTTGTCGAACATCACGTCCATGTTGCCGGCCATCAGGTCGATGAGCGCCGGGCCCGAACCGCGGTAGGGGATGTGGACCATGAAGGTGCCGGTCATGGTCTTGAACAGTTCACCGGCCAGATGGATGCTGGTGCCGTTGCCGGAGCTGGCCATGTTCAGCTTGCCGGGGTTGGCTTTCAGCGCCTTCACCAGGTCGGCCACGCTGTTCAGGCTGTACTTTTGCGCCGTGGCCTGGCCCACCACCAGCACGTTGGGCACACCGGCCACCAGGGTGACGGGCGCAAAGTCCTTCACGTGGTCGTAGGGCATCTTGGGGTACAGCGCCGGGTTGATGGCGTGGGTGCCCACCGTGCCCATCAGCAGCGTGTGGCCGTCGGCCGTGGCCTTGGCCACCTCGGCCGCGCCGTTGTTGCCACCGGCGCCGGGTTTGTTGTCCACCACGAAAGGCTGGCCGAAGGCTTTCTGCAGTTCGGGCGCCAACGCGCGGGCCAGGATGTCGGTGGTGCCGCCCGCGGCAAAGGGCACGACGATGCGCACCGGCTTGCTGGGCCAGGCGGCTTGTGCCCAGGCCGCGCCCGGCGCGCTGGCCAGCAAGGCCAGGCCGGCGGCCAGCAGGTGGCGGCGCGGGGCCGCCGCGGGGCGGTGGTGCTGAAGGCGTGGGGGCATGGGGGCGGTCTCCTTGGTGTGGTTTGCAAAAGATTCTGCGCCCCACCCCTGGCCCGCCACCCCCGGCACTACCCCAAGGGCCGCGGTGTGCAGGCCCTGCAGATTCGCCGCGAAGCCATGGCGTGCTGCGCGCGGGTGCCGTGTTCGTTCACAGCCGCTCAGAGCTTCAGTTCCAACCGCGCCTGCCAGTTGATGTAGCTGGGGCCGAAGCTGCGCGAGGTTTCCGCCACCGTGGCGGTGGTGATGCTGCTGCTGCTTTCGTAGTCGCGCGCGCTGAGGTTGCTGCCCATCACACGCAGCGCGGTGCTGGGGTTGAAGGTCCACAGCACGAAGGCGTCCCACACCTGTTTGCTGCCGGTGCTGCTGCGCTGGTCCACGGCGGTCTGGGTGTCGTAGGCGGGCACCCAGTTCAGGTTGCCGCCCACCGTCAACGGTGTGCCGCGGAAGCGGTAGTCGGCGCCGATGTTGGCCGTGGCCTTGGCTTGTGAATCCAGCCGGTTGTCGGGGCCGGGGATGCCGTCCACCTTGGAACGGAACAGGCCCAGGTTGGCACGCAGTTCCACGCGCGGTGCGCCTTCCACCAGGGTGTCCAGCGGGAACTTGGCTTCCAACTCCAGCCCTTGTGTGGTGGCCTGGCCGATGTTCTGCTGCCGGTTCACCCAACGCTGGCTGGGGCTGTAGTCCACGGTTTCCAAGGCCGTCACGCCGCGCATCAGGTTGTTGATGCGGCGGTGGAACACGTTGGCGCTGAGCAGGCCACCACCGGCCAGGTATCGCTCCATGGCCAGGTCCAGGCCGGTGGCGAGTTCGGGCTTCAGGTTGGGGTTGCCGCCGCGGTCGGGTGCGGTGGCGGTGTTGGGGCCGCTCGCGTCGAACTTGCTGTTGATGCTGGTGGCGGCGATCAGCGTGTTCAGCGTGGGCGCGCGGTAGCTGCGCGTCAGGCTCAGGCGCACCTGGTCGCGGCCCTTGGGGTCGGGCTTCCACAGCAGGTGCACCAGTGGGGTGGTGACGTTGCTGGTGTTCTCGGGGCGGCGGCCGGTGGCAGCGTCCACGTCGCCCACGGTCTTGATGCCTTCCCAGCGCAGGCCGGCATGCAGCGCCCAGTTCGGTGTCAGGCTCCACTCGTCTTGCACGTAAGCGGCCAGGCGGGTGCTGGCGGCCTGCATGTTGTCGCCGCTGCTGTCGGCCAGGCTGTCGCCGCTGCGGTTCTCGGTGCGGCGCACGGCCTCCACTTCCAGGCCCGTCACCAGGCTGTGCGCGCTGTCGGGTTCTTTCTCGTTGCCGCCCAGCGTGGTGGAGAGCTTGGCGGTCAGGTTCAGGCTGCGGTCGGTCACCTCGGCGTGGTCTTGCAGGGTGCGCAGCGCGGTGGGCACGCCGTTGCGGAACTCTTGCCGCAGGTTGTCGTTTTCGCTGGTGAACTGGCCGACAAAGCCGCCCAATTCCAGCCGCGGGCCGTTGAACACCCGCTGGCGCCAGTTGCCGTTCAGGCGGAAGGCGGTGACGCTGCCTTCGCTGGTGTTGGTGCCGTGGTCGTAGCTGGGCAGCGTGCTGCTGGGCGTGCTCTGCGTCAACTGGAAGCGGCGGTCGCCTTCGCTGCGGGCGGTGAAGACGCTGGGCGCCAGCACCAGCACGTCGCCGCTTTGCGACAAGCGCCACTGCAGCCGCGTGGTCAGGTTCAGGCCCTGGCGTTTCTCGTCGTTCTGCTGGGCTTCTTGCTGGGCCAGCAGCGTGCTGCCGTCGGACCGCTGCACGGTGGTGGTGCTGCTGAAGCCCTCGCTGGCGCGTTGGTTGCTGAAGGCGTTGGCCGACAGGTTGTAGGTCAGCTCGCCGGCGCTGTTGTTGTGCGTCCAGCTCAGGCCGGGCGTGAACTCGCCGTTCTCGTAGCCGAAGCCCAGCCGCAGGTCGTTCAAGCGCTGGCGGTAGCCTTCGCGTGTGACGATGTTGATGGTGCCGGCGATGGCGCGTGCGCCGGTCTCGGCTGTGGGCGCGCGCAGGATCTCGATGCGTTCGATCTGGTCGGGCGTCAGCGATTCCAGGCTGAAGCCCGGCGGCATGCGCTGGCCGTCCACCAACATCTGCGTGTAGCCGTTGCCCAGCCCGCGCATGCGCGGCGGGCCGCCACGGCCGGGGGCGCCGGGGGTGGTGACGCCGGGCAGGCGGCGCAGCACCTCGCCCAAGGTGCTGTCGCCGAACTTTTCGATCTCTTCACGGCCCACCACGATCTTGGCCGCGGTGGACTGGCGGCGCGTGTCGGTGTCGTTCTGGCGGCCACCGGTGATCTCGATGCGCTGGCCGCTGGCGCCGGCCGCCGGTGCGGCTGGCGGCTGGGTGGGCTTGGCCTCGGTGGCCTCGGCCGGTGCCGCGGTGGCCGGTGCTGGTGCCGGGGCTGGTGCGCTGGCTTGCGCCCAGGCCTGGGCGCCGCACAGCATCGCCGCCGCGGCCGCCAGCGGTGGCAGGCGCCGCCCAGGCTGCGGGCCTGCGGCCCGTGCCGGCGTGTGGAACAGGGCCGGCAAGACGGCGGCGGTGCGGGTGGGGGCGGTGTGTTTCACGCTGGGGATTGTGGCGTTGCGCCTTTGCACACGTGCGACGGTGGGCCTTGTTTTGCCATTCTTCACAAGGCTTCACAGCGCTTGTCGCTCCGGGGACATGGGGCCAACACGGCTTGCGCTGGGGCCAGGGCCGGGGCAAGCTGAAGTACGGCGTTGCCGCGGGCCTGCCGCACGTGTGCCCGCCCTCCGCCCTTCCGCCCACCAGGCCACCACACCACCCCGTTTCACCCGCCATGCTGCGTCGCCGCCAACTGATCCAAGCCCTGGGCGCCGCCGCCCTGGCCCGCCCCGCCTTCGCCCAAACCGCCTGGCCCAGCCAGACGGTGAAGCTGATGATCGCCTTCCCCGCGGGCGGGCCCACCGACATCACCATGCGCACCCTGGCCGAAGGCGCCAGCAAGCTGCTGGGCCAGCAAGTCATCATCGAAAACAAGCCCGGCGCCGGCGGCACCCTGCCGGCGCAGCAGCTGCAGCAGGCCAAGCCCGACGGCCACACGCTGGGGCAGATTCCGCTGGGCGTGTTCCGCCTGCCCTACACCACCCGCATCACCTGGGACCCGGTGAAGGACATCAGCTACATCATCGGCGTCACCGGCTACGCCTTCGGCATCGTGGTGCCGGCCGAATCGCCCATCAAGACCTGGGCCGACTTCGTGGCCTACGCACGCGCTAACCCGGGCAAGCTGGCCTACGGCAGCACCGGGGTGCTGACCAGCCCGCACCTGACGGTGGAAGACATCGCCCAGCGCCTGAACCTGCAACTCAACCACATCCCCTACAAAGGCAGCGCCGACCTGATGCAGGCCCTGCTGGGCGGGCAGCTGATGGCCGCGGCCGACAGCACCGGCTTCGCGCCGCACGTGGCCAGCGGCAAGCTGCGCGTGCTGAACACCTGGGGCGAACAACGCCTGGCCAAGTTCCCCGACGTGCCCACGCTGAAGGAACTGGGCATCCCGCTGGTGCAGGCCTCGCCTTACGGCATCGGCGGCCCCAAGGGCATGGACCCGGCCTTGGTGCAGCGCATCCACGACGTGTTCAAACAGGCCATGGAGATGCCCACCCACGTGGAAGCCCTGGCGCGCTACGACCAGGCCTTGATGCACATGAACCCGGCGCAGTACACGCGCTTTGCCGAAGACACCTTCCGCCGCGAGAAAGCGCTGGTCGACAAGCTGGGCCTGGCCAAACCCAGCTGAGCGGGCTGGGGCGCGCGGCGGCCCCTGGTCGGGGCGTCGCAGGCCAGGAATTTGTCCACGCGTGTGTGAGGGCCCGGTGCGTCGCCGCTACGATGGCTCTTTGGCGAAATTCCCGGTTTCAGCGCTTCTTCCATGACGGACCAACCTCCCACGCCCCGGCGGACGGCGGACCGCCGCGCCGCTGCGCCGGTTTACTCGGCGTCGGGGCTGGCCGCAGGCGCGGCCTTCGCCGCTACCAACGAGCAGCGCACGGCGCGGGCGCTGGTGGGTCTGCTGGTTGTGCTGGGCCTGCTGCTCTGGTCCACGGCCCTGCTGCAGTGGGTGTTTGCCATCGCCGACGCCATGCTGCCCTGGCGTGCCGCCAACGGCAGTTTGCTGCTGACCGGTGCGGCTCTGGCCCATGTGCTGCGCCGCGCCGGGCATCCGCGCGCCGCGGCCCTGGCGGCCTTGACGATCGCGCTGCTGGCCATCGCCGTGCAGTCGGCGGGCAACGGCGGCGGGCTGCACACCGTGTCCCTGGCCGGCACCTTGTTGATCGTGGCGTTGGCGGGTGTGCTGGCCAGCCCGCGCGCGGCCGTCGGTCTGGCGGCGCTGGACCTGCTGCTGCTGCTGGCCATGGCGCTGGCCGAGTCCCGCGGCTGGCTGCCAGGGCGCTTGGCCGACGACACCACACCCTGGACCCGCCTGATCAGCCACCTGGTGCTGCTGGCCTGCGCGCTGCTGTCGGCCTTGACGGTGGCACGCCTGGTGTCGCGCAGCCTGCGGCAGGTCCAGGACGAGCGCCAACGCCTGAACGAGCTGCTGCACATCGCCAACGACTGGGTTTGGGAGAGCACCCCCCAGGGCCGGCTGCTGTACCTGTCGTCCAGTTTCGAGCAGCGCACCGGGCAGACGGTGCAGACCTTCATGGCCCTGGGCCAGCCCTGTGGGCCGGTGTCGCTGGAACAGGATGACTTCCACAGCGTCCACCGGCATTTGCGCGAACGGCTGCCGTTCCGCGACCTGGTCATCACCTACCGCTGCCCCGACGGTTCGTTGCTGAGCACGTCGTCCAGCGGGAAACCGGTGTTCGACGCCCAGGGCCAGTGCACTGGGTGGTGGGGCGTGGGCCACAACGTCACCGCCGAGCGCCAGGCCGAACAGGCGCGCCGCCGCGGGCAAGACCTGCTGGACCGCCTGGTGCGCCTGAGCCCCGACGCCATCTGCGTGGCCCGCGTGCGCGACGGCCGGGTGCTGATGGCCAACCCGGCCTTCGTGCAGCTGTGCGGCCTGCAGGAGGACGAGGTGCTGGGCCGCAGCGCGCTGGAGCTCGGCCTGTGGCGCGACCCCCAGGAAGAAAAACGCCTGCGTGAAGCGCTGAAGGCCGGTGGCGGTGTCGTGCGCAACCTGCCCAGCGTGGGCTGGCCCGGCGGCGAGCCGCATGACCTGCGGCTGACCGCGGCCACTTTCCAGTGGGACGGTGAACCGGTGGTCGTCATCACCGCGCGCGACGTCACCGAGGTGGAGCGCGCCCGGCGCGAGGCCGACGCCATCCTGGACAACGCCAGTGTGGGCATCGCCCTGGTGCGCGACCGCCGCTTCGAACGTGTGAACCCGCAGTTCGAACAGATGTTCGGCCGGGCCGTGGGCAGCCTGGCCGGCAGCGGCACGGGCGTGATGTTCGCGGTGGGCCAGGACTACAACGCCTTTGCCGACAAGGCCGAAAAGGCCCAGCGCGCCGGCAAGACCGTGGACATCGAGCGCGAGGTGCACCGCCCCGACGGCAGCGTGGTGCTGGCCCGCCTGCGGGCCCGCGCCGTGGACCCGCGGCACCCGCGGGCCAGCGGCACCATCTGGGTGGCCGAAGACATCACCGAACGCCGCCGCGCCGAACGCGAACTGGCCGACGCCAAGCAGCAGGCCGAAGCCGCCAACCGCGCCAAGAGCGCCTTCCTGGCCACCATGAGCCACGAGATCCGCACACCGCTGAACGGCGTGCTGGGGCTGGCGCGGCTGCTGCAGGACAGCGGACTGGACGCCGAGCGGCGCCGCGAGTATCTGGTGCACCTGGTCGGCGCGGCCGAACTGCTGACCGGCATCGTCAGCGACGTGCTGGACCTGTCCAAGATCGAGGCCGGCCACCTGCAGATCGAAGACATCGCCTTCGACCTGCACGGCGTGGTCACAAGCACCTTCCACACCTTCGCGCCCTTGGGCCGCGAGCGTGGCCTGATCATGCGCTGCGCCGTGGCGCCCGACGTGCCCTTGCGCGTGCGCGGCGACCCTGTGCGTGTGCGGCAGATCCTGGCCAACTACCTGGGCAACGCGCTGAAGTTCACGCAGCGCGGCGGCATCGACCTGGCCTTGGCCATGGCCGACGACGGCCTGGTGCGGCTGACCGTCACCGACACCGGGGTGGGCCTGACGCCCGAGGTGCGCGACCGCCTGTTCCGGCCCTTCGCCCAGGCCGACAGCTCCACCACCCGGCGTTTCGGGGGCACGGGCCTGGGCTTGTCCATCTGCCGGGAGCTGGCCGAACGCATGGGCGGCCGCGTGGGCGTGCAGGCCCCGGGGCCGGGCGGCCTGGGGTGCAGCTTCTGGGCCGAGCTGCGCCTGCCGCCAGAGCAGCCGCGCCAGCGTGCCGACAGCGCCGGCACCTTGGCACCGGCGGCGCCGCTGCAGGGCCTGTGGGTGCTGGTGGCCGAGGACAACCCGGTGAACATGCTGATCGTCACCGCCTTGTTGCGCCGCCTGGGTGCGCAGGTGCTGGAAGCCGACGACGGCGCCAAGGCCGTGGCGCTGGCCCTGGCCCATGAAGGCCGCTTGGACGCGGTGCTGATGGACCTGCACATGCCCGTGGTCGACGGCCTGGCGGCCACCCGCCGTCTGCGCGCCGACCCGCGCACGGCCGAGCTGCCGGTGTTCGCCTTCACCGCGGCCGTGCTGGAACACGAACGGTTGGACGCGCGTGACGCCGGCATGGCCGGCTTCGTGTCCAAGCCCGTGGCTGAAAACGACCTGCTGCGCGCCCTGCGCCCGCTGCTCGGACTGGGGGACGATTGACCGCGGCGCAGCCGCTGTGCCCGGCGCCGCGGTGGGGTTGTCGCGGCCCATGAAAACAGGGCCCGCAGGCCCTGTGTCGTGGTGCTGGCCGCGCGGCGGCCGTTGCGGTGTTCAGCGGTACACGCCCACGCCCACGTAGGCTTGGCCACCGGGCAGACCGTGCACGTAGCTGGTCTTGGCCTCGGTCTTCTTCGTGGTCGGGTGCGCGAAGTCGTAGTCGTGCCAGCCGCTGCCCTTGGTCTTCACGGTGTTGGCGAAAGCCGTGGTGGTGGACTGGCCCGAGGCGTCCACCATCTTCGACAGGTTCTTGCCGATCAGCTTCTCGTTGGCGCCATGGGCCAGGGTGTTGCCTTCCATGTCGAAGGCGAAGACGTACAGGTCCTTCTTGGTCCAGTTGGCCTTGTCGGTGCTGAAGTCCTTGTAGGCCTTGTCAGCGCCCACCTTTTTCACATGGGCCACGGCGGCTTCGACCAGCGCCTTGGCTTCTTCTTTGCTGCCGCGATCTTGGGCCAAGGCGGGGTTCAGGGTGCACAGGGCCGCGGCGGCCAGCAGGCTGGTGATGAACGTGGAACGTTGCATGGGGTGTCTCCAGGTGTGCCCGCCTGAAGGTGTGGCGGGTCGGGGGTGAACGAAGCCGCCAGGGCGACGGTGCCCGGGGCGGCTTCTTTTGGGGTGTGCTGTGCCGGCGGGCCGGTGACCCGTCGGCGCCAACCAGGGCTCAGCTGGTCCGGAAGCGGCCCAGCATCTGCACCAGGCTGGCGGCCTGGTTGCGCAACGACTCGGTGGCGGCCGTGGCCTCTTCCACCATCGCGGCGTTCTGTTGGGTGCTGCGGTCCATCTCGGCCACGCTCTGGTTCACCTGCGCGATGCCGCTGGCCTGTTCGGCCGTGGCGCGCGAGATGTCTTCCACCGTGTTGGCCACCTGTTCGATGGCGCCCACGATGCGGTCCATGGTCTGGCCCGCGGTGCGCACCTTGTGCACGCCGTTGTCGATCTGCTCCACCGAGGAGCTGATCAGCGAGCGGATCTCCTTGGCCGCGTCGGCACTGCGTTGGGCCAGCGAGCGCACCTCGGCGGCCACCACCGCGAAGCCGCGGCCGTGTTCGCCAGCGCGGGCGGCTTCCACCGCGGCGTTCAGCGCCAGGATGTTGGTCTGGAAAGCGATGCCGTCGATGGTGCCGATGATCTCGCCGATCTTCTTGGCCTGGCTGTTGATGGCGTCCATGGTGCTGACCACGTCGGCCACCACAGCGCCACCTTCACGCGCCACGTTGGACGCGTCGCGCGCCTTGGCATTGGCTTCACGGGCGTTGTCCGCACTGGTGCGCAGCGTCGCCGACAACTGTTCGATGCTGGCCGCCGCCTGCTGCAGGGCCGAGGCCGTGCCTTCGGTGCGCGCCGACAGGTCGGTGTTGCCGCTGGCGATCTCGCCCGAAGCGGTGCTGATCTCTTCGGCCGTGCGGCGGATGTCCACCACCAACCCGTTCAGGTTCTGCGACACCTCGCCCAGTGCCTGCAGGACCCGGCCGGTGGCGTCGCTCGAGGCACTTACGGCCTGTTGCGTCAGGTCGCCCTGGGCCAGGTTGGCGGCGCGTTTCGCGGCGTCGCGCAGTGGCTGGGTGATGGCGCGGCTGAAGGCCCAGGTCAGCAGGCCGGCCAGGGCCAAGGCCACCACCGAGGTGCCGGCGATGATGGCACCGTTGCGGCGGGCATCCTGGGTGGCTTTGGTCACCAGGGCACCGGCGTCTTCGATGTCCTTCTTGACCATGTCGTCGATCAGCTTCAGGTTGCTGTGGTACTGACCGTCCAGCGTCACCACGTAGCTGCTGGCCGTGGCCACGCCGGCGCTCTTGATGTCCAGCGTGTCGCGGGCGATCTTGGCGTACTCCGAGAAGCCTTTGCCGAAGGTGAGCAGGGCTGCGTGGATGTCCGGTTCGCTGGCCATGCGTTCCGCCGAGGCCTGCACGCGCTTCTCGAAGTCGACCAGGCGCTTGAGCAGCGCGTCGTCCAGTTCCTTGATCCGCTCTGGGCGCTGGCCCACGGCCTCCCAGGTCAGGCTCTGGTAGAGCTGTTGGTGCACCTCGGTCAGTTCACGGGCGTAGATCTCCGCAGCAACGACGCGCTGCAGGCCCTTGCCGCCGACGTCCTGCAGGTCGGCCGTCATGGTGCGGTTGGCGAACCAACCCACGGCGGCCACCACCACCAGGCAGGCGATGGCGAAGGCCGGGGCCAGCGCCACCTTCAGGCCGATGCTGGCGTTTTGCAGAAGTTGTTTCATGGGCGCTGTCTCCGGTGCACCTGGTCTGTGGGATCGGTTGTTCAGCGTGGATCAGCGGTACACGCCCACGCCGATGAAGCCTTCGCCGTTGGGCTGCTTGCGGGCGTAGGTGGTCTTGGCCATCAGCTTCTTGGTGACGGGATCGGGCCAGTCGTAGTCGAACCAGCCGCCGCCCTTGGCCGCGGTCTCGATCAGGCCGTTCACGACGGGCTTGCCGTTGCCGTCTTTCACGGCCGACATGTCTTTGCCGACCAGCTTGTCGTTGGCGCCGTGCGCCAGGGCCACGGCCTTGTTGTCGTAGACCATGACGTACAGGTCCTTCTTCACCCAGTTCGCTTTGTCGCTGGTGAAGTCCTTGTAGGCCTTGTCGGCACCGACCTTCTTGATGTGTTCGAAGGCGGCGTCGACCATGGCCTTGGCCTCTTCCTTGGTGCCACGTTCCTGCGCCAAGGCGGGCGCGGTGAAGAACACGGCCGTCAGGCAGGCCGTTGCCAAAGTTTTCAGAAAACGCACGGGGATGTCTCCGTTGGTCTGGTGGGGGTCACAGCCGCGGCACAAGCCAGCCGCAACGAACCTTGTCTATAGACCAACGGGCCCGGTCACTTGAGCCCAGAAAGCACAAAGCGCCCCAAGTTGGGGCGCTTTGCTGTGAAGAAACCGGCAGAAAACCGGCAAACCCGGCAATATTGGCGGCGCGGACGGGCTTGGCCGGTCCGCGCCGACCGTCAGGCGGCGGCCGCCGCCGTCGGGTTGTAACCGCGCGGAATGGCGGCCAACAGGCGCTTGGTGTACTCCTGCTGCGGTGCCAGCAGGATCTGCTCGGCCGCGGCCTGTTCCACCACCTGGCCGTCCTTCATCACCAGCACCTCGTCGCTGATGAAACGCACCACGGCGAGGTCGTGGCTGATGAACACGTAGCTCAGGCCCAGTTCGTCCTGCAGGTCCTTCAGCAGGTTCAGCACCTGGGCCTGCACGCTCACGTCCAGTGCACTCACGGCTTCGTCCAGCACCAGCACTTCCGGGTCCAGCGTCAGGCAGCGTGCGATGGCCACGCGTTGGCGTTGGCCGCCGGAAAACTCGTGCGGGTACTTGCCGAAAGCGCGGCCTTCCAGGCCCACCTTGGCCAGCAGCGCGCGGGCGCGTGCTTCGCGTTCGGCCAGGTCCTTGCCCACGCCGTGGATGGTCATGGGTTCGATCAGCGTCTGGCCGATGGTGAAGCGCGGGTTCAGGCTGGCGTACGGGTTCTGGAAGACGATCTGGATGCGGCGGCGCATCAGCTGGCGCTCGCGGTCGCTCAGCTTCAGCAGGTTCTTGCCGTCGAAGATGACCTCGCCGCTGGTGGGCTCGTGCAGGCGCAGCAGCGTCAGGCCCATGGTCGTCTTGCCCGAGCCGGATTCGCCCACCACGCCCAGCGTGTGGCCCTTCTTCAGCTGGAAGTTGACGTTCTGCACCGCCTTGAACTCGCGCTTGCCGAACAGGCCCTTGGGCAGCCAGAAGCTCTTGGCCAGGGCCTTGACTTCCAGCACCACGGGCGCGTTGGCGTCCTTGGCCTTGGCCGTCTGCTGGGCTTGGCGGCCGGCGATGTGGTCGTCGATGACCATCAAGCGCGCCGGGTTGCCTTCCAGGCCCGGGCGGCAGGCCAGCAGGGCCTTGGTGTAGCCGTCCTTCGGGCTTTCGAAGATCTGCGACACGGGGCCTTGTTCACGCACCTGGCCGTGGCGCATCACCACCACGTGCTGGGCGATCTCGCCCACCAGGCCCAGGTCGTGGCTGATGAACAGCACGCTCATGCGGTGCTTGGCCTGCAGCTTGGCCAGCAGCTCGATGATCTGGCGCTGGATGGTCACGTCCAGCGCGGTCGTCGGTTCGTCGGCGATCAGCAGCTTGGGTTCGCAGGCCAGGGCCATGGCGATCATCACGCGCTGTTGCTGGCCGCCCGACATCTCGTGCGGGTAGCTGCCCATGCGGCGCGCAGGTTCGGGGATGCCCACTTCCTGCAGCAGCGCCTCGGCGCGCGCCCAGGCTTGTTTGGCCGACAGGCCCAGGTGCTTGACCAGCGGTTCGCACAGCTGCTGGCCCACGGTGAACACCGGGTTCAGCGAGCTCATCGGGTCTTGGAAGACGCAGGCGATTTCCTTGCCGCGCAGGCGCTGCAGCTCGGCCATGCCGGTTTGCAGCAGGTCCTTGCCGTTCCACAGGATGCGGCCGCTGCGTTCGGCGTTGTCGGGCAGCAGGTTCAACACGCTCATCGCGGTGACGCTCTTGCCCGAACCCGATTCGCCCACCAGGGCCACGTTGGTGTTTTCGGGGATGTCAAAGCTGACGCCCCCGCTGTCGCGGCCCACGGCTTCGGCGCGCACGCCTTTGCCCATGCGGAAGGCGACCTTCAGGTCTTGAATGGACAACAACATTTATTCAGCTCCCCGCAGCTTGGGGTCGAGGGCGTCGCGCGCGGCATCGGCCAGCAGCGAGAACGCGGTGACGAACACCGCCATGAACAGCGTGGCCGCAGCCAGCTGCCACCACAGGCCCAGGATCAGCTCGGCCTGCGCCTCGGCCAGCATGGTGCCCCAGGACACCTGCTCCACCGACACGCCCAGGCCCAGGTAGGACAAGATCACCTCGGCCTTGATGAAGCCCACCACCAGCAGGCCCATGCGCACCAGCACCACGTGGCTGACGTTGGGCAGGATGTGGCGGAACATGCGGCTCAGCTTGGTGGCGCCAATGGCCTCGGCCGAACGCACGTACTCGCGGCTGGCGTGTTTGATGAACTCGGCGCGCACCTGGCGGTACATGCCGGTCCAGCCCGTCAGGCCCAGGATCAGCACCACCGTCATCGTGCCTTTGCCGAACACCGCAGCGAAGGCGAAGATCAGCAGGATGCCGGGGATGGACTCGAACACGTTGTAGAGCCACTCCAGGAAGTCGCCGACCTTGCCGCCGAAGAAACCACCGAAGGCGCCCAGCAGGGTGCCGATGCCGGTGGCCACCACCGCGGCCAGCACGCCCACGAACACCGAGATCTCGGTGCCCTTGATGGCCTTGGCCAGCACGTCACGGCCCAGGCGGTCGGCGCCCAGCGGCAGGGTTTCGGCCTTGGCGGTTTCCGTGGTCTTCAGCTTGGCCGCGGCTTCTTCCCATTCCTTGTAGCGAGGGGCCAGCGGGTCGATGTCGGACAGGTCGACGTTCGGGCCCTTGGGCACGGCGATGGTGCCGGTGGCTTCGGCCGGGCGCGGGCCCAGGAAGGTGGGCGGGGCGTTGGCCACGCCGACTTCGTCTTGCCAGTTCTTGGCCACCAGGCCGCTGGCGCTGGCGGCGATCAGCAGCAGGAAGCCCAGCACCACCAGCAGCGAGGCCAGGCCCACGCGGTCGGCCTTGAAGCGGCGCCAGGCCGCGTGCCAGACGCCTTCGGAGCGCTGGGCGTCGTCGTTCAGCGCCGCGGCCGCGGCGCCGGTATTCATCGCAACGGTGCTAGTCAATTGTTCTCTCCATGGACCACGCAGTGGTGGGCGCGCACGGTGTTGGCAGCAGCCCAGCAGACGCCGCGGACGGGCTCTGCCCGGCCGCTGGGGTCGCCCCCTTGAGGGGGAGCGCCGAAGGCGCTTCGGGGGTGGTTCATTTCAGCACCACCCGCGGGTCGGCAAACTTGTACATCACGTCGGTCAGCAGGTTGATCACCATGGTCAGCATGGCCAGGTACACGGTGATGGCCTGGATGACGGGGTAGTCGCTGCGGTTCACGGCCAGCAGGACCTCACGGCCCAGGCCAGGAATGGAGAAGAAGGTCTCGATCAGGAACGAGCCCACGAAGATGCCGGGCAGCGCCAGGCCGATGTTCGTGAGGATGGGGATCATCGCGTTGCGCAGCACGTGCTTGAACAGCACCACGCCTTCGGTCAGGCCTTTGGCGCGTGCGGTGCGCACGTAGTCCTGGCCCAGTTCGTCCAGGAAGAAGCTGCGGTACAGGCGGGTCTGCGGCGCCAGGCCCACGGCCACGGCCAGCAGCACCGGCAGCGGCGTGTAGACGGCCAGGTTGGTGGCCAGCGAGTCGCTCCAGCCCTGCACCGGGAACCAGCCCAGCAGGAAGCCGAAGACGTACTGGCCGACGATCACGTACACCAGGAAGCTGATCGACAGCGCCACGGTGGTGATGACCATGATGCTGCGGTCGGTCAGGCTGCCGCGGCGGTAGGCCACCCACATGGCGATGGGCAGGGCCAGCAGCACGTCCAGCACCAGGATGGGCACCATCACCGTCAGCGTGGCCGGCAGGCGGGTGGCGAACAGGTTGCTGACGGCCTCGTTGGTGGCCCAGCTCTTGCCCCAGTCGAAGGTGACGATGCTTTTGACGAACAGCCACAGCTGGTAGTACCAGGGCTCGTCCAGGCCCAGCGACTGCCGGATGGCGGCGATCTGTTCTTTGGTGGCGTTCAGGCCGCCGAGGATTTCCGCGGGGTCACCGCCGAAGTACTTGAAGAGCAGGAACACCAGCAGCACGACGCCCATCAAGGTGGGGACCATCTGCCACAGGCGCCTGAGAAGGTAAGCCGCCATCGAGTCGTATCTCCAATGCAGAAGCCGCGCTCGTGGCGCGCCCTGCCGTTTTGAAAGAAGCGGGAGTGTAGGGGCCCGCTCACAAAGGCCCGTCCCGTGGTTTTCCCCCGCTTGAGGGTGCCCGGGGCCAGCAAGCCCCGTGCCTGGGGGGCGGCGAACCCCCGCTGCCGCCGCGACAGGCCTGCGCCGGCCCGGCCGCGCGCCTTCCCCCGCAGCACCGGGGGGGAACACCCACACGGTGGGCGGCCGCCCTGCCCTAGACTTGCGCGCTTTTGTGGCACGGCCTTATCCGGGCCCCCCTGTCCATGTTGAACCGCAAAGTCCTGCTGGCACTGTCCACGACCTGGCTGCTGGCGGGCGGCTCCGCCGGCGCGCAGACCGCTGCACCGGCCGCTGCCCCTGTTTCCGCGTCCAAACCCGCCAACGGCGCGGTGAAGACGCTGCGTTACGCCTTCCCCATCGCCGAGACCAACTTCGACCCGGCGCAGATCACCGACCTGTACTCGCGCACCGTCGCGGCCGGGTTCTTCGACGCACCGCTGGAGTTCGCCTTCCTGGCGCGCCCGGCCAAGGTGCGGCCGAACACCGTGGTGGCCATGCCCGAGGTGTCGGCCGACTTCACCACCTTCACCTTCCGCCTGAAGCCCGGCATCTTCTTCGCCGACGACCCGGCTTTCGGCGGCAAGAAGCGCGAGCTGGTGGCCGAGGACTACGTCTACTCCATCAAGCGCCACTACGACCCGCGCTGGAAGAGCGGCAACCTCTACATCCTGGAGAACGCCAAGATCCTGGGCCTGTCGGAGCTGCGCAAGCGGCTGATGGCCGACAAGAAGCCCTTTGACTACGACACACCCGTCGAAGGCGTGCGTGCGCTGGACCGCTACACCTTCCAGGTGAAGCTGGGCGCGCCCAACCCGCGTTTCCTCTACAACTTCGCCGACGGCAGCTTCACCGGCGCGCTGGCGCGCGAGGTGGTCGAGAAGTACGTCCAGTCCGTGGGTGAACACCCCGTGGGCACCGGCCCTTTCCGCCTGGCGCAGTGGAAGCGCAGCTCGCGCATGGTGTTGGAGAAGAACCCCAACTACCGCGAGGTGCTGTACGACGAAGAAGCGCCGGCCGACGACCCCCGCCTGCAGGCCGTGGCCAAGGAGTTCAAGGGCCGCAAACTGCCGCTGATCGACCGCGTGGAGATCGCCGTCATCGAAGAGCAGCAGCCGCGCTGGTTGTCCTTCGTGAACCAGGAGCTGGACCTCGCCGAGAACGTGCCGGCCGAGTTCGCCCACGTGGCCTTCCCGAACAACCAGTTGGCGCCCAACCTGGCCAAGCAGGGCATCGGCATGGTGCGCTACCCGCGTTCCGACGTGGCCGTGTCGTACTTCGGCATGGAGCACCCGGTGGTGGGCGGCTACGAGCCGCACAAGGTGGCGCTGCGCCGTGCCATCGCCATGGCCGTGGACGTGGAGCGCGAGATCCGCCTGGTCCGCCGTGGCCAGGCCATCCCCGCACAAAGCCCCATCGCGCCGGAAGGCTGGGGTTACGACCCGCAGTTCAAGAGCGAGATGAGCAGCTTCGACCGCGCCCGCGCGATGGCGCTGCTGGACCTGCACGGCTACACCGACAAGAACGGCGACGGCTGGCGCGACCAGCCCAATGGCCAGCCCTTGGTGCTGGAGTACTCCAGCCAGCCCGACCAGCAAAGCCGCCAGCTCACCGAGCAGTGGAAGAAGAACATGAACGCGATCGGCATCCGCATCGAGTTCAAGATCGCCAAGTGGCCCGAACAGCTGAAGGCCAGCCGCGCCGGCAAGCTGATGATGTGGGGCGTGGCCTGTGTGGCCACCACCCCGGACGCCGGCTACCACCTGGCCATCGCCTACGGCCCGAACGCGGGGCAAGCCAACCATGCCCGCTTTGATTTGCCGGCCTTCAACGCGCTGTACGAAGCCCAGTCCGTGCTGCCCAACGGCCCCGAGCGCCAACGCGTGATGAACGACGCCACCAAGCTGGCCGTCGCCTACATGCCCTACAAGGTGGTGGGCCACCGCTTGTGGAACGACCTCACCCAACCTTGGCTGTTGGGCTACGAGCGCAACGTGTTCCGCCGCGACTTCTTCGCCTACGTGGACATCGACACCGAGCGCTTGGCGCAGGAGACCCGCTGATGCGACACGCCCTAGCCCTGTGCCTGGTCGCTTGGCTGACGGCGGCCATGCCGCCGACGGCGGCCCAGGCCGAAGCGCCCAAGAAGGTGCTGAGCTACGCCTTCCGCGTGGCCGAAACCGGCTTCGACCCGGTCAAGATCAACGACCTGTACTCGCGCACCGTCACCGCGCACGTGTTCGAGGCCCTGATCACCTACGACCACCTTGCCCGGCCGGTTCGTCTCAAGCCACTCACGGCCGAGGCCTGGCCCGAGCCCAATGCCGACTTCACGGTGTGGACGGTGAAGGTCAAACCGGGCATTCACTTTCAGGACGACCCGGCCTTTGGTGGCAAGCCGCGCGAGCTGACCGCCGCCGACTACGTCTACAGCATCCAGCGCTTCGCCGACCCGAAGAACGCCTCGCCGGCCTGGGGCACGGTCGAGGCTTGGCACCTGACGGGGCTGAAGGCGATTCGCGACGAGGCGAGCGCCAAGAAGAGCGACTTCCCCTACGACCGCGTGGTGCCGGGCTTGCGTGCGCTGGACCGCTACACGCTGCGCTTCCAGCTCGACAAGCCCAACCCGCGCTTCCCGCAAGAGATCGCCCTGTCCGACCTGTTCGGGGCGGTGGCGCGCGAGGTGATCGAGGCGGCCGGCGACCAAACCATGGCCCGTCCCGTGGGCACCGGGCCTTTCCAGCTGGTGCAGTGGCGGCGCGGCTCGTTCATCGCACTGGAGCGCAACCCCCGCTACCGCGAACGCACCTACGAGGCCCAACCCACGGCCGATGACGCCGAAGGCCAGGCGCTGCTGGCTCGCTTCCAGGGCCGGCGCATTCCGATGATCGACCGGGTGGAAATCAGCATCTTGGCCGAGGACCAACCGCGCTGGCTGAGCTTCCTGCGTGGCGAGCAAGATTTCTTGGAGCGTGTGCCCGAACCTTTCTTTTCAGTAGCGGCGCCCAACAACCGACTGGCCCCCAACCTCGCCAAGCAGGGCATGCGCCTGCACCGCACCCTGGGCTCCGACGTTTTCCTGATGTTCTTCAACATGGACGACCCGGTGGTGGGCGGCACCAGCCCCGAAAAGGTGGCCCTGCGCCGCGCCATCGGGCTGGCGATGGACGTGCAACGCGAGATCCGTGTGGCGCGCGGCGGCCAGGCCATCCCGGCGCAGGGCACCTACCCGCCCGGCACGGTGGGCTATGCCCCGACCTTCAAGAGCGCCATGAGCGACTTCGACCCGGCCCGCGCCATGGCCCTGCTCGATGTGTACGGCTACGTCGACCGGGATGGCGACGGCTGCCGCGACACCCCCGATGGCCAGCGCCTGGAGTTGGCGATGTCGACCACGCCCGAAGGCATCCAGCGCCAGAT
>JBKCUM010000188.1:0-10570 GCA_046318395.1 Rubrivivax sp.
GCCACTTCGTCCAGCAGCAGCAGGCGAGGTCGCGTCGACAGCGCCATGCCGATCTCCAGCAATCGCTGCTGCGAGGGCGTGAGCGAGCCGGCCGGCAGCGCCGTCTGCTCGCGCAGGCCGATCAGCCCCAGGATCCCGTCCACATCGCGCAGCGCCCAGGGCACGCCCACCTCGTCGCCCCACAGCCACCACTTGCGCCGGCGCCGGCCGGCGAACTTCAGGCCGAAGCCGATGTTGGCGGCCACCGGCAGGTCGGCAAAGACGCGCGGGGTCTGGAAGGTGCGCGCCAGGCCGCGCGCGGCAAAGCGGTGCGGGCCGGCACCCGTGAGGTCGCGCCCGGCGGCCATCAGGCGCCCAGCGGTGGGGCGCTGCACCCCCGTGAGTGCGTTGAAGAAGGTGGTCTTGCCCGCGCCGTTGGGGCCGATGATGCCCACCAGCTCCCCGGCACGAAAACTCGCGCTCACGGCGTCCACCGCCACCAGGCCGCCGAAGCGCACGGTCACCTCGCGCGCCTCCAGCAGCACGGGCTTGGCCGCATCAGCCAAGGCGGCGCTCCCGGGCCAGGCGCTTGTCGCGGGCCTTGTCGCCACTCCACTCGTAGCGGCGCTCGCGCCACCAGCGCTTGATGTCATCGCGCCACAGCTTCCAGGTGTCCCAGCGCAGCGAGGCCCGGCCGCCGGGCCGGTACAGCACCGAGAGGATCAGCAGCAGGCCCAGCGTCATCATGTAGACCTGCGGCGCAGCCAGGCGCAGCGTTTCGGCCAGCAGGCTGAACACCACTGCGGCGATCAGCGGCCCCCACAGCGTGACCGCCCCACCGATCAGCGCGATGAGCACCGTCTGGAAGCCGATGAAGGGGTTGAAGACGGTGTGCGGGTCGATGTAGGTCCAGCGCACCGACATGGCCGCGCCCACCGCACCGGCCACCGCCGCCGTCATCGCAAAGCCGGCGATCTTCACCCAGCGCGTGTTCACTCCCAGCGTTTGCGCGCGCTGCTCGTCGGCGCCAATGCCCAGCAAGGCCAGGCCGAAGCGCGTGCGCCGGATCAGGATGGACAACGCCACCGTGGCAGAGGCCAGCGCCAGCACCGTGATGTAGATGGTGTCGCGCTCGGGGACCACGGTCAGCACGCGGCCCACGGTGCCGGTGACCGACTTCTCGAAGTAGGTGATGGCGTGGCGGATCAGCTCCGTCATGCCGAAGGTCAGCACCGCGAAGTAGGTGCCCCGCAGGTGCAGCACGGCCGCGCCCATCACCGCGGCCACGGCCGCGGCCAGCAGCGCACCCACGCCGATGGCACCCCACCAGCCCGTGCCTTCCAGCACGGTGGCGCTGGTGTAAGCACCGATGCCGAAGAAGGCGCTGGTGGCCAGCGACAGGTAACGCGTGGTGCCGCAGAACAGCGACCAGCTGGTGGCCAGCGCGGTGTACATCAGGCAGGTCAGCGCCAGCGACACCAGGAAGTCGCTGCCGAACTGCGGCACGGCCAGGGCCCAGCCGGCGAAGGCCAGCAGCCACAGCGCGTCACGCCGCCAGGGCTGTTGCAAAGAGGAGTGGTTCATTTCTTTTGGAACAGACCGTTGGGCCGCCACAGCAGCACGGTGATGAAGATGGCGTAACTCAGCAGGCTCTTCAGCGAAGGGTTGGTGAAGTGCATGCCCAGGGCTTCGATGACGCCCAGCGCCAGCCCGCCCACCAAGGCGCCGGCCATGCTGCCGAAGCCGCCCAGCGTGATGACGATCAGCGCCGTCACCGTGTAGGGCTCGCCCATGGAAGGGCTGACGGTGTAGGTCATGCTCAGCAGGCAGCCGGCCACACCGCTGAGGCCCAGGCCCACGCCAAACATCAGCGGGTGCAGGCGTTCGGTGTGGATGCCCACCAGCTGCGCGCCGGTGGGCGACTGCATCAGCGCGCGCACACCCTTGCCCAGCAGCGTGCGCTGCAGCACCACGATGAGCCCGCCGCTGATGGCCAGGGCCAGCACCAGCAGCAGCAGCTTGTTGGCCGCGAACTGCGCACCGCCCAGCTTCACGGGTTCGGCCATGAAGTCGTAGCCGCGCAGGTCACCGCCCCAGACCGACTGCGCCAGGTTCTGCACCAGGAACATCAGGCCGAAGCTCACCATCAGGCCGCGCGCTTCGAACACGTCCAGGTTGGCGCTGCTGCGCTGCAGCTGGCGGAAGGTCAGCCGGTGCACGGCCAGGCCCACGCCCATCAGCAGCAAGAAGCTGATGGGCACCATCAACAGCGGTGAGATGCCCAGGTACTGCTGCGCCGTCCAGGTGAGGAAAGCGCCCAGCATCAAGAATTCACCGTGCGCGATGTTCAGGATGCGCATCAGCCCGTACTGCAGGTTCAGCCCCAGGGCCACCAGCGCGTACACACCGCCGGTGATCAGCCCCGAGGCCACCAGCTCGGCCCAACTTCCGAAGTTCATGGTGTGCCCAGCCGCCCGCTCAAACCCAGGCCGGCTTCACAGGCACCAGCGGCGCGGTGGCGTTGGCCTTGGGCCACACCACCTCGAACTCGCCCTTCTGCCACTGGCCCACCGTGCCCGGCGTGCCCACGTTTTCGCTGCCAGCGAACTTCACTTTGCCCAGGATGGTTTGGTGCTCGGTGGCGGCCACGTAGTCGCGGATGGCCTTGCGGTCCAGGCCACGCTGGGCCACCGCGTTGGTCAAGATCTCCAGCGCCGCCCAGGTGGCGCCGCTGGCCCAGCGGTCGGGTTCTTTTTGCGCGCCGAACTTCTTCACGTGGGCGTCGTAGTAGGCCTTGGCGCCGGGGCTGGTCTTGCCGTTCCAGCTGCCCATGCCCAGCACACCTTCGGCGCTGGCGCCCAGCACGTTGCGGTACAGCTGGAATGCCGTGCCCACGCTGGCGTAGAAGAACTTGGGGTTGAAGCCCACTTCCTTGGCCTGGCGGCTGGCCAGGATGGTGTCGGGCGGGTAGGTCAGGCCCACAAAAGCGTCGGGCGCCTTGTCCTTCATGCTGCGCAGCACCGGGCTCAGGTCCTTCACGCCCAGCGGGTAGCTCTTGTCTTCCACCAGGCTGATGCCGCTGCCCTGCAGCGCCACCTTCAGCGCGGCGTAGTTCTCCAGGCCGAACAGGTCGTCCACGTAGATGCAGGCCAGGCTCTTGGCGCCGTTGGCCTTCAGCATGTCCACCAGCGCGTTCATCATGGGCGCGGGCTGCTGCAGCAGGCTGAAGAAGTACGGCAGCTTCATCTCGATGAGGCGCCGGCTCAGCGCCGTGGGCGCCAGGAAGGGGTAGCCGAAGCGGGTGGCCAGCGGCGCCACGGCGAAGTTGGCGTTGCTGCCCCAGGGCGGCAGCACCAGGTCCACCTTGTCGCTGCCCATCAGCTTTTCGTAGGTGCGCACGCAGGTTTCCATGTCGCTGCGGTCGTCGCTGCTGATCAGCTCGATGGGCCGGCGCGTGCCTTTCACGTTCAAACCACCCGCGGCGTTCTGCTGTTCGGCCCACAGCAGGTAGTTGGGTTCCTGGCTGACCTGGGCACCGGTGGTCCAGGGGCCGGTGCGGGCGATGGCGTAACCGATGCGCACCGGCGCGGCCTGGGCGCGCAGCAGGGCGGGGGCGGACATCGTGGCGGCTGCGGCGGCGGCCTGCAGCACGGTGCGGCGGGCGGTCATGGTGGTGTCTCCTGGTGGTCGGTGGCCGGTGTGGTCCAGCCTGCCGCCAGTGTTCCCGGCCGGGCCACTGGCTGCTTGCCTGCCCATGCACCGGCATTGCCGTTCTGTGCACACCCGCTCAGGACTTTCCCGCCCCCACCACCCCAGGCGGTTGAAGCGCCACCGCTTCACCGATACGCTGCGCGCCCATGCCCTCGCCCCTGGCCGCCGCGCCCACCACCATGAACACCGACCAGGTCGCCCCTTCGGAGCGCGCCGGCTTCTGGGTGGACTGGATGGACCGGCTGTTCCATGGCCTGAAAAGCGACCAGTACGGCGACACCAGCTTCGACGGCCGCGTCAGCACCCTGCACGCCAGTGACGTGGTGCTGACGCGGCTGGAGGCCAACCGCCACCGCGTCACCCGTTCGCCCACGCAGGTGCGGGCCTCGGACCGCGGTTATCTGAAGATCGTGGCGCCCTGGGTGGGCTGCGCCGGCGTGGCACAACAAGGCCGCGAGGCCTGGGTCACCCCCGACCAGTGGAGCGTCTACGACACCACCGAGGCCTACGCCGTGGCCAACCCGGTGCGCGTGGAGCACCTGATCGTCATGGTGCCCAAAGACCGGCTGGCCGAACGTGGCCTGGCGCTGGCGCCGCTGATGGCGCGGCGCCTGGGCGGCAGCGGTGGCATCGCGCGCATCGCGCTGGAAACCATGCGCTCGGCCCACCGCGAGCTGCCCGGGCTGAGCCCGGCCGCGGCCCAGGGCGTGGGCGACGCCATCACGCAGTTTGTGCACCTGGCCATGCTGGACCTGGCCGGCATCGCCACCGCCGTCACGCAGCGCGAGGCGCTGCGCGAGGGCATCAAACAACACGTGCAAGACCACCTGGGCGACCCCGGCCTCACGGTGGACGGCATCGCCTGGGCCCTGAACTGCAGCCGCCGCCAGCTGTACAACGCCTTCGCCGAAGAACCCGATGGCGTGGCGGGCTACATCCTGCGCCGCCGGCTGGAAGCCTGCCGGCAAAGCTTCGACGACCGCAGCCAGGCCCAGCGCAGCATCACCGACGTGGCGCTGGCCCATGGTTTTTCGAACATGGCGCACTTCAGCCGCGTGTTCCGCCAGCACCTGGGCCTGGCACCCAGCGACTACCGGCGCAGCGCCGTGGGCTGACCCGGGCGGCCAGCCGCCTGGGCCCGGTCTTCAAGCCGCGGGGCGTTTCGGCCGATAACTGAACGAGCCCCCTTGGCCGGGCCCAGCCCCGCCCGCATGAACGCCGCCCACCTTGTCAGTTTGCAGATGTTGCTGTACGCCGCCCTTTGGGGCCCGGCGTGCGTGCTGCTGCCGCGCGACCGGCGCGCCATCCTGCACTGGGCGGCCTATGGTGTGCTGGCCGGGCTGGGCCTGGCCCTGGTGGCCTGGCGCGGGCATGGGCCCGAGGTGCTGACCCGCCCGGTGTCCAGCCTGCTGTTGGTGTTGAGTTTGCTGGTGGCCCGCCGCGGCACGGAAGTTTTCTTGCAGGCCCCAGCCTCGGACCGCCAGTCGCTGGCCCTGCTGGCCGCCCTGGTGCCGGCCTTGGCGCTGGTGGGCACGGCCCCGCAGCACGACCACCACCGCGTGGCGCTCAGCGCGCTGGCTTGCGCGTGGATCATGGGCAGCGCCTTGTGGCCGCTGTCGCGCAGCATGGCGCGCGAGTTCGGCCAGCGGGTGGCCTGGGCCACGGGCCTGCCCTTGGCGGCCCTGACCGTGGTGCACCTGGGCACCGCACTGGAGGCCTGGCGCCGCGGCAGCGCGTCGGTCAGCATCGAACATGCCGCCACCGCGGTACAGATCGTGACCTGGGGCACCACCTTGGTGGCTGCGGCGGCCTTCAACGTGATGTTCCTGGCCCTGGTGGTGATGCGCCTGGTGCGGCGCCTGCACCACGAAGCCACGCACGACCCGCTGACCGGCCTGCTGAACCGCCGCGCCATGAACCAGGCCCTGTCGGTCGAGTGGCAGCGCCACCGGCGGTTGGGCACACCGTTCGCAGCCGTCAGCCTGGACATCGACCACTTCAAGCGCATCAACGACAGCCGAGGCCACGAGACCGGCGACCAGGTGCTGGTAGAAGTGGCGCAGCGGCTGCGCCAGACCGTGCGCGACATCGACCATGTGGCGCGCATGGGCGGGGAAGAGTTCCTGGTGCTGATGCCGGGCTGCGGTGCCTTGCACGACGGTTTGGCCACGGCGGAACGCTTGCGTGCGGCCGTGAGCACAGCCCCGCTGCCAGTGGCGGTGACGCTGAGCGCCGGCGTGGCCGGCCCCTTGCCCAGCGATGCCGGCATCGACACCCTGCTGCAGCGCTGCGACCACGCGCTGTACGCCGCCAAGGCCCAAGGCCGCAACCGCGCGGTGCTGCAGGCCACCGCGCGGGCCACGGCCGACGAACTGGCGGCCTGAAGAACTGGCGATCTGACGATCGGTCGGCCAAAGGTCGGGCGTTGGCCGCGCTGGCCACGCTGGCCGGACTTTTCGCATGCCCGGGTGTATCAGGCCGCGTGACGCCTGCTCTGTGGGGGGTGTGCCACCCCTGTTGCGAAAGCACCTCCACCATGCGAACCCCCTTCCACACCCGTTTCCTGCGCCACCACCTGGCCGGCGCCTGCCTGGCCTTGGCCGCCAGCGCTGGGCACACCGCCAACGTGGTGCCGCCGGGCACCCAGGCCGACGGCAGTTGCCAGGGCCAATGCGGCACCTCCGCGCTGCAAGGCGACCTGCAGGCCTCACCGCTGGCGCACAGCCAGGTGGGTTTTGTCAGCACCGCCGGCGCTGCGGTCTACGGGGTGTCGCCGCTGCAGCTGGACAGCAACAGCCGTGGCAACGGCAGCGAAAACAACGGCTCGGCCTGGCGCTCCGGCAGCTTCAACGCCAACGCGGGTGACCAGTTGAACCTGCAGTTCAACTACTTCAGCACCGACGGCAAGGGCTACGACGACTACGCCTGGGCCCGCCTGTTGAACGCCAGCGACCTGAGCCTCGTGGCCTGGGTGTTCACGGCGCGCAGCAGCAACTCCGGCACCAAGGGCATCGTGCCCGGTGACGTGGTGGACAAGTCGGCCTTCAACCCGAAAGAAGTGCTGGTGAACTACGGCGACTACGACTTCCACAGCAAAGACGCCAGCGACCCCGTGAACTGGGCCGTGCTGGGCGCCTCCAACCAAAGCTGCTGGAGCGACAACGCCAACGGCTGCGGGTACACCGGCTGGCTGCACAGCCGGCACAGCTTCACAGCCGGCGGCCAATACGTGCTGGAGGTGGGCGTGGTGAACTGGGGCGACTCGGCCTACGACTCGGCCCTGGCCTTCGACTTCCAGGGCTTGACCAGCGCCGTGCCAGAACCCTCGACGGCGCTGACGCTGTGGGGCGGCCTGGCGAGCCTGGCCTTCTTGGCGCGACGCCGGCGCACACGCTGAACACCGTGCCGAGGCCCCGGGCCCTGCCGGGATGGCCCCCGGCCTTCAGGCCTGTGCCAGCGTGAAGCCCACCCGCGTGGTGCCGTCGGTGCAGTCCACCAGGGTGCGGCCCTGGTGCATGCGTGCGATGGCGGCCACGATGGCCAGGCCCAGGCCGTGGTGCTGCTCTTCGGGGCAGCAGCGCGAGGCTTCGCCGCGGAAGAAGCGGTCGAACATGCGCGGCAAGGCGTGTTCCGCGATGGGCTCGCCTTCGTTCAACACACACAGCTGAACGGCCTGTGCTTCAGGGCTTGGCGCGATCTGCACCACCACCGTGCTGCCATGCCGCGCGAAACGCGTGGCGTTGCCCAACAGGTTGCTGAGCGCACGCTTGACCAGGGACTCGTCCACCGGCAAGTGCGCGTCGCCATCCACGCGCAGGCGCAGGCCCGCTTCTTCCAGCGGTGCCTCGTGGAATTCCACCACCTGCTGGGCCAGCGCCGCCAGGCTGACGGGTTCACCACGGCGCGCCACGGCCCCGCGGTCGGCATGGCTGAGGAACAGCATGTCGTTGACCATGGCCGACAAGCGGTGCATCTCTTCGAGGTTGCTGACCAGGGTGTCACGCAGCACCTCGGTGGAGCGTTCGCGCGAGAGCGCCACCTCGGTCTGGCCAATGAGGTTGGCCAGCGGCGTGCGCAACTCGTGGGCCACGTCGGCGTTGAAGCCTTCCAGCTGCGCGTAGGCGCGCTCCAGCCGCCCCATCAGCGCGTTGAACTGCTCGATCCAAGGCGCCAGTTCTTCGGCAGGGCGGTCCATCTGCAAGCGCTGGTGCAGGCGCTGCGGCGAAATGGCGCGTGTCTGCGCCGCCAGGTCGGCCAAGGGCCGCAGGTCGTGCAGCACCCGCCAGCGGATGAACCAGGCCGTGATGCCCGCGCCCACCAGGGTGGTCAGCAGCAGGGTGACCACCAGGCCCTTGAGCATGCGCGTGTCGTGCGTGGTGTCGATCTCCAGGTGGCCCCGCACCTCGCCACCGGCGATGTTGGGGGCCTTCACGACGAAGTCGGCGCCGCGGCTGAAAACAAAGCGCCGTTGTTCACGTTCGTTGAACAGCGCCGTGCCGTCGCCGCGCGTCAACACCAGGCTGGTGCCCGACCGGGCCGGCTCAAACAGCGTGAGCTTGCGCAGCAGTTCGTCTTCGCCCCGGGTGCAGGCCACGGCGATGAACTCCCGCAGCACGTGGGTCTTGTCGCTCAACGTGTCCTGCTGCGCCTCGCGCAGGCGCATGGAGGTGGCCATGTAGACCACCACGCTGGCCGCCCCCAGCGCCACCAGCACCACCAGGGCCAGCGTGCTGGCCAGGCGCTTGCTGATGGACGGCGAACAGGCCTGCACGGAACAGACGTGCAGGTCGGCGGCCACACGCGGCGGGCTCATGCCTGGCGCTCTTCCAGCACGTAGCCCATGCCCCGCACGGTGTGCAGCAGCTTGGCATCAAAGGGGTCGTCCAGCTTGGCGCGCAGGCGGCGCACGGCCACCTCCACCACGTTGGTGTCGCTGTCGAAGTTCATGTCCCACACCTGTTCGGCCAGTGTGGTGCGCGACAGGATCTGCCCACGCCGGCGCAGCAGCAAGGCCAGCAGGCTGAACTCCTTGGCCGTCAGGTCCAGGCGCTGGCCGCTGCGGTGGGCGCGGCGGGCCACCAGGTCCATGTCCAGGTCGGCCAGCTTCAGTTGGGTGGACTGCACCGCCGGGGCCTGGCCGGCGCCACGCCGCAGCAAGGCGCCCACCCGTGCCAGCAGTTCGCTGAAGGCGAAGGGCTTGACGAGGTAGTCGTCGGCGCCTTGTTCCAGGCCCCGCACACGGTCTTCCACGGCGTCGCGGGCCGTCAGCATCAGCACTGGCGTGCGCCGGCCCTCGCTGCGCATGGCCGACAACACGCCAAAGCCGTCCACCCCGGGCAGCATCACGTCCAGCAACACCAGGTCGTACTCGCCCGCGGTGGCCAGACGGCGGCCTTCGATGCCGTCGTGTGCCAGGTCCACCACATGGCCGTGTTCGCACAAGCCCTTGTGCAGGTACTGGGCCAGTTTGGGTTCGTCTTCAACGACGAGCAGACGCATGGTGCAAGGGCAGACGGGCGGGTGAAACAAGGCGATGGCGCCGCGGCGAGGCGCCACGCGCACAAGGCGGTGGCCCAGCGCGCGGCAGGCCGAGATGGTCGCATTTTCGGCCGCCGCGCTGGATTACGAATTTGTCATCCTGCTGAGCGGAGAACGTTCGAGGCGCTTTGCACACTGGCGGCCAAGCCAGGGGCCTCGCCCTGGACACACCCCAGGGAGCACCGCACATGGACACGCCGCACAACTTGCCCGCCACCCGCCGCCCGCCCGTCACCTTTGCCGCCATGCTGGTGCGCGCCCAGAGGCGCTTCGCCGCTGCCGATAAAATGCCCGCCGATGGACACACCCGGCAACCTGTTCGTCGTAGCGGCCCCGAGCGGGGCTGGCAAATCCAGCCTCGTGAAAGCGTTGCTGGAGCTTGATTCCCACCTCAGCGTCAGCGTCTCGCACACCACCCGCGCCCCGCGTGGGCAGGAACAACATGGCCGCGAGTACTGGTTCGTGCCCGAACCCGAGTTCCGCGCCATGGTCGACAACGGCGACTTCTTCGAATGGGCCCAGGTGCACGGCAACCTGTACGGCACCAGCCGCAAGGCCATCGAAGAGCGCCTGGCGCGTGGCGAAGACGTGGTGCTGGAGATCGATTACCAGGGCGCCAAGGCCATCAAGAAGATCTTCAAGCACGCGGTGCTGATCTTCATCCTGCCGCCGAGCTGGGAAGAACTGCTCAGCCGCATCACCCGCCGCGGCGAAGACAAGCCCGAGGTCATCGCCCAGCGCATGAAAGCCGCGCGGCGTGAGGTCAAGCAGGCCAAACACTTCGACTTCGTTATAATCAACCAGTTGTTCGAGACCGCGCTCTTCGATCTGAAGACCGTTGTTCACTCGCAGCGCCTGAAGTACGCGGCCCAGTGCCGCAACCGTTCCCAGGTCTTCGCTGCGCTCGACTTGCTGTGAATCGGTGAACCACCGGGGCCCTCCCGACTGCACCGGCACAGCCTCACCAGGAAACACCATGGCCCGCATCACCGTCGAAGACTGCCTGAACAAGATCCCCAACCGCTTCCAGCTGGTCCTGGCCGCCACCTACCGCGCCCGCATGCTGAGCCAGGGCCACGCGCCCAAGATCGACAGCAAGAACAAGCCTGGCGTCACCGCCCTGCGCGAGATCGCCGCCGGCGAAGTTGGCGTGGAAATGCTGCGCAAAGTGCCGGTCTGAGCCTGCACGCTCCGCTGAAAGGCGGCCTGCGCAGTCCGTGTCAAAACGGCTGCAACGGCCACCGTCAGCAAAACGCCCTGAACCATCGGGGCGTTTTTGTTTGTGGACGCCAAACCGATAGGCGGCGCGGGACGTGATGCGTTAGCGTGTTTTGGCAAACGC
>JBKCUM010000189.1:0-10919 GCA_046318395.1 Rubrivivax sp.
CTCGTCCAGCGCCCCCGGAAACCGGCCGCCTGGGTCTCGACTGTGTCCGTGCACGTAGCCCATATGACCAATGACCTGCAGGGTTCGCTGCTGGGGATTGTGTTGTGGGCTTCAGTTCTGCGTCAGAGTATTGACACGGACTGCACAGGGCCCCTTGTGCTTTTCGGCGCTCCGTCCCGCGGGCGCGCGGTCCGCTTCAGTGCGGCAGCGAACTGCGCACCACACGCCCGCCCTGCATCAGCAGGCGTATGCCTTGCTCGGGCTGGGTCAGCATGGCCAGGCTCTGGATGGGGTCGCCGTCAACGATCAACAGGTCGGCCCAGGCGCCAGCCACCAGCTGGCCGATCTGCCCCTCCTGGCGCATCAGCCGCGCGGGCACGATGGTGGCGCTCTGCAGGGCCTCCAGCGGCGGCATGGCGGCAGTGCGCAGGTCGAACTCGCCCGACTGCAGCCCGTGCATGTGGCCCAGCAGGTCGGTGCCGAAGACCACGGGCACCCCTTCGCTGCGCGCGATGCGCACGGCTTCCAGGCCCCTGCCCTTCACCATTTCCAGCTTGTCCAACATGGCGGCGCTCCAGCCCAGACGCTCGCCTTCGGCCGCCAGCGCGGCGTAGGTGCTGAGCGTGGGCACCAGGTAGGTGCCGTGTTCGCGCATCACACGCGCCGTGGCCTCGTCGATCAGGTTGCCGTGTTCAATGCTGCGCACACCCGCCTGCACCGCGCGTGTGACGGCGCGCGGCGAATAGGCGTGGGCCAAGGCGTACAAGTTGGCGGCCTCGGCTTCTTCCACGGCAGCGCGCAGTTCTTCCATCGAAAACTGCGTGCCTTCCAGCGGGTCCGTGGGGCTGCTGATGCCACCGCCGGCCATGATCTTGATGTGGTTGGCGCCGCTGCGCACCTGCTCGCGCACCGCGCGCCGCACCTCGCCCACGCCGTCGGCGATGGCGCCCACCAGGCCCAGGCCGGCGCAGCTGCAGAACATCTCGCGCGACTTCACGCCCTTGGGCCGCATGTCGGCGTGGCCACCGGTTTGGCTGATCGGCGCGCCGGCGATGAACAAACGCGGGCCCTCGAACAGGCCGCGCTGTTGTGCTTCCTGCAGGCCGTAATCAGCCCCGGCCGCGTCGCGCACGGTGGTGAAGCCGCGGTGCAGCATGCTGCGCATGATCTGCCCACTTTCGGCCGCCACCAGCGATGGTGGTTGCAGCGCCAGGCCAACCAGGTCGTGCGAAGCGGCCACCACGTGCACGTGGGCGTCGATCAAACCCGGCAGCACGGCGCGGCCACCGGCGTCGATGACGGCGGCCGTGTCGTCCACGGCCACGGGCTCTTGCGTCACCAGGGCCAGGCGCTCACCCTCGATGACCAAGGTGCTGTTCGGGCGCATCTGGCCCGCCACGCTGTCGAACACGGTGGCGTTGCGCACCACTTGGCGCGCCAGCGTGCGGGCCATGGCCTCAGGCCCCCAGCAGGCGGGCGCGGGCCGCCGCGTATTCGGCCTTGAAGCGCGCCACCAGTTCGCCGGCAGGCTGCACCTTGTCGATGGTGCCGATGCCCTGGCCGCAGCCCCAGATGTCCTTCCAGGCCTTCTTGGCGTCGCCGCCGAAGTTCATGGCGCTGGGGTCGCTTTCCGGCAGGTTGTCGGGGTCCAGGCCGGCGGCCTGGATGCTGGGCTTCAGGTAGTTGCCGTGCACGCCGGTGAACAGGTTGCTGTAGACGATGTCGTCGCTGTTGCAGTCGACGATGGCCTGCTTGTAGGCGTCCACCGCGCGCGCTTCGTCGGTGGCGATGAAGGCCGAGCCGATGTAGGCGAAATCAGCGCCCATGGCCTGGGCGGCCAGGATGGCGTCGCCCGAAGCGATGCTGCCCGACAGGGCCACCGGGCCCTTGAACCACTGGCGGATTTCCTGCACCAGCGCGAACGGGCTCTTCACGCCCGCATGGCCACCGGCCCCCGCGGCCACGGCGATCAGGCCATCGGCGCCCTTCTCGATGGCCTTGCGCGCGAACATGTTGTTGATGATGTCGTGCAGCACGATGCCACCCCAGCTGTGCACGGCGTCGTTCACGTCGGTGCGCGCGCCCAGGCTGGTGATGACGATGGGCACCTTGTACTTGGCGCACATCTGCATGTCGTGCTCGAGCCGGTCGTTGCTCTTGTGCCCGATCTGGTTGATGGCGAACGGCGCCGAGGGCGATTCCGGGTGCGCCTTGTCCCAGGCGGCCAGGGTCTCGGTGATTTCCGCCAGCCACTCGTCCAGCTGCGAAGCCGGGCGGGCGTTCAGCGCGGGCATGGAGCCCACGATGCCGGCCTGGCACTGGGCGATGACCAGCTTGGGGTTGCTGATGATGAACAGCGGCGAGCCGATCACCGGGAACGGCACACGTTGCAAAGCGGCGGGCAAAGTCATCAGAAAGCCTCCAAGGCCAGGGCGGTGACGGCCTCGGCGCCTTCGACGATGGTGTCGCGCAGCGCTGGGGCCTGGGTGAGGATGTGGTCGGCGTAGAAGCGCGCGGTGGCGATCTTGGCCTTCATGAAGTCGGTGTCCACGCCTTCGGCCAGGCGGTCTTCGGCCACCAGCAGCGCGCGGCACATCTGCCAACCGGCCACCACGGTGCCGGCCAGCATCAGGTAGTTCACGCTGCCGGCGTAGACGGCATTGGGGTTGGCCTTGCCTTGGCCGGCGATGAAGTCCACCGCGCCCAGGAAGGCCTCGCGGCCAGCCTTCAGGCGGCGCGCCATGGCCTGCGCGTCGGCGCTGGTACGGGCCGCCAACTGGTTTTCCGTGGCTTCGATTTGCGCCGCGATGGCGCGCGCGGTGGCGCCGCCGTCGCGGCCGGTCTTGCGGCCCACCAGGTCGTTGGCCTGGATGGCGGTCGTGCCTTCGTAGATGGCCAGGATCTTCGAATCCCGCAGGTGCTGCGCCGCACCGGTTTCTTCGATGAAGCCCATGCCGCCGTGCACCTGCACGCCCAGGCTGGCGACCTGCAGGCTCATCTCGGTGGACAGGCCCTTGATCAGCGGCACCAGGAATTCGTAGAAGGTCTGGTTTTCCTTGCGCACCTCGGCGTCGGGGTGGGCGTGGGCGGCATCGAAGGCCGCGGCGCCCACCAGCGCCATGGCGCGGCAACCTTCGGTGTAAGCGCGCATGGTCATCAGCATGCGGCGCACATCCGGGTGGTGGATGATGGGCGCGGCCGTGGCCATGGAGCCGTCCACCGGGCGGCTTTGCACGCGGTCGCGCGCGTAGCGCACAGCGCCCTGGTAGGCACGTTCAGCCAGCGCGATGCCCTGCACGCCCACGCCAAAGCGGGCGGCGTTCATCATGATGAACATGTACTCCAGGCCACGGTTCTCCTGGCCCACCAGGTAACCCACCGCGCCGCCGTGGTCGCCGTACTGCAGCACGGCCGTGGGGCTGGCCTTGATGCCCAGCTTGTGCTCGATGCTGACGCAGTGCACGTCGTTGCGCGTGCCGTCGGCCAGCACCTTGGGGCAGATGAACAGGCTGATGCCCTTCACGCCTTCGGGCGCGCCCACCACGCGGGCCAGCACCAGGTGGACGATGTTGTCCGCCATGTCGTGTTCGCCGTAGGTGATGTAGATCTTGGTACCGAAGATCTTGTAGCTGCCGTCGGGCTGCGGCTCGGCGCGCGTGCGCACCATGCTCAGGTCGCTGCCGGCCTGCGGCTCGGTCAGGTTCATCGAGCCCGTGAAGGTGCCGTCGATCATCGACGGCAGGTAGGCCGCCTGCTGCTCGGGCGTGCCGGCCGTCAGCAGCGCTTCAATGGCGCCGTCGGTCAGCAGCGGGCACAGCGCAAAGCTGATGCTGGCGCTGTTCACCATCTCGCAGCACGCGGCGTGGATCAGCTTGGGCAGGCCCTGGCCGCCGAACTCTGTGGGGTGCTGCAGGCCCTGCCAGCCGCCTTCGGCGTACTGCTTGAAGGCTTCCTTGAAGCCGGGCGTGGTGCGCACCTGGCCGTCGTGCCAGCTGGAAGGGTTCTGGTCGCTGGGCCAGTTCAGCGGGGCGATGACGCCTTCGGTGAGCTTGGCGCATTCCTCCAGCACGGCGGCGGCGGTGTCGTAGCCGGCGTCTTCGTGGCCGGGCAGTTGCGCGACCTGCTCAATGCCGGCCAGCTCCTTCATCACGAACAGCATGTCCTTGATGGGGGCACGGTATGTCATGGGGGGTCTCCAGATACAAAAAGGGCGCCCGACGTGGTGTCAAGGGCGCCCTGTGATCGGTCAGGTCAGAGGCTGTTGATCAGCTCGGGCACGGCCGTGAACAGGTCGGCCTCCAGGCCGTAGTCGGCCACGCTGAAGATGGGCGCTTCGGGGTCCTTGTTGATCGCGACGATCACCTTGGAGTCCTTCATGCCCGCCAGGTGCTGGATGGCGCCGGAGATGCCGCAGGCCACGTACAGCTGGGGCGCGACGATCTTGCCGGTCTGGCCCACTTGCCAGTCGTTGGGCGCATAGCCCGCGTCCACCGCGGCGCGGCTGGCGCCCAGGGCAGCGCCCAGCTTGTCAGCCAGCGGCGTCATCACTTCGGTGAACTTCTCGCTGCTGCCCAAGGCGCGGCCACCGCTGACGATGATCTTGGCGGCGGTCAGCTCGGGGCGGTCGCTCTTGGCGATCTCGCTGCCCACGTAAGCGCTGGTGCCGGCGTCGGCCACGGCGCTCAGGCTTTCCACGGCGGCGCTGCCACCGGTGGCGGCCGCGGCGTCAAAGCCCGTGGTGCGCACGGTGATGACCTTGGTGGCGTCCAGGCTCTGCACGGTGGCGATGGCGTTGCCGGCGTAGATCGGGCGCTCGAAGGTGTCGGCGCTGATGACCTTGGTGGCGTCGCTGATCTGCGCCACGTCCAGCAGCGCGGCCACGCGCGGGGCCACGTTCTTGCCGCTGGCGGTGGCGGGGAACAGCAGGTGGCTGTAAGCACCGGCCACGGCCACCACTTGCGCGGCGACGTTTTCGGCCAGGCCATGGTCCAGGCCCGGAGCGTCGGCGTGCAACACCTTGGCCACACCGGCGATCTGCGCCGCAGCGGCGGCCGCGGCGGCGGCACCGGCGCCGGCCACCAGCACGTGCACTTCACCACCGCAGGCCAGGGCCGCGGTGACGGTGTTCAGGGTCGCGCCCTTGATGGACGCGTTGTCGTGTTCGGCAATGACGAGGGCTGCCATGTCAGATCACCTTCGCTTCGTTCTTCAGCTTGGCCACCAGGGTGGCAACGTCCGGCACCTTGATGCCGGCACCACGCTTGGCGGGCTCGGCCACGCTCAGCGTCTTGATGCGCGGCGTCACGTCCACGCCCAGGTCGGCCGGCTTCACCACGTCCAGCGGCTTCTTCTTGGCCTTCATGATGTTGGGCAGCGTGACGTAGCGCGGCTCGTTCAGGCGCAGGTCGGTGGTGACCACCGCCGGCAGCTTGACCTTCAGCGTCTCCAGGCCGCCGTCGACTTCACGCGTGACGGAGGCAAAACCGTCGGCCACGTCCACCTTGCTGGCAAAGGTGGCTTGCGGCAGGCCCGCCAGCGCGGCCAGCATCTGGCCGGTCTGGTTGCAGTCGTCGTCGATGGCCTGCTTGCCCAGGATCACCAAGCCAGGCTGCTCTTTGTCGACCAGGGCCTTCAGCAGCTTGGCCACGGCCAGGGGCTGCAGTTCTTCGGCGGTCTCGACCAGGATGGCGCGGTCGGCGCCAATGGACATGGCCGTGCGCAGGGTTTCCTGGCAGTGCGTGACTCCGCAGGTCACGGACACGATTTCCGTGACGATGACCTTTTGCTTCAGGCGGACGGCCTCTTCGACGGCGATCTCGTCGAAGGGGTTCATGCTCATCTTGACGTTGGCGATGTCCACGCCGGTGCCGTCGCTCTTCACGCGGACCTTGACGTTGTAATCGACCACCCGTTTGACGGGGACCAGCACCTTCATGACAGGGGCTCCTGTGCAGTTGACGTAAACGTTAACCAGGGATTCTAGGGTCGGGGTTTTGCACCGCAGCAGAGCACAAGCCCTGACAGCCCCAGAATCCGCGAAAAATCGAACGATCGTTCTATTCTAGCCACAGCCCGGCCGACAAGGGGGCCCAGGCCTGGGATTGGAGTGCCGCCTCCAAGCGCGCCAACCCAGGCTGACCAGGCGGACACACCAACAACAGCCGCAAGCGCAGCGAACCCGGGGCCGCCACGGTCACCGGCCGAGCAGCCAGCCACACCAGCACCTCGGCCACTTGCGCGGCAGGCACCACCACCAAGGTGTGGCGCCGGGGCTGGAACGCGGCCAAACGCGCCAGCACGGCCGGCCCGGGCTGCAGCCAGCCGGCGTCCCAGGGATCGGCCAGCCGGGGCTGCGCTTGCAGGAACTCACGCGCCTTCAGCCCGAGCCGGTAGCGCCAACCAGCCAGGCGACCCCCGCACGCGGCCAACGCCACGCTGCCATCCAGCACCTGCATGGCGTGGTCCAGTGTCGCCTCGACGCCCGCCCCAGCGCGGACCGCCGCCACCGCCACCGCATCGGCCTGGTGGCACCAGGCCTGCCATCGGGGGTCCAAGGCGGCGGGCGCAGTCGGCAACTGCACAGGCGCGGGTGGGCGCATCAACACACCGTCGAAGCGGGCGCGCAGGCGGGCCCATCGGTCCAGCGGCGTGGGTGCAGCAGAAGCAGAGACAACAGACATGACAAGGCGCTGGGCATTCCGCCCGCTGACATGGGGCCCTGATGCTCGCACGCGCACCCGGCCCGGGAACGCCAGGCCAGCCCAACACCCGGTGAAGACCCAACAGTTAACGTTCCAATCGAGGCACACTGCACGCCCAACGCCTAGACTTTGGCGCATGCCCACCCCGTCGCCCGACGCCCTCGCCCATGCCTCTCTGGACGGCCTGACAGGCGCCGGGGCGCGCGCCGCCTTCGAACCCCACTGGCAACACACCGTGGACCGCGCCTGCCGGGGCGGGCGATGTGCGCTGGTGGTGTTCGACGTCGACCATTTCAAGAGCATCAACGACGCCTTTGGCCACCGCCGCGGCGACGCCGTGCTGCAAACCGTGGTCCAGCGCGTGCGCAGCGCCACCCGCGACAGCGACGCCCTGTTCCGCTACGGTGGTGACGAGTTCGTGCTGGTGCTGCCCGACACCGGCAAGGCCGAAGCGCGTGAACTGGCCCAGCGCATCCTCGACGCCGTGCGCCAGCCCATGGCCGATGGCGGACTGCAGGTCAGCCTCAGCCTGGGCGTGGCCGCGCTCCCAGACGATGGCCAGGCCGCCACCGCCTTGTTCGAAGCCGCCGACCGGCGAAGTTACGCGGCCAAGCGGCAGGGCCGCGGCCGGGTGGTGGTGGCAGACCACCCCAGCTCGGGTCCGACCCTGGACTTCCAGGCCAACGGCCGCTGCCTGGAACGCGACGACGCGTTGGCCCAGGGCCAAGCCTTCCTGCAAGGCCTGCCAACAGCTGGCCAGGGGCTGTTGACCATCACCGGCGCCCCCGGCTCAGGCCGCAGCACGATGCTGGCCGAACTGGCACGGCGGGCCAGCAGCTTGGGCTGGCAGGTGTGGTCGCTGCAGGGCAGCGCCCGCCTGAAAGCGCGGCCCTTCGCCGCCTTGGCACGCGCCTGCCCCGACTGGCCCACGAACACCGAACAAAGCGACGACGCTGCGGCGCTGCGCCGGGCATGGCAGGCACGCGCCCAAGCCGGCGGGCAAACGGGCACGTTGGTGTGCGTGGACGATCTGGCCGACCTGGACTGGTCCACGCTGCACCTGCTGCGCCAACTGCTGGGCCCCACGGAAGACGACGTGCGCCACCCGGTGGCGCTGGCGGTGGTGGCGGGCGATGCCGCAGGGCCAGGCGCGGTGCTGGGCGAGGCCCCCTTGCAGTGCACGCTGCACCTGCCCGCCTTTCAGCCCGACACCTTGCGCGTGTGGCTGCGGTTGCTGTTGCAATGGGACCCGCCGGCCGAACTGCTGGCCTGGCTGGCCGAACACAGCGGCGGCCTGCCCGGGCGCGCCCGCCTGCTGCTGCAACGGCTGGTGGACCGGCAAACCTTGGTGCACGACGGGGCGTCCTGGCGACTGGCGACACCTTGCGACGGCGCGGAACGGGACCTGGCCGCGGCGCCGCGCCCGCCCCTGCACCTGCCCGCCAGCCTGACCAGCTTCATCGGCCGCGAGGCCGAACTGCGCACGGTCTGCCAAGCACTGCAGCAGCAGCGGCTGGTGACCCTGACAGGCTCTGGCGGCACGGGCAAGACGCGCCTGGCACTGCGTGCGGCACAAGAACTGCTGCCGGCGTTTCGCCAAGGCGTCTGGTTCGTGGACCTCGCCCAGGAAACCGAAGCCACCGCAGTGCCCGCCGCCGTGGCCGGCGCTCTGGGTGTGCGCAAAGTTCGCGGACGCCCTCTGCAGACCTCGCTGAACCAGTGGCTGGCCGGCAAAGAGCTTTTGCTGGTGCTGGACAACTGCGAGCACCTGCTGGACGCCTGCGCCGGCCTGTGCGACACCCTGTTGCGCCACAGCCCAGACCTGCGCGTGCTGGCCACCAGCCGTGCACCGTTGGCGGTGGAGGGCGAACACGTCTGCCGGGTCGGTTCTCTGCAGTTGCCGCCGGCGGGTGACGCGCCGACGACGCGCGCGCTGCTGCAGTCCGAGGCTGTACAGCTGTTCTTGGACCGCGCGCACCAGGCCAGCCCCGGCTTCAAGCTCAGCGACCACACCGCGGCCACCGTGCTGCAGATCTGCCGCAAGCTGGATGGCATCCCCCTGGCCATCGAACTGGCCGCGGCACGCCTGCGCGCCTTGACGGTCCACCAGATCGCGCAGCGGCTGGACGACCGCTTCAACCTGCTGAGCAGCGGCCGGCGCGGCGCCCTGCCCCGCCAACAGACCTTGCGTGCCATGGTGGACTGGAGCCACGGCCTCCTGGCACCGGCCGAGCAGGTGCTGCTGCGGCGCTTGGCCGTGTTTGCTGGCGGCTGCACGCTGGAAGCCGCCGAAGCCATTTGCGGCAACCTGGCCCCGCTGCAACCGGCCCAAGTGCTGCCGCTGCTGGCCAGCCTGACCGACCAGTCGCTGCTGCAGACCCAGGCCATGGGCAGCAGCGACGGCCCGGCCATGCGCTACCAGATGCTGGAGACCATCCGGCACCATGCGCTGGAAAAACTGCAGAGCGCCGGTGAGGCGCAGGCACTGCGCGACGCGCACTTGCAATACATGCTGACGCTGGCCGAACGCAGCGAACCCGGCGTCAGCGCGCACCAGCAAGCGCACTGGCTGGCGGTGTTGGAAGCCGAGTCGGCCAACCTCCAGCAGGCCATGACCCATGCCCAGGCACAACAACCCGCAACCCAGCTGCGCCTGGCCAGCGCCTTGTGGCGCTATTGGGATCTGCGCGGGCACCGGGCCGCCGGGCTGGAGACCCTGCTCCAGGCCGTCGCCCAGGCACCGGAAGACCCGGTGCACGCGTTGGCGCTGGCGCGTGCGGGCTACATCGCACGCAACCTGGGCGACTTTGCACAGGCCGAACAGTTGGCGGCCCGCGCGTTGGACATCGCGCGCCGGCAACCAGCACCCGACGCCGAAGCCGCGGCCTTGTTTGTGCTGGGCGCCTCGGCCTTGGAGCTCAACCGCTGCCAGCAAGCCTGCCACCACCTGCACAACGCGCTGGCCTTGTTCCAGGCCGACGGCAACGACAGCTGGGCCGGCACCACCCTGGTCTTCCTGGGCTTCGAGGCCGAGATGCGCAACGACGTGGCCAGCGCGCGGCACTGGATGCTGCAAGGCCTGGCCGCCACCCGACGGGGTGGGGACCGCCGCCGCATTTGCCACGCGCTGGTGCGCCTGGGCTTCGTGGCCATCGCCGCGGGCGACGCCGCACAGGCCGTGCAGCATTTTGAGGAAGCCTTGGCCTTGGGCCGCGACATTGGCGACAAGGCCTACATCGCCAACGGACACTTCCTGCTGGGCCGTGCCGCCCTGTTTTTCGGCGACTTCCAGCGCGCGCGCCAGTTGCTGCGGGTGGTGACCGACAGCCGCGATGACCCCGTGGCATCGGACCTGTCCTGGGCGCTGCTGGAGTTGGCCAAAGTCTGTTGGGCCGAGGACGACCTGCCGGGTTTTGAAGCCGCGCTGACGCAGGTGGTGCAGGTCACCCAGCAAGGCGGCTTGGACGAAGCCCGCGCCACGGCCTTGCTGCTGCAAGGCCACGCAGCCCGGGCGCGCGGCCAGGCCGACCAAGCCATCAGCCTGGCCGAACAGGCCCTGGCCATTTACCAGCGCAGCCGGCGAGAGGGCTTGTGCCTTTGCGCAGAACTGTGGGGGCTGTTGGCGCTGGACACCGGCGACACCGCTCAAGCGGCACGTTGGCTGGGCGCCCGCGAAGCGCTGCGGGAGCGCTTGTTCGCCCTGGACCACTACCCGTTCATGCTGCAACGGCGCGCGGCGGTGGTGGCCCAATTGCTGCAACGTTTGGGGGCGCAGGCGTTCAGCGAAGCCTGGCAGGCCGGGCGCGAATGGCCGGAGCACACCCTGTTGGCCCAGGTACCGCGGCGCAACGCGGCTGGCAACACCGCGCGCGCGACGCCGGCTTGATCTGCGCAGCACGCGCTGACCACCCCGCCACGGTTGGTGCCCGGAACCGGGGTCGAACCGGTACGCCCCCTTTCGAAGGCGGCGGAGTTTAAGTCCGCTGCGTCTACCTATTTCGCCATCCGGGCGCGGGCGGGATTATCGGCGTGTGCGCTGGCCATCCCGGGCCGAGCGGGCAGAAAAAAGGCTCCTCAGCAGTCCGTGTCAAAACGGCTGCAACGGCCACCGTCAGCAAAACGCCCTGAACCATCGGGGCGTTTTTGTTTGTGGACGCCAAACCGATAGGCGGCGCGGGACGTGATGCGTTAGCGTGTTTTGGCAAACGCTTAGGTGGC
>JBKCUM010000190.1:0-4867 GCA_046318395.1 Rubrivivax sp.
GCCCCACCTCATTCCGCAGGCCGAGTTCGACCGCGTGGCTGCCTGCTTCGTGGCCCCCGAAGGCCTGCTGCCGGCCAGCGCCGCCGGCCAGGCTCCTGCGGCTGATGCCGACACCCCGCGCGCCTACAGCCGCTGGCTGGAGCGCAACGTGCACGCTCATCAGCGCGCCGGCTACCGGGCTGTCACCTTGTCGCTCAAGCGCGCCGGCCTGCCGCCCGGTGACGTGACGGCCGACCAGATGGACGCCGCCGCCGAACTGGCCGAACGTTTCAGCCACAGCGAACTGCGTGTCACGCACGACCAGAACCTGCTTCTGCCCTGGGTGCATGAAAGCCAGTTGCGCGCGCTGTGGGTGGAGGCCGTGGAATGCGGTTTCGCCACGCCCAACATCGGCTTCCTGACCGACATGATCGCCTGCCCTGGCGGCGACCTGTGCGCCCTGGCCAATGCCCGCAGCATCCCCATCGCCGCGGCCATCAACGAACGTTTCGACGACCTGGACACGCTGCACGACATCGGTGACATCGACCTGCACATCAGCGGCTGCATCAACAGCTGCGGCCACCACCACAGCGGCCACATCGGCATCCTGGGTGTCGATAAAGACGGCAGCGAGTGGTACCAGGTGACGGTGGCCGGCAGCGACGGCTCCACGCTCAGCGGCGCCACCGCCGCCGGCAAGGTCATCGGCCCGTCTTTCGCCGCCGACGAAGTGCCCGACGTGATGGAAGCCGTCATCGACGTGTACCGCCGCGAACGCCAGGCCGGCGAGAAGTTCATCGACGTGGCCAAGCGCCTGGGCACGGTGCCCTTCCGGGCCGCCGCCGACGCCGTGCGCCGCACCACCGCCACCGCCCCCGTGGCCACGGCCTGAGTGCCGCCAGGAGCGCCCAACATGCAATTCATCGACGCCCAAACCCCGGCCCCGGCCACGGCCCTGGCCTTCACCAACACCGACGACGTGCTGGCCCACCCCGCCGACGTGGCCGCCGCCCCGTTGGTGGTGCTGAACTTCCCCAAGTGGACCGACGGCCGCGCCTATTCGCAGGCCGTGCTGCTGCGCGGCCGGCTGCGCTACACCGGCGAGATCCGCGCCACCGGCGACGTGCTGGTGGACATGGTGCCGCTGCTGCAGCGATGCGGCTTCGACAGCGTGCAACTGCGTGCCGACCAGAAGCTGGAAAGCGCGCAGCGTGTGCTGGGCCACATCCCCGCGCACTACCAGGGCGACGCCACCGGCGCCGCACCCGTCTTCGCCCGCCAGCCCGCCTGAGACACCGGAGCCGCCAACACCATGGCCAACGCCGTTGAACAACACGCCCGCAAGACCCGCGGCTTCGAGGCCCGCGTGGCCCATGCCGTGGCCTTGCTGCGTGAAGCCGCCGAAGACCATGCCGGCAGCATCGTGCAGTCCAGCAGCCTGGGTGTCGAAGGCATGGTGCTGACCGACATGATCGCCCGCCACCAGCTGCCCATCACCGTGGCCACGCTGGACACCGGCAAGCTGCACGCCGAAACGCTGGCGCTGATCCCCCGCATCGAACAGCGCTACGGCCTGCAGGTGCAGGTCTTCAAGCCCCAGGCCGAGGCCGTGGTGCACTTTGTGCGTCGCCACGGTGACCTGGCCATGCGCCAGAGCGTGGACCTGCGCAAGGGCTGCTGCGAGGTGCGCAAGGTCGAACCCATGCAACGCCTGCTGGCCGGGCGCACGGCCTGGGTGACGGGCCTGCGCCGCGAACAGAGCGAAACGCGCGCCCACGTGCCTTTCTTCGAGATCGACGGTGAAGGCCGCGAGAAGTTCTACCCGCTGGCCGACTGGAGCGAAGCCGACGTGTGGCAGTACGTGAAGCAGTTCAACGTGCCCTACAACGAACTGCACGACCAGTTCTTCCCCAGCATCGGCTGCGAGCCCTGCACGCGCGCCATTGCCACGGGCGAAGACCACCGCGCCGGCCGCTGGTGGTGGGAACAAGAAGGTGCGGCCAAGGAATGCGGCCTGCACATGAGCTCGCTGCTGCGCCACCAAGCCAGCGCCGCCGTGGCGGCCTGAGCGCGGGAGCTGAAAGCCAACATGGGCCATGTCATCTTCATCGGCGCCGGCCCTGGCGCCGCCGACCTCATCACCGTGCGCGGCGCGCAGCGCCTGGCGCAGGCCGAGGTGGTGTTGTTCGACGCGCTGACCGACCCCGCCTTGCGCGTCTACGCGCCCAAGGTGCGCTGGGTGGACGTGGGCAAACGCGGCTTCGACCACGCCATGGGCCAGGCCGATATCAACCGCCTGCTGGTGGACGCCGCGCTGAACCACGGCACCGTGGTGCGCTTGAAAGGCGGCGACCCGTCGGTCTTCGGCCGCCTGGAAGAAGAACTGCTGGCACTGGCCAAACACGGCATCCCCAGCGAGGTGGTGCCGGGTGTCACGGCGGCCATCGCCGCGGCCGCCGCCACCCAGCGCCCGCTGACGCGCCGCGGCCAAGGCCGCAGCGTCAGCCTGAGCACGGCCATGACGCAGGAAGGCCGGCTGCAGGCCAGCCGCACCGCCGACACCGAGGTGTTCTACATGGCCGGCCGCCAACTGGCCGCGCTGGGCCGCCGCCTGCTGCAGGCCGGCTGGCCGGCGGACACGCCGGTCAGCGTGGTGTCGCGCGCGGGCTGGCCCGACCAACTGGCCAGCAGCCACACCCTGCCCAGCCTGGGCGAAGCCGCCCTGCTGCACGCCGGCCGCCCGGCCGTGGTGGTGGTGGGCGTGGGCGCTGCGGCGGTGGCTGCGGGCCCGGTGGCCCCTGCGCAGGGGTCGGACACTGCGCCAGCGCAACACCAGGCCCAGCCGGTCACGCTTTAAAATCCGCGGCTTCGCCTGGACGAACCTGGGCGGCAGCCGCCCACTTGTCACCCTTCAGCGCCGGCGCCAGGCCGGCCACACCTTTTCTGCGAGTCTTTTCATGACCCACGTCGTTCTCGAATCGTGCATCCGCTGCAAGTACACCGACTGCGTGGACGTCTGCCCGGTGGACTGCTTCCGCGAAGGCCCGAACTTCCTGGTCATCGACCCCGACGAGTGCATCGACTGCGCCGTGTGCATCCCCGAGTGCCCGGTCAACGCCATCCTGCCCGAGGAAGACGTGCCGGCCGAACAGTTGGCCTTCATCAAGCTGAACGCCGACCTGGCCAAGAAGTGGCCCAGCATCACCAAGCGCAAGGGCGCGCTGCCCGACGCCGACGCTTGGAAAGACCGCAAGGACAAGCTGGGCGAATTGATCCGCTGATGGGAGGGCTGGTCTTCCAGCCGCTATAGTCCCGCCCGGCTGCGGCAGTTCCGCCGCAGCCCTCCGCTAGGGGTGTTGAGCCGTCAGGCTCGACTGAGAAAAACCCTTTGAACCTGATCGAGGTAATGCTCGCGCAGGGAAGCAGCTCTACACACACGGCCCTGTTCTGGGGCCGTGCGCTTGGCTTGCAGCCCTGCCATCGCTTTCCACAGCACAAGATGGCACATCCATTCCCGTTCCACCGCTCCGCCCTGGCCCTGGCCGCTTTCAGCGCCTGTAGCCTGTCTTTCGCCGCCGCTGCGCAAACCAGCACGCCGAACAACCCCTCCCCCATCACCGTCACCGGCCGCAACGACGCCGTGCCGGCCTTCAGCGGTTTCGCACCGCTGGCCGAAGGCAGCACGCCGCTGCAGACCCAGGGCTTCAGCAACGCCCGCCTGCAAGACAGCGGCGCCACCCGCGTGGGCGACCTGGTGAACCTGGACGCCAGCGTGGGCAACGCCTACAACGCACCGGGCTACTGGAGCCTGATCGCCGTGCGCGGCTACACGCTGGACAACCGCTTCAACTACCGGCGCGACGGCCTGCCCATCAACGCAGAAACCGCCATCGCGCTGGACAACAAAGCCGGCGTGGAACTGCTCAAAGGCAGCAGCGGCCTGCAGGCCGGCACCAGCGCCCCGGGCGGCCTGGTGAACTTCACCGTGAAGCGCCCCGTGGCTGCGCTGCGCAGCGCCACCGTCGGCTGGCGCGAACAAGGCTCGCTGCTGACCGCCGTGGACCTGAGCGACCGCGCTGGCGCCGAAGGCCAGTTCGGCTGGCGTGTGAACGCCGCCTACGAACACCTGGACCCGCGCGTGCGCGACACCCAAGGCCACCGCCGATTGGTGGCCCTGGCCGCCGATTGGCGCCTGAGCGCGGCCACGCTGCTGGAAGCTGAAATGGAAGACAGCCTGCAGCAGCAGCCCAGCGTCACCGGCTTCAGCCTGCGCGGCAACAACCTGCCTGCGGCCAGCAGCATAGACCCCGACCTGAACCTGAACCGCCAGCCCTGGAACGGGCCCGTGCGCTTCGCCGGCCGCACGGCCAGCTTGCGCCTGCAACAGCGGCTGAACGAAGACTGGCGCCTGCAGGCCCACGCCATGGCCCAGCGGCTGAAGACCGACGACCGCACGGCCTTCCCCTACGGCGTGTACGACGCCAACTACGAATGCCCGCAGTGGTGCGACCGCTTCGCGCCCGACGGCAGCTTCACCTACTGGCAATTCACCAGCCTGAACGAACGTCGCAACCCCGACGCGCTGGACCTGGGCGCCCGTGGCCGCTTCAACACCGGCGGCCTGCAGCACCAGGTGGAAGCCGGTGTGCAGTTCAGCCGCTACCGCGCACGGTTTGAAGACCAGGTGTTCGACATCGCCGGCACCGGCCGCGACGACGGCAGCCTGGACACACCGCCCTCGGCGGGCTTCCCCGACGGCAACACCAACCGCACGGAAAGCAGCCGCGAGCTGTACCTGCGCGATGCCATCCAAGCCGGCCCCTGGGGCCTGTGGCTGGGCTTGCGCCACACGCGGCTGGAGCGCGACAGCATACGCACCAGGCCC
>JBKCUM010000191.1:0-76375 GCA_046318395.1 Rubrivivax sp.
GCCGCGCGCGGCCTTGTAGACCAGCGCCTCGAAACCGGGCGCGATGTCGACGCCGGCTTCCTTGCTCAGCTGGCAGGCCCGGCACTGCAACTCGTCGGCGTCCGACAGATCCGCCGGCGTCAGCCGGTCGACGACCTCGGCTGCGCTGTAGCCCAGCAGCCGCTCGGCGCCGACGTTGAACAGCTGCACCACGCCGTGCTCGTCGGCGGCGATGCTGGAGACGCTCTCGCTGCCGAGGATGGCGTCATGCAGCGCGCCGGCCTTCAGCAGCGAACGCCGGTGGCGGGCCTCAGGTGAAAGCCCGAGCCGACGGCCGTTGCCGGGTTGAGGTTCGGACTCGTTGCGTTGTTCTTGTGGGGTGATGATCATGAGCGCCAGGTTCGCGGGGGACGCCTGCAGCGCAAGGCAACCCTGGAGCAGGGTAGGAGTCGCCCGGCATAGCGTCTGTTCGCTTCCGCACATAGGCGACCAGGCCCTACGGGCTCCCGCGGGTAGCGTCAGAAGGTCTCGGTGTCGACCTCGCCCTGGGCCTGCGCGCCGTAGCGGTTGCCGGCGGGCGCCTCGGGCGTCATCAGCGCGCTCACGGCCTCGAGCACCGCGGCCGGCAGCTGCGGTGTGGCCAGGTTCTCGTGCAGGTGCGCCACGCTCGTGGTGCCCGGGATCACCAGCACCTGCGGCGCGCGCGACAGCACCCAGGCCAGCGACAGCTGCGCCGTCGTGCAGCCCGCCTCGCGCGCCAGCGCGGCCAGCCGCTGGTGCAGCGCCAGGTTGGCCGGCCAATGCTCGGCCGCGAAGCGCGGCATCGAGCGGCGGATGTCCTTGGCATGCAGCGCCGCCACGTCGGGCAGCGTGTCGGTCAGGAAGCCGCGGCCCACGGGGCTGAAGGCGACGAAGGCGGTGCCGAGCTCGCGGCAGGCCTGGAGCACCGCGATCTCGGGGTTGCGCGTCCAGGGGCTGTACTCCGTTTGCAGCGCGGCGATGGGGTGCTCGCGGTGCGCGCGCTTCAGCGTCGCCGCCGAGACCTCGCTCAGGCCCAAGGTGCGCACCTTGCCGGCGCGCACGAGGTCGGCCATCGCGCCGACGCTGTCTTCGATGGGCACCGCTTTGTGCCAGCGGTGCAGGTAGTACAGGTCGATGCAGTCGGTGCCCAGGCGGCGCAGGCTGTCTTCGCAGTCGCGTTGGATGGACGCCGGCCGGCCGTCGATCACCCTTTGCAACGCACCGTCGGGCCCCACGGGTTGCCCCGTCATGCCGCCCTTGCTGCACAGCGTGATGCGGCTGCGGTGCGCCTTCAAGACGCGGCCCACCAGGCTTTCGTTGGCGCCGAAACCGTACAAGGCCGCGGTGTCGAACAGCGTCACACCTTGGTCCAAGGCCGACAGCAGCAGGCGTTCACCGGCTTCGGCCGAAGGCGGTGTGCCGTAAGCGTGGCTGAGGTTCATGCAGCCCAGGCCGATGGCCGAGACCTCAAAAGGGCCGATGCGTCGGGTGTCCATGGCGTGGGGTGGGGGCTGAAGGGTGACGGGGACGGACAGGCCCAGGGCCCGGCCTGCTGCAGCGCAAAGCGGGCTTGGGACGTTCAGGCCAGTTGCTGCTCCAGGCTGTGCAGCACTTCGTAGCAAGGCAGCACCTGGGCCACGCTGCCGTTGGGCTCGCGGCCTTCGCGGATGGCTGCGAAGAACTCGCGGTCTTGCAGTTCGATGCCGTTCATCGACACCGCCACCTGCGAGACGTCGATCTTTTCTTCTTTGCCGTTGAACAGGTCGTCGTAGCGTGCGATGTAGGTGCCGCTGTCGCCGATGTAGCGGAAGAAGGTGCCCAACGGCCCGTCGTTGTTGAAGCTGAGCGACAGCGTGCAGATGGCGCCGTTGGCGGCCTTCAGCTGGATGCTCATGTCCATCGCGATGCCCAACGTGGGGTGGATGGGGCCCTGGATGGCGTTGGCCTTCACCACCGGGCTGCCGCACTGGTAGGCGAACAGGTCCACCGTGTGCGCGGCGTGGTGCCACAGCAGGTGGTCGGTCCAGCTGCGCGGCTGGCCCAGCGCATTCATGTTGCTGCGGCGGAAGAAGTAGGTCTGCACATCCATCTGCTGGATGTTGAACTGGCCGGCCTGAATCTTCTGGTGCACCCACTGGTGGCTGGGGTTGAAGCGGCGCGTGTGGCCGCACATGGCGACCTTGCCCACCTGCTGCTGCAGGGCCACGACGTCGCGGCCTTCTTTCAGCACGTCGCACAGCGGGATCTCCACCTGCACGTGCTTGCCGGCCTGCAGGCAGGCCGTGGTCTGGGCCGCGTGCATCTGCGTGGGCGTGCACAGGATGACGGCGTCGACTTCCTTCATCGCCAGGCTGTCTTCCAGGCGGGTGGTGACGTGGGGAATGCCGTACTTGTCGGCCACTTCCTGGGTCTTGGCGAGGTCGCGGCTGATCAGCGACACCACCTTCACATCGGGGATGAGCTTGATGGCGTCCAGGTGTTTGATGCCGAAGGCGCCGGCACCGGCCAGAGCGACGTGGATGGTCATGATTGGTCTTCCAGGATCAGGTGGCCCACCGCCGTGTTGCTGGCGGGCACATGGTAGAAACGGTGCGCCACTTTGGGCGCCGGGCCTTGCACGCGGCCGTCGACGATGTCGCTCATCGCGCCGCGCGCGATCAACCACATCACCAGCTCGATGCCTTCGCTGCCGGCCTCGCGCACGTAGTCGATGTGCGGCGTGTTGGCGCAGCCCACGGGGTCGGCGATCATCTGGTCCAGCCAGGCGTTGTCCCATTCGCGGTTGATCAAACCTGCTCGCGCGCCCTGCAGCTGGTGGCTCATGCCACCCGTGCCCCAGATGTGCACGTTGAGGTTGTCGTCGTAACTTTCCACCGCGCGGCGGATGGCCTGGCCCAGCGCAAAACAGCGCCGGCCCGAAGGCACGGGGTACTGCACCACGTTCACCGCGAACGGGATCACCGGGCAGGGCCAGGCGTCTTTCTGCGGGTCCTTGGCGCCGCACATCAGCGACAGCGGTACCGTCAGGCCGTGGTCCACGGCCATGTGGTTGACGATGGTCAGGTCGAAGTCGTCCTGGATCACGCTCTGCGCGATGTGGCTGGCCAGTTCAGGGTGGCCGATGACCGGCGGCACGGGCCGCGGACCGAAGCCCTCGTCAGCCACCTCATAGCGCTCGGCGGTGCCAATGGCGAAGGTGGGGATCATCTCCAGGCTGAAGGCCGTGGCGTGGTCGTTGTAGACCAGGAACACCACGTCGGGGCGGTTGTCCTTCATCCACTGCTTGGAGAACTCGTACCCGGCGAAGACCGGTTTCCAATAGTCCTCGTGGGTCTTGCCCAGGTCCAGCGCGGCGCCGATGGCCGGCACGTGCGAGGTGAAAACAGAAGCGGTGATGCGTGCCATGGGGTTCAGCCTTTGTGTTGAGCGCCCGCAGCGCCTGCAGCACCTTGGGGCTGACGGTGCGCCTGTGCGTCACCGTCTTCGCCGATGTAGCGGTTGCCTTCGGCGCTGCGGCCGCCGTTGACCATCATCTGCCGGTACTCGGCCTCGGTCATGCCGGTCATGCTGCCGGCCATCTGCTGGAAGCTCTTGCCGTCGGTGGAGCCGATCTTGGCCAGGAAGTAGATGTTGCCGCCCAAGGCGATGCAGCGGTTCAGGTCGCGGTCCAGCACGGCCTGCTTCTGGTCTTCGGTCATGGCCCACTCGTCGAGGTAAGCCCGTTCACCGGCCTTGAAGCGCACACGGTTCTCGGGCTTCATCAGGCTCATGCAGAACTGGTTCAGCCAATAGCCCTTGCGGCTTTGTTCGGCGTCGAAGATGGTCGTGCCGGGCACGTCCAGGTAAGGTTTTTCCAAGGCCATGTCAGCACTCCTCAGGCCAATACAAACGCATGGGGTTGGCCACCAACAGCCGGTGCTGCAGTTCGGCCGTGGGGGCGATGTGCGGGATGAAGTCCACCAACAAACCGTCGTCGGGCATGTGGTCCTTCAGGTTGGGGTGGGGCCAGTCGGTCCCCCACAACACGCGGTCGGGGAACTGTTCGACGATGCGGCGCGCAAAAGGCACCACGTCGCGGTAAGCGGCCTGCTCGCCATGCAGCGCCTTCGGGCCGGTAACGCTCAGCCGCTCGGGGCAGCTGACCTTGCTCCACACGTTGGGGTGCTCGCTCATGAACCGTTCGAACAGCGCGAACTGCGGGCCGTCCACCGGCAGCGACACGTCGGGTCGGCCCATGTGGTCCACCACCACGGTGGTGGGCAGGGCGGTGAAGAAGTCCCACAGCTCGGGCAGGTCCACGGCCTCGAAATAGATCACCACGTGCCAGCCCAGCTGGGCGATGCGGCCGGCGATCTCCATCAGCTCGTCCTTGGGCGTGAAATCCACCAGGCGCTTGACGAAGTTGAAGCGCACACCGCGCACACCGGCTTCGTGCAGGGTCTGCAGTTCGGCGTCGCTGATGCTGCGCTTGACGGTGGCCACACCGCGGGCCTTGCCGCCGCTGCTGCGGCAGGCGTCCACCAGGGCGCGGTTGTCGGCGCCATGGCAGGTGGCCTGCACGATGACGTTGCGCGCAAAGCCCAGGTGGTCGCGCAGCGCGAACAGCTGGTGTTTGCTGGCATCGCAAGGCGTGTACTTGCGCTCGGGGGCGTAGGGGAACTCGGCCCCCGGCCCGAACACGTGGCAGTGCGCGTCGACGGCGCCGACGGGCAGTTGGAAGCGGGGCTGGGCCGGGCCCTCGAACCAGTCCAGCCAGCCGGCCGTCTTGGTGAAGTCACCCGTGGTGGGTTTGGACATGTTTCAGGCCTTGGGGGCGATGGAAGAAAGGATGCGGTCGGCCTCCACGCGCCAGTCGGCGCTGCGGGCGAAACCGGGTTGGCCGCGGGTGCCGAACAGGCCGGCGTCGGCCAGGTCGGCCACCCAGGCCTGGCGCTCGGCCGTGCCGCTGGCGCTGTGGGGTTGCAGACCGGCTTCACGCACGGTTTGGGCCACCTCGCGCACCTCTTCGCTGCGGCGGCGGCCGTGTTCGATGACACGTTGAAAGAAATACGCGCCTTGTTTTTCCCAGTCGATGCCGGGAAAGGTTTCTTGCAGCGAGGCCAGCACCGCGTCTTCCACGCCGTAATGGCGCGCGGCCGTGAAGCTTTCGATGACCATGGCCTCCAGGCCCTTGATCATCACGCTGCGGCACATCTTGGTGGCGCTGGCCACGCCCAGGCGTTCGCTGGCCAGTTTCGGCGCAAAGCCCAGGCCCAGCAGCAGCGGTTCCAGCGCCGCCGCGAACGGCCCGCCCAACAGCAAGGGCACGCGGCTGCGGTAAGGCGGCACGCTGGTCATCACCGCGCCTTCCACGTAGCGCCCGCCGGCGGCGTTGACCCATTCAGACGCGCTGATCTTCGCGCCCGGCGAGGCCGAGTTGAAGTCCAGGAAGAACGCGTCAGGCGCCAGGCCTGCGGCGCAAGCCTGGGCCACCGGCACGGCCTGGCTGGCCGTGACGGCGCTGACCACCAGGCCCGCCCCGCGCACGGCCTCTGCAGCGCTGTTGGCCAGCTTCACACCGTGCTGCGCTGCGTGTTCGCGCAAGGCCGCACCGGCTTCACCGGCCAGCTTCAGGTCGAAGGTCGACACGGCATGGCCAGCCGCCCGCAGGTCCTCGGCCAGGATCTTGCCGACCTCACCGTAGCCGATGAGGGCGATGTGCTGCGGACGGCCGTTCATGCCCTGCACCGACTCAGTCCAGCGAGGCCTTGGCGCGTTCGATCACGCCCTTGTACAGCGTGCTCTGCGCGCTGATGAAGGCGTTGAACTGGTCGCGTGTGACCGGGAACTGTTCGTAGCCCACGGTGGCGTAGCGGGCCTTCAATTCGGGGTCGTTGATGGCCTCTTCCACGTCTTTCTGGATCTTGTCGGCCACGGCCTTGGACACGCCCTTGGGCGCGGCCAGCGTGGTCCAGCCCGTCACCTCGTAACCGGCGGGGCCACCGCTTTCGGCCACGGTGGGCACGTCGGGGAAGTTGGCCAGGCGCTTGGGGCCGGCCACGGCCAGGAACTTCACCTTGCCGGCGCGCACCATGGGGCCGGCGCTGGCGGCCGTGCCCAGCGACCAGTTCAGTTCGCCGTTGGCCACACCCGCGTACAGCAGCGACACTTCTTTGTAGACGATGTGCTGCATCTGCGTGTTGGTCATGCTTTCCAGCAGAGCCGAACCCAGGTGCACCGGGTTGCCCACGCTCCAGGAGCCGTAGTTCAACACCGTGGGCCGGGCCTTGGCGTCGGCGATCAGGTCGCCCACGCTCTTGTACGGGCTGTTGGTGGGCACGGCCAAGAAGAAGTAGGCCTTGAACAGCGGCAGCAGGGGCTCGAAGTCCTTCACCGGGTCGTAGGGCAGCTTCTTGAACAGGTGCGGGTAGGCGGCCAGGTGCACGTTGTCCAGCTGGATCAGGTCGTGGCCATCGGTGGCGCCACGCTTGAATTCAGAGATGGCGATGAAGCCGTTGCCACCGGGTTTGTTTTCCACGATGACGGGCTTGCCCCACTTCTTCTGCAGCTTTTCGGCCACCATGCGCAGCACCACCTCGGGGCCGGCACCGGCCGGGAAGGGCGTGATCAGGCGCACGGGCTTGGTGGGCCATTCCTGCGCCTGGGCTTGGGCGCCCAGGGTGGTGCAGGCCAGGGCCGCGGCGGCCAGGGCGGTGATGTGACGGCGGTTCAGCATGTTGGGGTCTCCACTCGTTTTCAGGGTTGGCCAGGGAAGCTCGACCTGGGGTCGACGCTGCGGACCAGGTTTCAGTCGATGTATTTCAAACCGGCGGCGGCCAGGGGTTCGCGCATCTTGTACATGTCCAGGCCCAGCACGCCGCTGGCCAGTTTGGCGCGTTTTTCTCCCTCGAAACTCTCGCGCTTGGTGGCGGCGTCCAGCGTGGCGGCGGCGCGCGCGGCGGGCACGCAGACCACACCGTCGTCGTCGGCCACGATGACATCGCCCGGCGTCACCAGCATGCCGGCGCACACCACGGGTATGTTCACCGAACCCAGCGTGGCCTTGATGGTGCCCTTGCTGCTGATGGCCTTGCTCCACACGGGGAAGCCCATTTCCTGCAGCGTCTTCACGTCGCGCACACCGGCGTCGATGATCAGCGCGCGCGCGCCGCGGGCCATGAAGCTGGTGGCCAGCAGGTCGCCGAAATAGCCGTCGGTGCACTCGGCGGTGACGGCGGCCACCACCACATCACCGGGCTGAATCTGCTCGGCCGCCACGTGCATCATCCAGTTGTCGCCCGGCTGCAGCAGCACGGTGACGGCCGTGCCCGAGACCTGGCAGCCCGCGTAGATGGGCCGCATGTACGGCTTCAGCAGGCCCACGCGGCCCATGGCCTCGTGCACGGTGGCCGAACCGAGCTTGGCCAGGCCGTCGGCGGCTGCGCGGTCGGCGCGGTGGATGTGGCGGTAGACAACGCCCAGTTCGTACATGGTCACAGTCCTTTCGACTTCAGGTGGCGGTCCAGGCGCGGGAACACACGCCGTGCGTTGCCTTCGTAGACCTTGTGTTTGTCTTCGGCGCTGAGGATGGTGCTGGCCTCGATGTAGCGCTTGGTGTCGTCGTAATAGAAGCCGGTCTCGGGGTCGATGCCACGCACGGCGCCGATCATTTCGCTGGCGAACAGGATGTTGTCCACCGGGATCACCTTGGTCAGCAGGTCGATGCCCGGCTGGTGGTACACGCAGGTGTCGAAGAAGATGTTGTTCAGCAGGTGGTCTTTCAGCAGCGGCTTCTTCAGCTCTTGCGCCAGACCGCGGAAACGGCCCCAGTGGTAGGGCACGGCACCACCGCCGTGGGGGATCAGGAACTTCAGCGTCGGGAAGTCCTTGAACAGGTCGGACGTGAGGCACTGCATGAAGGCCGTGGTGTCGGCGTTCAGGTAGTGCGCGCCCGTGGTGTGGAAGCAGGCGTTGCAGCTGGTGCTGACGTGGACCATCGCGGGGATGTCGTACTCCACCATCTTTTCGTAGATGGGGTACCAGTGGCGGTCGCTCAGCGGCGGGCTGGTCCAGTGGCCGCCGGAAGGATCAGGGTTCAGGTTGATGGCCACGTTGCCGTACTGCTCCACACACTTCACCAGTTCGGGGATGCAGGTGGCGGGGTCCACGCCAGGGCTCTGCGGCAGCATGGCCGCGGGGATGAAGTGGTCGGGGAACAGCTGGCTGACGCGGTAGCAGAGCTCGTTGCAGATGGCGGCCCAGGTGCTGCTGACGTTGAAGTCGCCGATGTGGTGGGCCATGAAGCTGGCGCGCGGGCTGAACACCGTCAGGTCGCTGCCACGCTCCTTCATCTTGGCCAGCTGGTTCAGCTCGATGCTTTCACGCAGTTCGTCGTCGCTGATCTTCAGGTCGGCCACTTTGGGCATCAGCGCCGGGTCTTGGATGCCGGCGATCTGCTGGTTGCGCCAGTTCTCCAGCGCCTTGGGCGCGGTGGTGTAGTGGCCGTGCACGTCGATGATCATGGGGGCGTCTCCTGCGGAATGGGGGGGTGTGGGCTTCAGGCCGCGGCCATGCCGTGGCGCTGCTTCACGGCCTCGGCCTCGGGGCCGGCCATGAAGGCCAGCCAGTCCAGCGCGGCCTGCGGCTGGGGGGCGGCCGGGCACAGTGCGGCCGAGAAGGTGGTGATGAAAGCCGCATCGCCGGGCAAGGTGCCCAGCACCTGCAGGCCCGGCAGGTGCATCAGTTCGCTGAGCTGCTGGAAGCCCAGGGCCACGTCGCCGCGGGCCACCAGGCTGCCCACCGGCACGCCGGGCGGGGCCTGCACCGTGCGCGCGGCCAACGCTTCGGCCTGGCCCCAGCGTTCAAACAGGCGCACCAGGTGGGCGCCGCTGGGGCCGGTGGAATAGCCGATGGTGGGCGCGGCGGCCACGGCGGCCTGCAGCGCGGCTTCGGTGGAAATGTCGGGCGCGGTGGCGCCATCGCGCACGGCCACGGCCACCGGCGAGCGCACCAGGTCCACGCGGGTGCCGGCCTTCAGGTGGCCGGCGGCGGCCAACTTGTCCAACGCATCGCTGGCCAGCATCACCACGTCAAAGACCTCGCCGGCGGCCACACGCTTGGCGGCGTCCACACCGCCCACGGAGGTGACCTGCACGGCGCGGCCGCTGCGCGCTTCAAAAGCGGCGGCCAGTTCGGCCAGCAGCTGGCGGGTGGCCATCGACGAGATGCAGGTGATGGGGCGGGACATGGTGGGCAAAGGGGTCTTCAGCAGCAGCAAGTGGCGGTCGGGCGGGTGGCGCCAGGGCCCACAGGGCAGCGCTGGGCCGACGCGCATTCTTGGCCAGGCCGACCTATTCACCAACACGTGGTTCAGACTAGCTGCTAGAACATTCCGGCATGGCTTGGGCCCCGCCGCTGTAGCATGCCGGGCATGGACCTCAAGCAGCTGGAAACCTTTGTGCAGGTGGCCGAACTGGGCAGCTTCACGCGCGCGGCCGCGGTGCTGCACGTGGCCCAGCCGGCGCTCAGCCGCCAGGTGCGCGCGCTCGAGGTGGAGCTGCGCCAGCCGCTGTTCGACCGCAACGGCCGCGGTGTCACGCTGACCGAAGCCGGCAAACGGCTGCTGGCCCACGGCCGCGGCATCCTGGCCCAGGTGCAGCGTGCGCGCGAGGACCTGGAGACCCAGCGCGGCGCGGCCAGCGGGCGCCTGGCCATCGCGCTGCCGCCCAGCGTCAGCCGCACGCTCACCGGCCCGTTGGTGGCGGCCTTTCGCGAGCAGTTCCCGCAGGCCACGCTGAGCCTGGTGGAAGGCCTGAGCACCTACGCGCTGGAGTGGCTGGCCCTGGGCCGGGTGGACATGGCCGTGGTCTACAACATGACCCCCGGGCCCACGGTGCAGCTGCAGCCGGTGCTGGAAGAGGCGCTGTACCTGGTCAGCGCGCGGCAGGCCGGCGGTGGCACGGGCGGCAGCGGCAGCGTGGGGCGGCCGGTCACGCTGGCGCAGGTGGCGGCCCTGCCGCTGGTGATGCCCAACCGGCCGCACAGCATCCGCATGCTGGTGGAAAGCACGCTGGCCGGCGCGGCGCTGCAGCCGCGCATCGCGCTGGAGATCGACAGCGTGCCGGCCATCCTGGACCTGGTGGAACGCCAGCACCTGCACGCCGTGCTGTCGCTGAACGCCCTGCGCGGGCGCGAGCTGGCCTTCACCGCACGCCCCGTGGCCCTGGGTCGGGGCAAGGCGCCGCTGGCCGCCAGGCTGTGGCTGGCCACCTCGGCGCAACGGCCGGGCACACCGTTGATGGCCCAGGGCCAGGCGCTGGTGGCGCAGATGCTGCACCGCCACCTGGTGTGAGCAGCACACCACCCCCAGCCTTGGTGAAAGTGGGATAGCCACCGAAGCCACCGCGGCGGTACCCTGCGCCCAAGCCCCCAGCCCCCGGGGGCACACCGGCCTGCCGTGATCTTCATCAGCTACCGCCGCGTTGACGCCCAAGCCTGGGCCAGCCACCTGTACACCGCGCTGCGCACGCGCTTTGGTGAACAGCAGGTGTTCATGGACGTGCGCCAAAACGGCCTGCAAGGGGGTGACCTGTTCGCCGATGTGCTGCGCCAGCGCCTGCAGGCCAGCACCGTGGTGCTGGCCGTGGTGGGCCCGCAATGGGAAACCTGCACGCGCGCCGACGGCCCCCAGGCCGGCCTGCGCCGCCTGCATTGCGACGACGACTGGGTGCGCGAAGAAGTGCGCCACGGCCTGCAAGCCGGGGCCCTGGTGGTGCCAGTGCTGTTCGGCCGCAGCGGCTTGCCCGACGCCAGCACCCTGCCGGCCGACCTGCAGCCACTGCTGGCCCACCACCACCAGCCCATCGACGACAACCGCTGGGACGCCGACTTCCAGGCCCTGGTGACCACCATCGCCCGCGTGCTGCCCACCGACGACGTGGCCCAGGCCGGTGCCGGGCTGCAAGGCCTGCGTGCGCTGATGCAGGCGCAGCCGGCCGTGGCCCAGGCCGTGGGCGCTTCGCGCCTGGTGCTGGAACGCAGCGCGCAGCAGATCACCCGGCTGCAGGCCCACAAGGCCGTGCACGACGAACTGCACACCATCGAACACGACTGCCTGGCCCCGCTGCGCGCCTGGCAGCCCGTGCCCGGCGGGCCGCTGCCACGCGTGCGCCCCTTGCGCCTGTGCTTCCACCAGGCCGCGGCACGCGTGGCGCAGACGCTGGAAGGCCAGGCCATCAGCGCCGGCCTGCGCGACGACATCCGCGACCAAATGGCGCTGACCGGTGAAGCCCTGCAACGCGCCGTGGAACAGCCCAGCGCCGACACCCTGGACGCCGCGCTGGAAGAGCTGGAAAGGCTGATCGGCCACCTGCCGGCGCGGCTGGACACCGGCATCACCGAGGCCGCCACCGAACTGCGCCTGGGCGAACTGCTGGACCTGATGGCCACCATCTGCCACCCGCTGGCCAGCACGCGGCCACAGCACGCCGAGCTGGCCCCGCTGCTGCAGGGCCAGCAGGCGCTGGACCGCCTGCGGCAAGAGCTGGACGCCCGCGTGGCCGAACACGGCAAGCTGCAGCGGCTGGACGCGCAGCTGCGCACCGCCTGCGGAGGCCGCCTGGCCGCGGCGCGCTGGCCGGGTGAATGGGCGCGGCTGCAGCGGCTGCGCAAGGCCTTCGGCCCCGCCGTGGCCGTGGGGCTGCAGGCCGTGGAAGACGACCTGTTGGCGCTGGAAGCCGAGGTCAACGCCCTGCCGCCGGACGACACCCAGTGGCCGGCCCTGATGGACGAGTACTTCCGCTGCGTGGCCCAGGCCTTCCGCCAGGTGGACACCGAGCTCAAGACCTTCTGCCTGCGCCTAAGCGACGTGGGCCAACCGCTGCTGACCGTGTTGAACATGGTTTGACGAGGCCCGCATGTCCATGTCCACGCCCAACCACACCCTGCCCAGCCCACCGGCGGAAGCCCCGCTGCCCGCGGCCGTCCCGTTCGAAAGCGCCAGCGAACTGCAGGCCCGACATGGCGACCTGCTGACCCGCCTGGACGAACGGCTGGGCGAAGACACCACCGACGACCGCCCCGCCCTGGCCGAAATGGGCCCGGCGCTGCTGGACTTCCTGGCCCGCGGCACCGCCACCGGCGTGGTGCTGGACGAACAGCGCGAGCGCACCGCCGCCCAGGTGCTGCTGGACTATTGGGCCCACGCGCTGGAACGCTGCGGTCTGCCGCGCCCGGCCACGCGGCTGGCGCGCTTCGACGCCGAACAGCTGCCGGTGCTGCCCGAAGACGCCTGCCCCTACGTGGGCCTGGAGAGCTTCCGCGCCGGCGCGCACTTCCACGGCCGCGAAGCCGACACCCAGGCCCTGCTGGCCCAGGTGGCCGCCCAGGCCATGGTGGTGGTGGTGGGTGCCAGCGGCAGTGGCAAATCGTCGCTGGTGATGGGCGGTGTGCGGCCAGCGCTGCAGGCGCAAACCGGCGCCGACGGCCAACCCGCCTGGCGCATGGCCACGCCCTGGGTGCCCGGCGATGCCGCCTTGCTGCACCTGGCCCAGGCCGCCGCCAGCGTGGTGCCCGGCCTGGACGCGCCCGCCCTGGCCCAGGCCCTGCGGGGCGACCCGGCGGCCTTGGCCCAAGCCCTGGCTGGCCAGCCGCCGGTGGTGTTGGTGCTGGACCAGGCCGAAGAGCTGTTCACACTGACCGAAGACGCCGAACGCCAGACGCTGGCCACGGCGCTGGCCGGCCTGCTGGCTGCCGGCCAAGGCCACCGGCTGCTGCTGACGCTGCGCGAAGACTTCCGCAGCCGCATGGTGCAGCTCACCGCGCTGCGGCCCTGGCTGGACAGCGCCTGGTACTCCATGCGCCCCATGGGTTACGACGAGCTGCGCGCCGCGGTCGAACGCCCGGCCGCGGCCGTCAACCTGGTGGTGCAACCGGCCGTGGTGGACGACCTGGTCAAGCGCGTGCTGGGCCAGCCTGCGGCCCTGCCGCTGCTGCAGTTCACGCTGCGACAGCTGTGGGCACAGCGCGACCGCAACCGCATCACCCAAGCCGTGTACCAGCAGGTAGGCGACCCGCTGGACGCGCTGGAAGGCTACGCCAACCGCGTGCACGACAGCCAGCTGCCGCAGACGCGCGACGAAATGCGCCGCGTGCTGTTGGCCCTGGTGCGCGTGGACGACCTGCTCGAGGCTTACCGCCAACCTGTGCGCCTGCAGACCTTGCTGGCCGCCGGCAGCAGCACCACCGACCAGGCCCTGCGTGTGCTGGTGGACAGCGACCTGGTGCGCATCAGCCACGACCACAGCGCGCCTGGCACCGGCGACAGCGTGGTCGAGGTCAAGCACGAGGCCCTCATCCGCAACTGGCCGCGCCTGGTGGGGTGGATCGACGAAAAACGCCTGGCACGCCGCCAGCGCCTGGCACTGAGCCAAGCCGCACAGCGCTGGGACGACGCCGGCCGCCCCGCCGAAGGCCTGCTGACCGGCTGGCAGCTGCAAGAAGCGCGCAACCGCGAAGCCGAACTGGGCGAACGGGAAAGGGCCTTCGTGGCGGCCAGCGAAGCCGCGTTGGTGGCCGAGCAAGAACGCCGCGCGCAGGCGGAAAAGCGCGAGCTGGAAATCGTCATCCAGCAACTGCAACAAGACAAAGAACAACAACGCCTGGCGGCCGAAGCCCAGCGGCTGAACAGCGCCCAGCAGGAACAGGCGCTGCAGCAAGAGCGGATCACCCACGCCATGGAACGCCGCAAGCGCCGCCTGACGCTGGTGGCCCTGCTGCTGGTGATGCCGCTGATCGCCTTCCTCATCTGGCAGAACCTGCAGGCCAACGCGCGCGAGCAGGCCGCCAAGCAGCGCGAAGACAGCGCCATGGCCCAGCTGAACGAAGCCCGGCAGCAGGCCGAGGCCACGGCCCGCGAAATACTGGACAACGCCGCCGACCTGGACCTGCAACGCCAGGCCCTGGACAACCAGCTCGGCGCCTTGTTGGCCCTGCGATTGGACCAGGCCCTGCGCCGCCAGGGCCTGGCCAGTGCCAGCGCGCCCCGCGTGCAATGGCAGGTGGCCGACAGCCGCCAGACCAGCGCCGCCAACAACGCCGCCGCGCAGTTGCGGGGCCAGGGCTGGAACGCGGGCCCGGCCACCCTGGCGCCGCCAGCGCAGGCGCTGCAACGCACCGTGCGTGCCAACCAGCCCGGTGCACAACGCCACGCCGAACTGCTGGCGCGCGCCCTGGCAGACACCTATGGCGGCTACTGGCAGGTGCTGGTGCAGGCCCCGCAACCCAACGCCCCGGCCCAGTTGCAGGTGGACGTGCCCGCCGAAGCCCTGAGCGGCAGCGCCCCGGACGCCGCCCCAACCCGCGGCTGGACGCCGCCTGCGGCCCCCCCCACCACGCCCAGCGCCACCACGACCGGCGCGGCGCCCGCCAAGCCCACGGCCGAGGCGGCGGCCACCCCACAGGCGCGGCCGCTGGGTCAGGCCCAAGCCCAAGCACAGGCCAAGGCGGCCGCCCGGTCGTCAACGCAGGACGCGGAACAAGCCGCCAAACTGGCGGCCATCGAGCGTGCGCTGATGGCCGCACCGCCCGGTGCAGGCCCCGGCACGCAGCCGGCGCCGGCACCGCAGGCCACCACCACACCCAACACCCCCCCGGCCGCCCCCCTGGCCGCGGCGGCCCCCAGCGCCGCGCCGGTCACCCCACCGGCACCGGTGGCGGTCGCGCGGCCCACCACCACCCCGGCACCGGCGACACCGGCCACCGCCGCCTTTGGCGCGCCCGAAGACCGCATCCGCCTGCTCATCTTCAGGCTGGACAACGGCCGCACCGCGCAAACCATGGACGAGGCCCGTGGCCAGCACGCCGTCAGCTGGTCGGCCAGCCGCGACCGCGCCGCCAAGATGAACCTGCCCAGCCCGCTGGCGCGCGCCGTGCTGTACGACACCGGCGCCGCCCACGGCGCGCTGCAAGCGGCCATGATGCGCAGCCGCAAAGACCCCGCCGCCCCCGGCCCCGAGGGCGAAGCCGCCTGGCTGCTGGACTACCTGAACCGCCGCGAGGGCCTGGCCGACACCGCCCTGCGCCCCACGCTGGAAAAGGCCCGGCTGGCGGAACTGCGCCGGCTCATCGCCGCCGGCGACTGGCAGTTGGCCCTCGAAGCGCCGCGGCGGCGCTGAAGCGGCGCGCGGCCCGCCGCCGGGCACCTCAAGGCCGCTCGCACGCCCCCCAAGGCGGGGCGGTGGGCCTCAGCCGGCCTGCGAAAACCCACCCGAGCACCGGATGCGCACCTTGCTTATGATGCGGCCGCCCCGCGGGGCAAGCATCGACATCCATAACAGGGAGAACCCATGAAATCAGCCGCCATCGCCATCCTGGCCGGCACCATGCTGGCCGGCTGTGCCACCATCTTCAACGGCTCCACGCAGGCCGTGAACTTCCAAAGCGCGCCCGAAGGCGCCACGCTCACCATCACCAACGCCGCAGGCGAGAAGATCCACAGCGGTGTCACGCCGGCCATGGTCACGCTCAAGCGCGGCGCGGGCTACTTCAAGCCCGAGACCTACACCGTCACGCTGTCCAAGGAAGGTTTCGCACCGCGCGAGATCCAGATCACGGGCACCTTGGGCGGCTGGTACTTCGGCAACATCCTGTTCGGTGGCCTGATCGGCATGCTGGCCGTGGACCCGGTGACCGGCGCCATGTTCAACCTGCCGGAGAGCGTGAACGAAAAGCTGGAAGGCGCGGCGGCCAAGACCTCCGGCCTGCCCGGCACGCTGACGGTGGTGTCCACCGACAGCCTCACGCCTGAACAGATGCAGCGCGCCACGCTGCTGGTGGCGGCCAAGTAAACCCGCCCCCGCGGGGCCTGCGTTCACGTGGGCCCCGCCGGCCGCAGCCGGCCACGGCTGGCGCGGCCAGAGCCCACGCCCACCGGCCTTGTCCCCCATGCCCACCGCCATCGCCCACGTCAGCCTGCTGGTGCCCGACTACGACGAGGCCATCGCGCACTACCGCGACGCCTTCGGCTTCGTGCTGCTGCAAGACCTGGCGCTGGCCCCGGGCAAACGCTGGGTGCTGGTGGCGCCGGCCGACCACGCGGCCACAGGCCAGGGCGCGGCGTTGTTGCTGGCCAAAGCCGGCAACGAGGCCCAGGCCGCCTTCGTCGGGCGGCAAACCGGCGGGCGCGTGTTCCTGTTCCTGCACACCGACCGTTTTGACGACACGCTGGCCACCATCGCTGCGCACGGCGGCCGGGTCACGGAAGCCGTGCGCCACGAGGCCTACGGCCGCGTGGCCGTGTGCGCAGACCGGTACGGCAACCTGTGGGACGTGATCGAGCCGGCTGCGCCGGCCTGAACCGCCCCGCGCCCGGCAGACGGCGCGCTCAAGCCAGGTTGAACACCGCGACGGCGCGCACCATATCGCCGGCCTGGTTCTTCAGGCTCTCGGCCGCGGCCGCGCTTTCTTCCACCAAAGCGGCGTTCTGCTGGGTGCCGCGGTCCATCTGGCCGACCGCGTCGCCCACCTGCTGCACGCCCTGGCTTTGTTCGGTGGTGGCGGCGCTGATCTCGGCCACGATGTCGCTGACGCGGCGGATGGCCCCGACGATCTCTTGCATGGTCTGCCCGGCCTGGTCCACCAGGACCGTGCCTTTTTCCACCTGCTCCACGCTGTGGCCGATGAGGTGCTTGATCTGGCGCGCCGCTTCGGCACTGCGCTGGGCCAGCGTGCGCACCTCGCCGGCCACCACGGCGAAGCCGCGGCCTTGTTCACCGGCCCGCGCGGCTTCCACCGCAGCGTTCAGCGCCAGGATGTTGGTCTGGAAGGCGATGCCGTCGATGGTGCCGATGATGTCGCCGATCTTTCGGCTGCTCTGCGTGATGCCCTGCATGGTGCTGACCACCTGGCCGACCACCTCGCCGCCCTGACCGGCCAGCGTGGAAGCGCCCTGGGCCAACTGGTTGTCCTGGCGCGCGTTGTCGGCGTTGTGCCGCACCGTGGTGCCCAACTGCACCATGGTGGAAGCGGCCTGCTGCAAGGCGCTGGCCTGCTGTTCGGTGCGCACCGACAGGTCTTGGTTGCCCTGGGCGATCTCCACGCTGGCGGTGGCCACGTTCTCGGCGTTCAAGCGCACACTGCGCACGGTGTCGGTCAGGTTGGCGCGCATCTCGGCCATGGACGCCAGCACGCTGCCCGGGGGCGCGGTGTCGGCCCCGGCCACCGGGCCCAGGTCGCCGCCAGCGATGCGGCGTGCCGCCTGCGACAGCGCTTGCGGCTCGGCACCCAGGGCGCGCATCAGGCTGCGCGGCATGGCCACGCCCAAGCCCACGGCGGTGCCGATGGCCACCACCAAGGCCACCAGCAGCACCACCCGCGCGGTGGCGTAGTTGGCGGCGGCACGTTCCACCTCGCGGTCGGCCACCTCGCTGCCGTAGTCCAGGTAGCCCTGGCCCGCCTGCTGCAATTGCGCCAGCAAGGGCCGGCACTCGGCGTTCATCTTGGCCTGCGCTCCAGCACGGTCGCCACCCTGGGCCTTGGCCACGATGTCCTGCGCGACCGGGCCGTACCGGGCCTCGGTGGCCAGGATTTGGCCCACCAGTTCACGCATCTTGGGGTCCGGGGACGTGTCGGCGCTGGCCTTGAGCTTGGCCATGTACTCGCCCACCTGTTGGTGGGCCGTGGTCACCGCCTTCAACTCGGCGGCCAGCACCGCGGGGTCGTCGGTCAACAACAGGTTGCGCGCGGAGAGGGCGCGCGCATTCACCGCGTCCAGCGCGTGGTTGGCCATGGCCATGCGGTAGGTGGGCCCGGCCACGTAGCCGGCGAAAGCCTGGTTGCTGGTGGCTGCGGTGCGCAGGCCCAGCATAGATGTCAGCAGCACCAGCAGCGCCAGCACACCAAAAGCCAACAGCAGTTTTTGTTTCGTCTTCAAGGGTCGATCTCCAGATCGCTGCTTGCGACGCCCGGGTCGCTGGTGCCCGCCAAGACGGCAGGCGTCGGCAGTGCCCCGGCTTGACGTGAGGTTTTTCGGCGGGCGGTGTGCCCACTTGAGCAATGTCTAGAGTATTTTTATCGTCTGTATCATTAGTCCTAGACAAGCGCCGGACAACGGCACCGCGGTGGCCGGTCAGCCGATGGGCACCGCGATTCAAGCCCAGGCGGGGCCAGACCGATAACGAAACACGGCCAGCCGGCGTGCCAACGCGCCCGGCGGTGCGCCGTGGCCCCCGTGTTGAATTCGGTCCCGGAGAACCCATGATCCCCAAGCTCCGCCTCGGTGAGCTGCTGATCCGCGAAGGCAAGCTCAGCGACGCCCAGCTGCAGCAGGCGCTGCAACGCCAGAAGCAGACCGGACGCCGTCTGGGCGCGGTGCTGCAGGACCTGGGCTTCGTCACCGACGAGACCATCGCCCGGTTGCTGGCGGCCCAGCTGAAGTTCCCGTACTTCCAGGCCGACTTGGACAACGTGGACCTGCAGGTGGCGCGCCGGCTGAGCGAACTGCAGGTGCGCAAGCTGCGCGCCCTGCCCGTGGGCCAACTGGGTGGCAGCTTGCGCGTGGCCGTGGTGGACCCGACCGATTGGCACAGCGTGGACGAACTGCCACGCCTGCTGAAGGCGCCCATCGAGCTGGAGGTCATCACCGAATCGGGCTTGCTGGGCCTGCTGGACCGGCTGTACAGCAACGACGAGAACATCCAGGGCCTGGCCAAGAAGCTCAGCGAAGAACTGCGCAGCAACGAAGGCGAGGGCGTGGACTTCAGCGCCCTGGGGCTGCAGGCCGGCGCCGAAGACGCACCCGTGGTGCGCCTGCTGCAAGGCCTGTTCGACGAGGCCGTGCGCACACGGGCCTCGGACATCCACATCGAACCCATGGCGCAGGCCGTGGCCATCCGCCTGCGCGTGGACGGCCACCTGCGCCCGCACGCCGAATTCGAAACCCGCCTGGCGCCGGCCCTGGCCTCGCGCCTGAAGCTGGTGGCGGCGCTGGACATCAGCGAACGCCGGCTGCCGCAGGACGGCCGCTTCGTGGTGCAGGTGCGCCAGCAGGCGGTGGACGTGCGGCTGTCCACGCTGCCGGGGCAGCACGGTGAATCGCTGGTGATGCGGCTGCTGATGAAAGACCCGATGCTGGCCAGCCTGGACCGCCTGGGCCTGCCCCCGCGTGGCCTGGCCCTGCTGCAGAACACCCTGGTGCAAGGCGCCGGTCTGGTGCTGGTGACCGGCCCCACGGGCAGCGGCAAGACCACCACGCTGTACGCCGCCCTGGGTGCGCTGGACGCGCAGCAGACCAAGATCCTGACGGCCGAAGACCCGGTGGAGTTCCGCCTGAGCGGCATCACGCAGGTGAACGTCAACGAACGCATCGGCCTGGGCTTCGGCCAGGTGCTGCGCGCGGCGCTGCGGCAAGACCCCGACGCGCTGATGATCGGCGAGATGCGCGACGCCGACACGGTGGAGACCTGCATGCGCGCGGCCGTCACCGGCCACCTGGTGCTGAGCACCATGCACACCAACGACGCCGCTTCGGCCGCGGCCCGCCTGGTGGACATGGGCGCACCGCCCTACATGGTGGGCATGGCGCTGCAGATCGTCATCGCGCAGCGCCTGGTGCGCCGCGTGTGCCTGCACTGCAGCGACACCCACGTGCCCACGGTGGCCCAACGCGCCTGGCTGGACACGCAGTTGGGCCGCGGCGCCTGGGACGTGACCGGCCTGAAGCGCGGGCGCGGCTGCACACGCTGCCGGCAGACGGGTTTCGAAGGCCGCCACGGGCTGTACGAGGTGCTGGGCATGGACGCCGACATGATCGGCGCGCTGATGCGCGGCGACATGGCCGGCTTCAACACCGCAGCCCAGCGCGCCCTGGCCGGGCAAAGCCTGGCCACCGGTGCGGCCCAGGCCGCGGCCAGCGGCGTCACCACGGTGGAAGAGGCCATGCGCATCGGTTTGCGCAACCTGCCGGAAGCCGCCGCACCCACCACCACGGCGCCGGGCGCAGCACGGCCCACACCCACGCCCCTGGCCGGTGCCGGCCCGCTGCCCGGCCTGCGCTCCCTGGCTGACACCGGCCTGCGCGCATGAGCCTGGCCTACGCCTACCGCGCCCGCGACAGCGCCGGCACGCTGCGCACCGGCGTGCTGAACGCCCCCAACCCCAGCGCCGCCGCGCGCGACCTGGCCGGCATGGGCTGGGTGCCGCTGGACATCCAACCGCAGACCGCCGGCCCCGTGGGCGAAGACGGCCTGGCCTTGCGCCTGGACTGGGCCGGCCTGCAGGCGCGCTGGAAGGCCGTCACGCAAGGCCGCGCTGGCAAGGCCACGGCCCAGCACCTGGGGCTGGTGCTGCGCGAACTGTCGTCGCTGCTGCGCGCCGGTGTGCCGCTGCTGCGCGCCCTGGCCTTGGCCGCCGACAGCTCCCCCGACACCCGCGTGCGCGCCATGCTGCAACGCCTGACGCGCGACCTGGACAACGGCCACACCCTGGTGGCCGCGGCCGAACGCGAGAGCCGCCACGCCACCCTGCTGACGGCCTACGACGTGGCCATGCTGCAGGTGGGCGAACGCACGGGCCGCCTGCCCGAAGCCTTCGCCGAGCTGTACCGCCACCGCGAGTTCGTGCGCAGCACCAACGAACAGGTCAGCGCTGCGCTGCGCTACCCGGCCTTCGTCATCGCCACCTGCCTGCTGGCCGTGGTGGTGGTGAACCTCTTCGTCATCCCCAGCTTCGCCAAAGTGTTCGCCCAGGCGCGGGCCGAACTGCCGCTGCTGACCACGCTGCTGCTGCACATGAGCCAGGGCATGAAACACGGCTGGCCTTGGCTGCTGGCTGGCACGGCGGGTGCGGTGTTCGGCTGGCGGCGCTGGCTGGCGCGCCCCGAAGGGCGCCTGTGGTGGGACCGCGTGAAGCTGCGGCTGCCCATCGTGGGCCCCATCCTCGAAGGCATCGTGGTGGCGCGGCTGGCCACCTCGCTGGCCAGCGCCATGCAGGCCGGCCTGACCATCAGCGACGCACTGACCGTGACCGCCCGCACCCTGGGCAACGCCTGGTACGAAACCCGCGTGGCCCAGATGTGCCACGACCTGGCACGCGGCAGCAGCATCACGGCCGCGGCGCGCAACATGGCCGTGCTGCCGCCCACCATGCTGCAGCTGTTTGCCATCGGCGAAGAATCGGGCTCGCTGGAAGAGCTGATGCGCGAGATCGCCGTGCACTACCAGGGCGAGGTGGACTACGCGGTCAAGCGCCTGTCGGCCACGCTGGAACCCATCCTGATCTGGTTCCTGGGCATGGGCATCCTGGTGCTGGCGCTGGGCATCTTCATGCCCATGTGGGACCTGGGGCGCGCCACCATCCGCTGAGCCCCCGGCCGGCGCACCGGCTGCGCGCGCCGCACCGCAGGCCACGGCAAGGGCCCGCAGCAAGGGCCTGCAAATGGCGGGCTTTTTGCCCGTATTTCGGCTCAATGTGGGCCCCGCGTGGCCGAAACAATGGTTGCGAAACCCCCAGAGCACATCGCACCGACGATTCCAGGGTCGCCCGCCCCGCGCCAGCGCCAGCGGCCCCACCCGAACCACGACCTGCGCAGGAGCCCCTCACCCATGAAAGCCTTCAAGCCGCAACGATCAGCCCACCCCTTCGTGCAAGGGCAACGCGGTTTCACGCTGGTGGAACTGGTGACGGTGATCCTCATCCTGGGCATCCTGGCCGCGGTGGCCCTGCCCCGTTACGCCGACCTGCAAGGCAAGGCGCGTGAATCGAAGGTGAAGGCCGTCGCCGGGTCCATGAAGTCGGCCGCCGGTCTGGTGAAAGCCACGGCCATGGCGAACTCCGTGTCCTGCGCCAGCACCAGCGGTTCGGTGACGATGGAAGGCACCACCATCAACCTGAACCACTGCTACCCGCAGGCCACCAGCGCGTTCACCGACGGCATCCTGGCCGCCGCCAACGTGGTTGCTGCCGACGGTTGGACGGTGTCGACCACCACGGGTGAAGGCGGTGGCACCTCGGCCGGTTCGGTGCTGGTCATCCAGCTCAGCGACGCCGTCACGCCGGGCAGCTGCAAGGTCAGCTACACCGCACCGGGCAGCGCTGGCGCCCAGCCCACCATCACGGCCACCACCTCGGCCTGCTGAAGCGTGGCCACGGCCACCGCCTGACACCAGGCGCCCTGCCCTGAACCGACCGCCCACCCCGGCGGTCTTTTTTTGCCCGGAGCACCCAACATGCCCGCTGCACGCCGCACCAGCCGCCCCGCCCCCCAGCGCCCCGTGCGCACCCCGCACAGCCGCCGCCTGCAAGCCGGTTTCACGCTGGTGGAGCTGGTGGTGGTGATGCTGCTGATGACGGTGATCACGGCCGTGGGCGCGGCCCGCTATGCCGCCCGCGACCCCTTCGCCGCCCAGGGTGTGGCCGACCAGCTGACTTCGGGCCTGCGCGTGGCCCAGCTCTCCGCGCGCGCCCAGCGCCGCACCGTGCACGTGGTGCTCAGCGCACAGCCGGCACGGCTGCAAGCCTGCTGGGACGCGGCCTGCAGCCAACCCATCGAACCGCCCGGTGGTGGCACCTGGCTGAACGACACCGACGGCCTGGTGCTCAACCGCAGCGCCAGCTTCACCTACCGCCCCGACGGCAGCGCCACGCTGGCCAGCGCATTGCAACTGCGCGTGGTCTCGCCCGACGGCGTGACGCAGTCGCCCACGGTGCAGGTGGAGGCCCTCAGTGGCCATGTGCACCAACCCTGAAGCGCAACGGCCACAGCGGCCATCGCGGCCGCGCCAGCAAGGCGTGTCGCTGGTGGAGCTGGTGGTGGCGATGGCGCTGGCCGGCGTCATCCTCAGCGGCCTGTGGGCCGCCTGGAGCGTGCTGGGTCGCCACAGCGCCGACCCATTGACCGCGCGCCAGGCCCTGGTGGTGGCGCAGTCGCTGCTGAGGGAGATCGACCTGCAGCCCCTGCCCGCCGACGGCGCGGTGGCCGGCAGCACGCCAGGCCGCACCGGCTACGCCAGCATCAGCGATTACCACGGCCTGGTGATGGCCGGCATCACCGACGCCGAAGGCCAGGCCATCGCCGGGCTGGAGGGCTACACCGCGCGCGTCAGCGTGCAGAACCGGGCGCTGGCCGGCGTGCCCAGCGCCCAGGGTTGGTGGGTGCGGGTGGACGTGACGGCGCCGGGTGGCGACACCACCTCGCTGGCCGCTTGGCGGGCACAGCGGTGAAGCCCATGCCGCGCCGCACCGGCGCCCGACTGGCCGCGGGCCCGCAGGCCGGCTTTTCGCTGGTGGAGCTGGTCGTCGTCATCACCTTGCTGGGTGTGCTGGCCGGCCTGGCCGCCACGCTGGTGGGGCGGGTGGCCAGCAGCCAGCAAGCCACCCGTGCGCGGCTGAACCTGGCGCTGGCCAGCGACGCCGCCCTGGCCCAGGTGGCCGACGCCCTGGCCACGGCCCTGCCCAACAGCCTGCGCAGCAGCAGCAACAACGCCGGCACCTGGCTGGAATGGGTGCCCGTGCTGGACGCCGCACGCTACCGCGCCGCGCCCGACACCCTGGCCCCGGCCCCCGGCGACCCGCTGGAGCTGGACAACGCCAGCGACACCGGTTTCGACCTGCTGGGCACGCCGCTGGCCAGCAACCCCAGCGGCAGCCAGATTGTCTTCAACAACCTGGGCACGCCCGAGGCCGACGCCTACAGCGGCAACAACCGCCGCAGCCCCTGGACACTCAGCGCGAGCGGTCGGCACGTGGACTTCACCCCCAACGGCGCCCTGCCCCCGGCCGCCGCCACGCAGCGGGTGTTCGTGGTGGGCACGCCGCTCACGCTGGCCTGCGTGGCCCAGGACAACGGCCGCTTCGAACTGCGCCTGTTCAGCGGCTACGGCTGGCGCGCCAGCCAACCCGTGGCGCTGACGGACCTGGCCGGCGCCAGCAGCCAGCTGCTGCTGGGCGGCCTGCACCACTGCGGCGCCAGCTACAGCACGGCCTTGGCCAACATCGGCCTGCTGAACCTGGCCCTGGGCCTGCAAGACGCCGACAGCGGCACGCAGGCGCGTTTTCTGCAGCAGCTGGCGGTGGACAACACACCGTGACGCATCACCACCCGCACCACCGCAAACGGCAAGTCGGCATCGCCTTGCCGGCCATGGTCTTCCTGCTGGTGGCCGTGGGGCTCATGCTGTCGGCCGGCCTGCTGCTGCTGACGCAGAGCCAACACAGCCAGGTGCTGCAGTTGCAAACGGCACGGGCCCTGGCCGCCGCGCGCAGCGGCGCCGAGTGGGGGCTGTGGCAGGTGGAAGACCCCACCGGCAGCGCCGGGCTGGACGCCACCACGCTGCCGCCGTGCTTCGCCACCCGCACACTGGCCCTGCCGGCCCCGCTGCAGGACCAACAGCTCACCGTCAGCTGCACACGCGAGCCGGCCACCGGCGGCGTGGACGAAGGCGGCCTGCGCCTGGCCAGCTACCGCGTGCTGGCCGTGGCCAGCAGCGGCCTGGCCGGTGGCAACGACTTCGTGCAACGCCAGTTCGAAGCCCGCACCACCGTGTGCAAGAACCCCGGCGGCACCGCACCCCGCTACGCCTGCTGAAGGCCCGCGGCCACGGCCGCTGGGGCCCCTGGCCCATGTGCCCGCAGCCGGTGCGAAAACAGCCCGGCGAACACCCGTCACTTCGCGCTGCGCTGCGCCGGGCCTTTGCCTATGGTGCGGGGATGACCGTCCGTTCAGGCCGTCAGCCCGCTGCATGGGCTGACGCAACCCCCACCGCCACGCGCTGAAGCCCATGCCCAGCCTGCGCACGCCGTTGCAACGTCTGGCCTTGGCCGCGCCCTGGCGCCTGGCCGTGGCCGGGTTGCTGCTGGCCGCGCTGTTGCTGATGCGGCCCACGCTGAGTGCCAACCTGACGGTGGGCACCACGACCGACACCGTGGACGGCGACACCAGCAGCGTGTCGACCCTGGTGGCCAACCCCGGCGCCGATGGCAAGGTCTCGCTGCGCGAAGCCATCACCGCGGCCAACAACACCGCGGGCAGCGACACCATCACCCTGCCCGCGGCCACCTACACCTTGGCCAACGGCCAGCTGGAGGTGACCGACACACTGGCCATCGTGGGCAGCGGGCCCACGAGCACGGTGGTCGACGGCGACAACAGCAACCGCGTGCTGACCGTGGCCAACGTGGCGCTGACGCTGCAGGAACTGACGCTGACCCGCGGCAGCGCCAGCAGCCGCGGTGCCGCGCTGCAAAAAGGCACGGCCAACCTGACGGCCCTGAACGTGGTGTTCAGCGCCAACAACAGCCAGAACGAGGGCGGCGGTGCGGTGTACAGCGGCGGTGGCACCGACACCTTCACCGGTTGCAGCTTCAGCAACAACAACGCCAGTGGCGGCGGTGGTGCGCTGCTGAAGGTGGCCGGCACGCTGAACATCAGCGGCAGCAGTTTCGCCAACAACCGCAGCAGCAACACGCGCGGCGGTGCCATCGACTTCACCGGCAGCAGCCTGAGCCTGGCCAACACCAGCTTCAGCGGCAACAGCACCAGCGGCACCAACGGCGGCGCCGTGCTGGCCAACGTCAGCGGCAGCGCCAGCGTCACCGGCAGCCAGTTCACCAACAACGTGGCCAACAACAGCAACGGCGGCGGCTTGTACACCGATGGCGCCGCCAGCTGGGCCATCAGCGACACCGAGTTCGACAACAACCGCGCGGGCACGGCCGGCGCCGGGCTGTACGTGGCCAGCACCGCGGCGGTGGGGCTGACGCGCGTGACGTTCGTGGACAACGTGGCCACCAACGGCCAAGGCGGCGGCCTGCGCGTGGCGCACGGCAACGCCAGCACCACCACGGCCACCAACGTCACCTTCCATTCCAACGACGCGCCCAGCAGTGGCGGTGGCGGCGCCGCTGTGAGCAGCGGCACCTTGGCGCTGGTGAACACCACGGTGGTGAACAACACGGCCGTGAACGGCGCGGCCGCGTTGACCAACGGCGGCGGCACGCTGACCCTGAAGAACACCCTGGTGGCGGCCAACACCGGGGGCACGGCGCAGTGCAGCGGCACGCTCACCAGCCAAGGCAACAACCTGGACAGCGCGAACAGCTGCGGCTTCACCGCCACCGGCGACCGTGTGAACGCCACCGCCGGCCTGGGCAGCTTTGCCAACCACGGTGGCAACACGCGCACCGTGGCGCTGACCAGCACCAGCGCCGCCATCAACAACGGCACATCGACCGGTGCGCCCACCACCGACCAGCGTGGCTATGGCCGCGTGGGCAACCCCGACATCGGCGCCTACGAGTTCAATGGCACCAGCGGCGCCGGCATCAGCGGCACGGTGTTCGAAGACCGGCACTACGGTGGCGGCGCCGGCCGCTCCCTGGCCGATGCCGCCGGCGTGGGGCTGGCCGGTGCGCGCGTGGAGCTGTACAGCGCCGCGGGCAGCTACCTGCAGGCCACCACCACCGACGGCGACGGGCGCTACAGCTTCAGCGGCCTGACGGCCAACACCAGCTACGCCGTGCGCGTGCCCACCGCCACCCTGCCCAGCGGGCGCAACGGGGGCAGCAGCAGCCTGCCGGGTGTGTTGACCTTCCGCGCCAGCGGCAGCACCGGCACCGCGGTGGCGGTGACGAACTTCGTGGGCGGCACCAACCCGCGGGCCGGCGACCCCGGCCCAGGCAGCGCTGGCACGGTGTTCACCTTGAGCACTGGCGTGTTCTCGACCGGGCTCAGCGGCACGGCCCAGGCCTACAGCCCGGTGACGGTGGGCAGCGGCACCGTGAGCGGCATCGACTTCGGGCTGAACTTCAGCACCGTCAGCAACAACAACAGCGCCGGCCAGGGCAGCCTGACCCAGGCCTTGCTGAACGCCAACGCCCACGGCGGCGACGGGGACCTGGCCGTGGCCGGCCGCACGGCGGGCATCGAACACCTCATCTTCATGGTGCCCAACGGCACCAACGCCCCGGGGCTGCGCAGCAGCATCAGCGACGTCAACAGCGCCGGCGTGGTGCGCATCACGCTGGAGAACTCGCTGCCGGAGATCACCGCACCGCTGGTGGTGAACGCACAGACGCAGCCGGGCTGGGTGAGCACGCCGGTGGTGCTGCTGAACGGCAACAACGTCAACTACGGGCTGCGCGCGACCAACACCAGCCAGGTCACCTTGCGCGGCTTCGCGGTGGGTACGGTGGCCTTCAACGCCGTGCTGCTGACCAACTGCAGCCAGTGCACGGTGGCCGGCAACCACCTGGGCGTGGACGCCGCCGGCACGGCCACGCTGCCGGTGGGCGTGGACGCCATCGAGCTGAACAACAGCACCGGCTGCACCATCGGCGGCACGGCCGCGGCCGACCGCAACGTCATCTCGGGGGCGGTCTACGACGGTGTGTTCTTGAACGGCAGCAGCACCGGCAACACCGTGCTGGGCAACCACATCGGCAGCGACGTCACCGGCAACGTGGCCCTGGGCAACGGCGACAACGGCATCGACGTGCGCGCCAGCGCCAGTGGCAACTTCATCGGCACCGCCGCCGCGGGCAACGTGGTGGTGGCCAGTGGCAACCAGGGCCTCTACATCGCCTCCAGCGGCAACACCTTGCAGGGCAACAAGGTGGGCCTGGCCGCCGACGGCCTGACGCCGCTGCGCAACGGCGGCGACGGCCTGGACATCGACGGCGGCGACAACAACCTGGTGGGCGGCACCACGGCGGCGCAGCGCAACGTCTTCAGCAACGCCACGGCCAGCGCCATCTTCGACGGCATCTACCTGCGCAACGGCGCCAACAACAACACCGTCACCGGCAACTACATCGGCACCGACATCAGCGGCACCGTGCCCCGCGGCAATGCCGCCGCCGGCGTGCGCATCACCGGCGGCAGCAGCAACAACACCATCGGCGGCACGGCCTCTGGCGCGGCCAACCTCATCGCCTTCAACGACGTGGGGGTGGACGTGGACAGCGGCCAGAACAACCGCGTGCGCGGCAACAGCATCCAGCACAACACCACGGCGGGCATCCGCCTGGGCCTGGTGCTGCCCAACAACGACGGCGTGCTGACCAGCGGTGGACCCAACCTCTACATGGACCACCCGGTGGTGACCAACGGCAGCCTCAGCGGCAGCACCTTGACCTTGAGCGGTTATGTGGGCAGCGCCGGTGGCCAGGCCGCCATGGCCAACAGCACGGTGGACGTGTACCTGAGCGACACCGCCAACCCCGGCCGTGGCCAGGGCCGCACCTGGCTGGGCAGTTTCACCACCGACGCCACCACCGGCAGCTTCAGCAACAAGACCGTCACCTGCAGCAGCTGCCCGGCCGAGGCCGTCATCACGCTGACGGCCACCGACCCCAACGGCAACACCAGCACCTTCGGCAACAACCTGGTGGTGGACCGTGGCCACATGGTCTCCGGCGTGGTGTTCGAGGACATCAACTACGGCGGCGGTGCCGGGCGCAACCGGCAAACCGCCCTGCGCGAGGGCGGCGCCCTGCGGCCGAACGCCCGGCTGGAGCTCTACCAGGTGAGTGGCAGCAACGCCACCATGATCGCCACCACCACCACCGACAGCGTCGGCAGCTACGCCTTCAGCGGCCTGGCCGACGGCAGCTACTACCTGCGCGTGGTGAGCAGCACCGTCACCTCGTCGCGCAGCGGCGCCGGCGCCAGCCTGATCGCTGTGACGACGTTCATGCGCAACGCCAGCAGCAGCGCCGGCACCAGCGACGTGACCAACCACGTGGGCGGCGCCGACCCCGACAACACCGGCGGCTACAACACCACGGTGTCCGTGGGCGGGGTAACCACCACGGCGGCCCTCACCGCCACGGGCGACGGCATCGCGGCCGTCACCAAGAGCGGGGGCAGCACGCTGGCCAGCGTGGATTTCGGCTACAGCTACAACGTCGTCAGCAACAACAACCCCAGCGGACAAGGCAGCCTGCGCCAGGCCATCCTGAACGCCAACGCGCTGGGCAACGACGCACGGCTGCAGCAAAACGGGCGCAGCATGGCGATGGAACACCTGGTGTTCATGCTGAGCTACGGCACCAACACCGCCGGGCTGCGCAACAGCAACAACTACTTCAGCGGCGGCGTGGCCACCATCACGCCCACCGCGGCCCTGCCCACGGTGAGCGCGCCGCTGGTCATCGACGCGCGCACGCAGCCCAACTGGACCGCCAACCCGGTGCTGCAACTCGCCGGCCAGTCGGCCGGCAGCACCAGCAGCGGTTTCACGGTGACAGGCGGCGGCAGCACGGTGGCGGGCTTCATCATCAACCGCTTCGCCTACTACGGCGTCTACCTGAACGGCGGCAGCGGCAACACCGTGGCCGGCAACTGGATCGGCCTGAGCAGCGCCGGCACCGCGGCCAGCGCCAACGCCGCCGAGGGCGTCCTGGTCTACCAGTCGGCCGGCAACACCATCGGGGGCCTGGCCAGCAGGGACCGCAACGTCATCAGCGGCAACGGCACGGCCGGTGGCAGCGTGGGCGGCAACAACGGCATCGTGCTGACCGGCGGCAGCTGCAGCGGCAACCAGATCCTGGGCAACCACATCGGCACCAACGTGGCGGGCACGGCGGCCGTGAAGAACCAGTCGCTGGGCATGTACGTGGAGTGCCCCAACACCGTGGTGGGCGGCAGCACCAGCACGGCGCGCAACGTCATCAGCGGCAACGAAGACGAGGCCATCTACATCGACACCCTGGGCGCCGGCACCGTGGTGCAGGGCAACTACATCGGCACCAACGCGGCGGGCACGGCGGCCATGGCCAACGCCGACCGCGGCATCTACGTGGCCGCACCGAACGTGGTGATCGGTGGCAGCGCCAGCGGCCAGGGCAACCTCATCTCGGGCAACCTGCTGCAAGGCGTGGTGCTGGACACCGCCAACGCCACCGGCGCCGTGCTGATGGGCAACCTCATCGGCCGCAACGCCGCCAACAGCGCCAACCTGCCCAATGGCAGCCACGGCGTGCTGGTGATGGCCACGGCCGCCAACCACACCATCGGCGGCACCGGCGCGGGCGAGGCCAACACCATCCGCGGCAACGGTGGCGACGGGGTGCAGGTGCTGGACGCCGGCGCCACCGGTGTGCGCGTGCGCGGCAACACGCTGGCGGGCAACACCGGCGCCGGCATCAAGCTGGCGCTGAGCAGCGGCACCGTGGGCGTGGCCAACGGCAGCAAGAGCACGGCCGAGCCCAACCTGGGCATGGACAGCGCGACGCTGACCAGCGCCGTGTTCGACAGCAACAACAACAGCCTCACCGTCGCCGGCTACGTGGGCAGCGCCGCGGGGCAGAGCACCTTTGCCGGGGCCACGGTGGACCTGTACATCGCCGACACCACGGCCGCCGGCAACGGCGAGGGCCAGACCTGGCTCGGCAGCTTCACCACCGATGCCAGCGGCAACTTCAGCGGCACCTTGACGGTGGCCAGCGGCATCACCGGAGGCACCACCCGGCTGACGGCCACGGCCACCGACAGCGCCAACAACACCAGCGAGTTCGGCCCCAACCGGGTGGTCACCACCCCGGCCTACCCCATGGGCGGCACCGTGTTCGAAGACCGCCACTACGGCGGCGGGGCCGGCCGCAGCCTGGCCAGCAGCGGCGGCAGCGGCGTGGCCGGCGCGCGCGTGGAGCTGTACGACAGCGCCGGCGCCTTCGTGGCCAGCACCACCACGGCCAGCGACGGCAGCTACACCCTGCCCAGCCAAACCGCCGGCACCTGGTACGTGCGCGTGGTGGGCAGCACCGTGGCCAGCAACCGCAGCGGTGTGGTGCCGGGCCTGTTGCCGGTGCTGACCTTCCGCAGCCACGCCAGCGCCGGCACGGTGACGGCCGTGACCGACCAGGTGGGCGGCCTGAACCCCGCGCTGGGGCAAGACGCGCCCAGCGCCGCTGCGGGCGCCAGCTTCAACCCCAGCACCGGCGTGTTCTCGGCCGGCGTCAGCGGCACGGCGCAGCAGTTCTCCGCGGTGCAGGTGGGCACGGCGGCGGTGACCGGCATCGACTTCGGGTTCAGCTTCAACACCGTCAGCAACACCAACGACAGCGGCGCCGGCAGCCTGCGCCAGGCCATCCTGAACGCCAACGCCCTGGGCGGCGACAACACGCTGGCCCAGGCCGGCCGCACCGCCGGCGTCGAGCACCTGGTGTTCATGCTGAGCAACGGCACGGCCGCGGCCGGGCTGCGCAGCACGAACAACGTGTTCAGCGGCGGCGTGGCCACCATCACGCCCACCAGCGCCTTGCCGGAAATCAGCACCCCCATGACGGTGGACGCCCAGGCCCAGCCCGGCTGGAGCGCCGCCCCCATCGTCGAGCTGAACGGCGCCTCGGCCGGTGCCAACGTGGGCGGCATCACCGCCCGGGGCGGCGTCACACTGCGGGGCCTGGTGATCAACCGGTTCAACGGCAACGGCGTGAACCTGCTGGACGCAGGGAGCCACACGGTGGCGGGCTGCTACATCGGCACCAACGCCGCAGGCACGGCCGCCAGCGCCAACGGCGGCGAAGGCATCCTGCTCTACAACTCGCCCAACAACACCCTGGGCGGCACCGCCACCAGCCAGGGCAACGTGGTGTCGGGCAACGGCATCAACGGCATCACCATCGTGGGCAGCAGCGGCGGCACCCAGGTGCTGGGCAACACCGTGGGCCTGAATGCCGCGGGCACGGCGCGCATCGCCAACGGCAGCCTGGGGCTGTACATCAACGCCCCCAACACGGTGGTGGGCGGCACCTCGCCCACGGCGCGCAACGTGGTGGCTGGCAACACCTACGAAAACCTGCAACTCGGGCCCAGCGCCACCGGCAGCAGTGTGCTGGGCAACCTGTTCGGCACCAACGCCAGCGGCGCCGTGGGGCCGGTGAACGGCGGCGACAACGTCTACGTCAACGGGGCCAGCAGCGTCACGCTCAGCAACAACACCGTCGCGGCGGCCAACGGCGTGGGCGTGCTGGTGGTGGGCAACGTCACCGGCGTGGCCGTGCTGGGCAACCGCATCTTCGGCAACAGCGCGCTGGGCATCGACCTGGGCTACAACGGCATCAACACCAACGACGGCGTGAAGACCGCCGGCCAGCCCAACACGCTGATGGACACCCCCGTGTTCACCAGCGCCAGCATGAGCGGCAGCACACTGACGGTGACCGGCTACGTGGGCAGCGCCGCCGGGCAGGCCACGTTCGCCAACGCGCGGGTGGAAATCTTCATCAGCGACAGCAGCGGCACGCACGGCCAGGGCCGCACCTACCTGGGTTTCCTGACCACCGACGCCAGCGGCAACTTCAGCGGCAGCCTGGCCAATGTGAGCGGCGTGGCCAACGCCAGCACGGCGCTCACCGCCACGGCCACCGACACCAGCAACAACACCAGCGAGTTCGGGCCCAACGTTGCCGTGGGCCTGGTGCTGGCCGGCACGGTGTTCGAAGACCGCCACTACGGTGGCGGCGCCGGCCGCAGCCTGGCCACCAGCGGCGGCACCGGCCTGGCCGGCGCCACGGTGGAGCTGTACAACGGCAGTGGCGCCTACGTGCGCAGCACCACCACCGCGGCCGGTGGTGGCTACAGCTTTGGCGCACTGGCCAGTGGCAACTACCACCTGCGCGTGGTGAACAGCAGCGTGCGTTCGGCCCGCACCGGCAGCACGCCCAACCTGCTGCCGGTGATGACCTGGCGCGCCACCGCCGCCAGCGGCGCCGTAGTGGCCGTGACCGACCACGTGGGCGGCACCAACCCGGCCGTGGCCGACCCCGGCGCCGCCAGCAGCGGTGCGGCCTTCAACACCAGCAGCTTCGTGTTCAGCGCCGGCCCCAGCGGCACGGCGCAGAGCGTGGCACCGGTGCTGCTGAACAGCAGCCTGTCGGGGCTGGATTTCGGCTTCAACTTCCACACGGTGGTGAACACCCTGAACGCGGGCCAGGGCAGCCTGCGCCAGGCCATCGCCAACACCGACGCGCTGACCGACGACAGCGCGCAGGCCGTGGTGGGGCAGACCGCCGGCCGCGACGTGGTGGTCTTCATGGTCGCCAACGGCAGCGCCGCCGCCGGCCTGCGCAGCAGCCTGAACTACACCAGCGGCGGGGTGGCCACCATCACGCCCGCCAGCCGCCTGGACGTGGCCGGCACCCTGGTGCTGGCCGGCCACACGCAGCCGGGCTGGTCGGTGGCCCAGCCGGTGGTGGAACTCAACGGCAGCAACCTCACGCTCAGCACCAACCAGCACGTGCTGCGGCTGAGCGGGCCGGGCAGCACGCTGCGGAGTTTCATCATCAACCGCGGTGGCGTGGGCGCGGTGCAGCTCAGCGGTGGCACGGCCACCTTGCACGGCAACTGGCTGGGCACCAGCAGCACCGGCCTGGTGGCCCAAGGCAACCACACGGGCGTGGAGATCAGCTCGGCGGGCAACACCGTGGGCGGCACGGCGGCGGCCGAACGCAACGTGATCAGCGGCAACACCTATGGCCTGCTGCTGCGCGAAGCGGTGGCGCAGAACAACGTCATCGCCGGCAACTACATTGGCTTGGCGGCCGACGGCAGCACCGCCTTGGGCAACAGCAACAGCGGTGTCTACGTGACGGCCGGTGCGTCGAACAACCGCGTGGGCGGCACGGTGGCCGGTGAAGGCAACGTCATCGCCCACAACGGCCGCGGGGTGCTGAACTTCCTGGACAGCAGCACCGTGGTGACCACCGGCCTGCGGCTGCAGCGCAACAGCCTGCACAGCAACACCACGCAGGGCATCGAGCTGGCCTTCAACGGCACCGACGGCATCAACACCAACGACGGGGCGAAGAACAACAACCAGCCCAACCTCGGCATGGACCACCCGGTGTTCACCAGCGCGGCCCTGGTCAGCGGCAACCTGGTGGTGGCGGGCTACGTGGGCAGCGCCGCGGGCCAGGCCACCTTCGCCGGGGCGGTGGTGGAAATCTTCCTCAGCGACAACAGCCAAACGCACGGCCAGGGCCGCACCTGGCTGGGCAGCTTGACGGCCGACGCCAGCGGCAACTTCAGCGGCACGCTCAGTGGCGTGGCCGGCGTGGCCAACGGCAGCAGCCGGCTGACGGCCACGGCCACCGACGCCGCCGGCAACACCAGCGAGTTCGGCCCCAACGTCAGCGTGGGCCTGGGTCTGAGCGGCACGGTGTTCGAAGACCGTCACTACGGCGGCGGCGCCGGACGCAGCCTGGCCGCCAGCGGTGGCACGGGGGCGGTGGGCGCCACGGTGGAGCTGTACAACGCCAGCGGCGTGCAGGTGGCCAGCACCACCACGGCCACCGGCGGCGCCTACGCCTTCCGGGGCCTGGCCGAAGGGGTGTACAGCGTGCGCGTGGTGGACAGCACGGTGCGCAGCAACCGCACCGGCAGCAGCAGCGCCCTGCGCGCGGTGCTGACCTTCCGCACCGACGCCACTGCGGGCACCGTCACGGCCGTGACCGACCACGTGGGCGGCTTCCACCCGGCCGTGGCCGACGGCGCGGCCGTGGCCAACGGCGCCGGTCTGTGGACCTTTTGCGCCAACGAGAACACCACCTGCGGCTTCAGCGGCACCCAGTTGCTGCGCTACGGCGCCGATGCGCGCTTCAGCCACCGTGTGGTGACGGCCAGCGGCGCCCCTGGCGGCATCAGCTGCAGCAACGCCGTGTTCGGCGACCCCGCACCGAACGCGGGCAAGAACTGCTACGTCTACAACCAGGCCGTGCAAAGCCTGGCCACGGTGAACCTGGGCAGCGCCGACGTGCAGGGCCTGGACTTCGGCTACAGCTTCCACGCCGTGGTGAACACCCAGAACAGCGGCCAAGGCAGCCTGCGCCAGGCCATCACCAACGCCAACACGCTGGGCGACGACGGCAACCAGGCGCAGGCCGGGCGCAGCGCCGGCATCGACCACCTGGTGTTCATGCTGCCCAACGGCAGCGCCGCCGCCGGCCTGCGCGCCCATGTGCCCACCGCCTTCACCACCAACGGCGGCAGCGCCAACGTGGCCAGCATCGTGCTGAGCACAGGGCTGCCCAGCGTCAGCACGGCCATGGTGATCGACGCGCAGACGCAGCCGGGCTTCGGCACGCGGCCGCTGCTGGAGATCAACGGCGCCGCGGCCGGCAACACCACGGGCTTCACGCTGGCGGCGGCGGGCACGGTGCTGCGTGGCTTCATCGTCAACCGCTTCATCTACAGCGGCATCGAGGTGACGGCCAGCGCCACTGTGCAAGGCAACTGGAGCGGGGTGAACGCCACGGGCCTGGCCGCCGCCGGCAACCAGAGCCACGGCCTGAACCTGACCGGCGGCACCGCCACCGTGGGTGGTACGGCGGCCACCCAGGGCAACGTGGTCAGCGGCAACGCCGGGGCCGGGGTGTGGATCTCGGGCGGCAGCGCCCACGTGCTGCAAGGCAACCTGGTGGGCCTGGGGGCCGACGGCAGCACGCGGGTGGGCAACACCGGCTTCTACGGCATCGAGGCCCATGGCGCCGGTGGCTACACCATCGGGGGCAGCGCAGCCGGGGCCGGCAACACCATCAGCGGGCAGACCGGCAACGGCAAGGGCGGCCTGTGGTTGTGCAGCCCGAACAACAACGTCACGGGCAACCGCATCGGCACCAACCTGGCCGGCACGGCGGCGGTGCCCAACAACGCGACGGGCGTCGTGGTGTGCAGCGGCCAGGTGGGCAACCTGCTGGGCAGCGCCGCCGCGGGCAACGTGGTCAGCGGCAATGCCGGGCCCGGCATCTACGACGCCGGCACCGGCACCGTGCTGCAGGGCAACCGCATCGGCGTCAACGCCAGTGGCGACGCCGCGTTGGCCAACAACGGCCACGGCGTGGTGCTGGTGGGCGCGGGCACGGTGGTGGGCGGCCTGCTGGCCGGCGAGGGCAACCAGGTCAGCGGCAACGCGCAGAGCGGCGTGGTGCTGGACGGCGGCAGCGGCGGCCACCGGTTGCAAGGCAACCTGATCGGCCTGAACGCCGCAGGCACGGCCGCGCTGGGCAACGGGGGCCAGGGTGTGCACCTGCTGAACGGCAGCACGGGCAATGTGGTCGGCGGTGCCACGCCGGCCGCGCGCAACGTGGTCAGCGGCAACACGTTGAACGGGGTGTGGCTGACGTCGCGTGGCAACGTGGTGCAGGGCAACCGCATCGGCACCAACGCGGCCGGCACGGCAGCCTTGCCCAACGGCGAGGATGGTGTGCAGATCAACACCGTCACCGGCCCCAACACCAGCCCCGCCGCCACGGTGGGCGGCAGCAACGCGGGTGAAGGCAACCTGCTGTCGGGCAACACGGGCAGCGGCCTGCGCGTCTACTCCGGCGACGTGCGCGTCTGGGGCAACACCATCGGCCTGGACGCCGGGGGCACCAGCGCGGTGGCCAACCAGTATGCGGGCATCCGCGTGCGCGGCGGCAGCAGCATCACCATCGGCGGCACGGACAGCGGCCAGGCCAACACCGTCAGCGGCAACAACGGCAACGGCGTGGAGGTGGACGCCGACACCGGCGAAACGGCACAGGGCGTGCGCATCAGCGGCAACCGCATCTGGGGCAACAGCCTGCTGGGCATCGACCTGATGAGCCCCTACAACACGCGGGCCGTCAGCGCCAACGACGGCGCCCTGGTGTCCACGCAACCGAACCGGGGCATGGACCAGCCGGTGTTCACCAGCGCACGTGCACGCGGCAGCCTGTTGACGGTGGCCGGCCACGTGGGCAGCGCGGCCGGGCAGACGGCCTTTGCCGGTGCCGTGGTGGAGGTGTTCGTGCACGACAGCGACGCCAGTGGCCAAGGCGAAGGCCAGCGCTACCTGGGCCAGGTGACGGCCGACGCCAACGGCAACTTCAGCGGCAGCTTCACCATGCCGGTCAGCGGCCTGGCCATCGGCGCTGGCCTCAGCGGCACGGCCACCAGCCCCAGCGGCGACACCTCGGAGTTCGGCCCGCAGTTCAACCAGCTGCAGGTGGACCTGGTGGTCAACAGCACCACCGATGCCGCCGACAGCAACCCCGGCGACGGCCTGTGCAACACCGCGGGCGGTGTGTGCACGCTGCGCGCCGCCCTGCAGGAACTGAACGCCTGGACCAGCCTGCCGCAGACGCCTACCGTGGCCTTCGACCTGCCCGGCTGCAGCGCCGCCGGCCAGGCGGCCTGCAGCATCGCGCCCAGCACAGCCCTGCCCACGGTGGCGCGCGCGCTGGCCATCGATGGCAGCAGCCAGCCGGGTTGGTCGGGCAGCACCGGCCAGCCCCTGGTGGAGCTGAACGGCGCCACCGCGCCGGCCAACACCATCGGCCTGGTGGTCAACACCAGCGGCTTCACGCTGCGCGGCTTGGTGGTCAACCGTTGGGGCAGCCACGGGGTGAGCCTGGGCGGCAGCGGCCACACGGTGGCCGGCAACTGGTTCGGCGTGAACGCCGCCGGCACGGCCGCGGCGGGCAACGGTGGGCATGGCCTGCACCTCACCGGCAGCAGCAGCCTGGTGGGCGGCACCGGCGTGACCGAACGCAATGTGTTCTCGGGCAACAGCCTGTCCGGCCTGGCCCTGCTGGGCGCTGGCCACACCGTGCTGGGCAACACCGCGGGCCTGCTGCCCGATGGCAGCACCGCCGCCGGCAACACGCAGGACGGCGTCTACGTGAGCGCGGCCAACCAGCGCATCGGTGGGGCCGCAGCCGGCGAGGGCAACGTGCTCAGCCACAACGGCCGCAGCGGCCTGCGCTTCGACACCGGCAGCGACGGCAGCACGGCGCACGGCAACCTCATCGGCACGGCCCGCGACGGCAGCACGGCGCGCGGCAACGGCCACTTGCAGACCAACGGTGGCAGCGGCATCGGCGTGGTGGGCACGGCCAGCGACCTGGCGCTGGGCGGCACCACCGCCGGCCAGGGCAACACCCTGGCGTACAACACCGGCGCCGGGGTGGGCTTCGGCAGCACCAGCGCACGGCGGGTGGCCATTCAAGGCAACCGCATGTTCGACAACGGCAACCTGGGCATCCGCCTGCAGAGCACCAACCAGGTGCTGGCCAACAACGGCAGTGTCGGCAGCGGCGTGGCCAACCAGGGCATGGACCACCCGGTCATCACCGGGGCGGGGGTGAACAGCAACGGCAGCGCGCTCACGGTCTACGGCTTCATCGGCACCGGCAGCGGCCAGGCCGTGTTCGCCGGCGCACGTGTGGAGGTCTTCCGCGCCGCGGCGGACCCCAGCGGCTACGGCGAAGGCCAGGTCTACCTGGGCGCGCTGACGGCCGATGCCAGCGGCCGCTTCAGCGGCACACTGGCCTTCACCGCCGGCACCCTGGCGGTGGGTGACCGCGTCACCGCCACGGCCACCGCCCCCGCCGGCGACACCAGCGAGTTCGGCCCCAACTGGACCACCACCACGGTGGAAGCCCTGGCCCCGGCAGGCTTCAATGCCTTCGACCCCGGCACCGCCGCCGGCGCCGTCAGCGGCCCCATCGTCAGCCAGACCGCCGGCGCGGCCACCACGCTGGCCGTGGTGGCGCTGGACAGCAGCGGCAGCGGCCTGCACCCCAGCTTCAGCGGCAACGTGCAGCTGTTCTGGCTGGACGCGCGCAACAACAGCGGCACGGCCACCGGCAGTTGCCGCAGCAGCTGGGTGAACCTGGGCAGCGCCGGCACGGCCAGCTTCAGCAGCAGCGCGCGTGTGAACGTGGCGCTCACCGTGCCCAGCACCGGCACGCGGGACATGCGGCTGCAGATGGTCTACGCCGGCCCGGCCGGCACCGTGACGGCCTGCAGCGGCGACAACTTCGCGGCCCTGCCCGCCAGCCTGGTGCTGCTGGCCACCGACCAGGACGCCGCCACCGCCGGCACCGCCCGCACCCTGGGCAACACCAGCGTGAACGGCGGCGTGGTGCACCGTGCCGGCCAGCCCTTCACGCTGGCCGTGCGTGCCCTGGCCAGTGGTGGCACGCTGATGGCCAACTACGACGGCACACCCAGCGTGGCCACCACCGCCTGCCTGCTGCCCAGCGGCTGCACCGCCGGCACGCTGACCGGCAGCCTGGCCGCCGCCAGCGCCGGTGTGGCCAGCGCCGCCTACGCCTACAGCGAGGTGGGCGCCGTGCAACTGCAGGCCACCGACGCCGGCTTTGGCGCGGTAGACGCCGCCGACACACCGCTGGCCGCGCGCACCGTGGTGTCGGCCGCCACGGCCGTGGGCCGCTTTGTGCCCGACCGCTTCAGCCTGGCGCTCAGCACCCCGGGCGTGCTGGCCACGGGCAACGCCAGCTGCCTGGCCAGCGGCAGCGCCGCCACCTTCTTCGACCAGGGCTTCGGCTGGGCCACACCGCCCCAGGCCACGCTGACCGCGCAGAACGCCCAGGGCGCCACCACCACCGGCTGGACCGGGGCGCTGATGAAGCTGGACGCGGGCACCGGCGCCACGCCCACCCTGGCCGTGGCCAACGCCGGCACCACCACCCTGGCCAGCAGCTTCGGCGCCGTGGCGCTGACCGACCTGGGCAACGGCCAGGTGCGGCTGCAGGCCAACGCCACCGACCGCTTCCTGCTGGCCTTGGCCAGCGGTGCCTTGCAGGCCAGCCTGAACCCCAGCTTCACCTGGACCTTGGCCGTGGCCGACGCCAGCGAAGCCGCCGTGGCCGGCAACCCCGCCAGCACCGCGGCCAGCCTGAGCCAGGTGGGCCTGGGCTTCGACCAAGGGGGTGCTTTCCACCAAGGCCGCCTGAGCCTGTCCAGCAGCCACGGCGACGCGCGCCGCGGCGTGCGCGCCCTGGTGCAGCTGCAGCGCTACACCGCCGACGGCTGGGTCACCATGACCGAAGACCGCGGCTGCGTGAGCATCGCCCCCGGCAACCTGGGCGTGGCCCAGCCCAGCGGCGTGTTCAGCACCGCGGGCGTGTGCGCCGCACCGCTGGCCAGCACGGTGACCACCCGCGGCGGCCGGGCCTGGCTGGCCCTGCCGGCCAGCCCTGGTGGCCGCACCGGCCGCCTGCAACTGCGCCGGGCCGGCCAGGCCGCCACCGGCCAAGCCTGTGTCGGGGTGGGCAACCCGCAGACGGTGGTGCCGTTGGGCCTGCCGCACCTGACCGGTGGCGACACCGGCCAAGGCCCGGCCGCGCTGGCCACCTGGGGCGCGGCGCAACGCGACACCGTGCTGCGGCGCGAGACCTGGTAACGCGCGGCGGCAGCGGCTGCGGCCGGCCGATCTGCACCGCCAAGCGGCCTCATTTCCAGCGACCGCAGCCGGGCCGCGCTGGCCATCATCGCCGCATGCTCACCGCCCGTCCCGGTGCACCTGGCGTGCCCACTTCCCGCCCTGCCGCTGGCCGCGCCCCTGCGGCGCCGCGCGCTTGGTGGCAGCGCCTGGCGGGCTGGGCCCAAAGCGCCGGCGGCCACCCGCGGGCCGTGACCGCCGTGATGCTGGGCGAACGCTGCACCCTGGTGCGGGTGGAAGCCCCCAGCGCCACCGGCAAACCGCTGCTGCGCACCGCCGCCGAAGGCCCGCCGCCCCTGCTGCGCCGCTGGCGCGAAGACGGTTGGTTCAAACACAGCCTGCCGCTGCTGGTGCTGCCCACCGAGCAGCGCCACCTGCTGACCGTGGACCGCCCCGAGGTGCCCGAGGCCGAGCTGCGCCTGGCCCTGCGCTGGCCCTTGGCCGAAGCCATGGAAGCCGAGCCCGAGGCCTTGTTGGCCACCGGCCAGACCCTGCCCGCCATCAACGACAACCAACGCCCGCAGGTGCTGGCCGTGGGCGCCCACCTGCCCCTGGTGCAGCAGCAACTGGCCACCTTGCAGGCCGCGGGCATCACCGTGCGCCACATCGACGTGGTGGACAGCGCCTTGCGCGGCATGGCGCTGCTGCAGGCCCACGCCAACCCCGCGCCCTCCGAAGCCTTGGCCGCTGAAGACAGCCAGGTGGTGCTGGCCTTTCTGGGCCACACGCTGGGCATAGGCCTGGTGTGGCGCGGTGCGTTCTGCGCGCTGCGCACCCTGGCCCTGCCGCGCCGTGCGCCGCGCGACGAAGCCGACTTCGAAGACCACCTGGCCCTGCACATCCAGCGCACCACCGACCAGTTCGAACGCCAGGCCACCCGCCTGGCCGTGCGCCAGGTGCTGGCGGCGATGCCGGCGCTGCCACCGGCGGCGCGGCAGTCGGTGCGCCAGGCGCTGCCGCTGGAAGCCCGCCTGTTCGCGTTGCCCGAGGTGTTCGAGCTGGGCACCAGCACGCTGGACCGCTGCGAAAGCGACAACACCCTGACCGCCCTGGCCGCCGCGGCCGCCGCGCGCTTGTTCGACCTGGGGCACCTGCAGAGCCCCCATGCAGCGCACACGCCAGACGGCGACCACCGCCTGGGCCCGCACACCACCGCGCCGGCCGTGACAGGCGACGACCGCCAGCCCGACTTGCCTGCGCTGGAGATGCCCGTCGACCGGGCCACACCACGCGCCCGCGCGCCGGGCCAGGCGGCCGCACAGGAGGCCCGGCGGTGATCGAGCTGTTCGACCAGGAACGCCTGCTGCCCAGGCGCGACCCCACGGCCTGGGCCGCGGCCACCGCCGGGGTGCTGGCCTTCGCCGGGCTGGGCCTGTACGCCCACCACCTGCAACGGCAATCCGAGGGCGTCCAACAAGCCACCACGCAACTGCAAGCCCAGTTGCGCCTGCAGCAGGCCCAAGCCCCGGTGAACCCGGCCCTGTTGGCCGACCTGCAACGGCAAGTGCAGGGTTTGGAGGCTGCGCTGGCGGCCGTGCAGCCGCCGGCCGGCCCGCACACCTTGAGCCCGGCGCAGTGGCTGGACCGGCTGGACGCGCTGTCCGCCCCGGGCCTGAGCCTGCGCGCCGTGGAGGTGGAACCCGCCGGCAGTGCCCGCGTGCAAGGCCAGGCCGCCAACACGCAGGCCATCAACCAGTTCGTGCAGGCCTGGAGCCGGCAAGACCAGGTGGCGCAGTGGGCGGCGCGCAGCATCGAAGTGCGGCAAGACACCGCCACCACCGGTGGCGCTGCCACCCCGGCCCCACCCGGCACCCCGGCGCCCGCGGGCGCGCTGCGCTTTGAACTGCGGGCCGCCCGGCCTGGCAGCGCCGCCAGCGCCCCGCCGCCCAAAGCCACGCCCACCCCCCTTTCCCCGGCCGCCGCGGCCAGACCGGCATGAACCTGCAAGGCCTGAACACCTGGTGGCGGCCCCGCCCGCTGCGCGAAAAGCTCCTGGTCGTGGGCGGGGGCCTGGCCGCGGTGCTGGCGCTGGGCGACGCCCTGTTGACCGCCCCGCTGGAACACCGCCTGCGCCAGCAGCGGGCCCAGCTGGCCAGCTTGCAAGACCAGCTGAACGCCGACCCCAGCGGCCGCCAGGCCGCCGCCCGCCAGCGCCAGCAAGAAACCGAACTGCGCCAACGCCTGCAGGCCGCGCAGGCCCGCGCGACCCAGCTGCGCCAACAGCTCGGCGACGCCGCCGCCCTGCCCGACACCCTGCGCGCGCTGACCGCCACCGTGGGCAGCCTGCAACTGCTGGCCCTGGACCTGGGCGCCACCGCCGATGTGCAGCCCGCCACCACCGGCCCAGCGGAGCCCGTGGCGGCCAGCCCCACCGCCGGTGGCCTGCCCCGTCTGTACCGCCTGCCCGTGACGCTGAAAGTGAGCGGCAGCTACGCCGAGCTGCACACGCTGCTCAAACAGTTTGAACAACACGCCCAAGGCCTGCACTGGACGCAGCTGCAGCTGGACGCCAGCCGCTGGCCGGCCATCGAACTGACCTTGCAAGCCCATGTGCTGAGCACGGCACCGCGTTGGGGGGCCCCGGCATGAAACCGCTGCTGCAAGCGCCCAGCACCGCCGCACTCACCGTGGCCACCGCCGTGGTGGCGCTGCTGGCCGCGCTGATGCTGGGTCTGCTGGCCCCGGCCTGGGCCGACCCCATGCGGCCCCTGCTGCCACCGCCGGCACCGTCTGCGCCCGCGGCCACCGCGGCGGCGCCTGCCCAAGCCCGTGCCCACCCGGCCACCGCCTGGCCGGCCTTGCTGGCGCTGCGGCAAGACAGCGACGGCCGCCACCAGGCGCTGTTCGGTGACCGCTGGCTGGCCGTGGGCGACCGCCTGGACAGCCCCGCCGTGGGCGTGGCCACCGGCGGTGAAGCGGCCACCGTCGTCACCGCCATCGACGGCCACAGCGTGCAGTTGCGCCAGGGCCGCCAACGCCACACGTTGCACCTGCTGCCACCGCTGCGCTACAGCGTGGTGGCCGCCTCGTCGCCCGCAGCCAGCCCCCGCACCACCGCGGCCCGCACCGCGCCGCGGGCGGGCCCGCCTGCGCCTGCCCCGGTTTCCGTTTCCCCGAGCGCCCCCGGGCGTTGACCGCCATGACCTCCACGTCCACACGCCTGCCCCGCAGCCTGCGGGCCCACCTGGCCACCCCGTCGGCCGTGGCCTGGGCCCTGGCCACCGCCGGTTGCGCCGTTGCACCGCCGATGCCGCTGGAACAGCCGCTGATGCCGGCGTTGCGCCAGGCGTTGGAAACGCCCAACGGCGCTGCGCCCACAGCGGCACAGGCCAGCCCCGCGGGCCCCAACCAAGCCGCCGCACTGCCCGCGGCCGCACCCGACCCGCTGGCCACCAGCCTGCCCGCCGCGCGCGCAGAACGCCGGTTTTCCTTGACCCTGGCCGGGGCCACCCCCGAACTGCTGTTCATGGCGCTGCTGAACGACACGCCCTTGTCGGTGGCCGTGGACCCGGCCGTGAAGGGCCCGATGAGCGTGACGCTGAAGGACGTGACGCTGCGCGAGGCGCTGGACCTGCTGCGCGAGCTGCACCAGTTGGAATACAAGGTCATCGGTCGCCACATCGTGGTGCTGCCGGCGGCCATGCAGACGCGGCTGTTCTCGGTGGACTACCCCAGCTTCAGCCGCAGCGGCCGCAGCGACCTGCGTGTGGTCAGCGGCAGCATCACCGGCACCAGCGGCTCGGGCAACGGCAACAGCGGTGCCTTGGCCTCCAGCAGCGCGCAGGCCAGCAGCGGCAACGGCAGCAGCGGCACCGTGACCAGCAGCGAAAGCAGCCACGTCAGCACCGCCGTGCGCAACGACCTGTGGGCCGAGGTGGAGGCCAGCATCAAGCTGATGGTGGGCGACAAAGAAGGCCGCCAGGTCATCGTCAGCCCGCAGACCGGCAACATCCTGGTGCGCGCCCTGCCCAAGGAAATCCGCGCCGTGCAGGACTACCTGGACGCCGTGCGCATCAACACCCAGCGCCAGGTGATGCTGGAAGCCAAGGTGGTGGAGGTGCAGCTGCGCGACAGCGAACGCAGCGGCATCAACTGGGCGGCCTTCAAGAACGGCCTGAGTGCCCGCGCCACGGTGGGCATGTTGAACCCGGGCAGCGGCTTGGCGACCGCCGGCGCCATCAACAGCAGCCTGGTCAACATCACCCCTGGCGCAGCCGTGGTGGCCGCGGCCAGCAACGCCAGCAGCATCCTGGGCCTGGCCTTCCAGACCAGCAACTTCGCCTCGGTGCTGGAGTTCCTGGCCACGCAAGGCAACACCCAGGTGTTGAGCAGCCCGCGCATCGCCACCATGAACAACCAGAAGGCGGTGCTGAAGGTGGGCACCGACGACTTCTTCGTCACCAACATCAGCACCACCACCACGGCCGTGGGCAACAGCACGGCCACCACGCCCAACATCAGCGTGATGCCGTTTTTCTCGGGCATCTCGCTGGACGTGACGCCCAATGTGAACGCCGAAGGCTTCATCACGCTGCACATCCACCCCGCGGTGAGCAACGTGACCGAACGCGCCAAGGTGCTGAACCTGGGCACACAAGGCACCTACTCGCTGCCGCTGGCCAGCAGCGACATCAACGAAACCGACGCCGTGGTGCGCGCCCGCGACGGGCAGATCATCGCCATCGGCGGCCTGATGCGCCAGGCCAGCACCTTCACCGACAGCGGCCTGCCGGGTGCCGAGGGCCAGCCCTGGCGCAAGGCCCTGGGCGGCCAGGCCACCAAGCTGACGGAAAAACGCGAGCTGGTCATCTTGCTCAAGCCCACGGTCATCGACCCCAGCCGCGAAGACGACCCCCGCCGCGACCCGCTGAACCGCCTGCTGGAGTGGACCGAACAACAGCCCGCGGCCGCCTTGAACCCGGCACCCGCGGCACGGCCTGCGGCGCCCCCAGCCGCGGCTCCTAGCCCCGCCACGCCCGCTGCCCCAGCGCCCAAGCCCACGGCGGCGGCGCCGGCGCTGGCGCCCGCCGCAGCGCCCACCCCAGCACCGCGCGGGCCGGCCCTGGTGCCGCCCACCGTGGCAACGCCCGCCACGCACCTGGCCACGGCCACGCCCCCAAGCCGGCCCAGCCCTGGTGGGGCCGCCGCCACGGGCGGGGCACCCCCGGCCACCGCCGCGGTGCACCCCACGGGCCAGGCCACGGCCTGGGCCCCGCCCGGCGGCAGCGGTGCCAGCCTGGCGACGGCGCCGCACAGCCTGCCCCCTGTGACGCCGCCTCTGACGCCCACGGCCGCCAAGGCGCCCCGGCCCTTGTACTGAAGCGCCGCGGCGCCCGGCAGGCCCGCGCAGCACCGGCCGCGCAGCGGCCCGGCCCCCCCCGCGCGGCTGCCTATCATCGGCGGCCACCGGCCCTTTCTGGCCGGTACCGCCGACCATGACCAAGCCCGACCCCACCGCCGCCACCGACACCCCCGCCCTGGCCGCCACACGCCAGTGGCTGGAACGCGCCGTCATCGGCCTGAACCTGTGCCCCTTCGCCAAGGCGGTGCACCTGAAGCAGCAGATCCGCTGGGTAGAAAGCACCGCCACCGAGCCCAAGGCCCTGCTGCAAGACCTGGTGCACGAACTGCAACGCCTGGCCGCGGCCGACCCCGAGTTGCTGGACACCACGCTGCTGGTGCACCCGCAGGTGCTGCAAGACTTCCTGGACTACAACGACTTCCTGGACGTGGCCGACGCGGCCATCGAAGAGCTGGGCCTGGAAGGGGTGCTGCAGATCGCCAGCTTCCACCCGCAGTACCAGTTCGAAGGCACGGCGGAAGACGACGTGGCCAACTTCAGCAACCGCGCACCGTTTCCCACGCTGCACCTGCTGCGCGAAGACAGCATTGACCGCGCCGTGGCCGCTTTCCCCGAAGCCGAGGCCATCTACGAACGCAACATCGACACGCTGCAGCGGCTGGGCGCCGAAGGCTGGCGCCGGTTGATGGCAGACGGGCCCAGCGCGCCCTGATAGCCCAGCGGGCGGTTCAGTTCAGCCGCGGCGGGGGGTGCTCAGGCCGTCGTCGTCGCAGCGGGTTTCTGCGCGTTCCACGAAGGGCCACAGCCGGGCGAGCGTGAGCGCGTCGTCCAGCGCCTCGCCCATGGGCAGGCGCAGGTGCACAAAACGCGCCAGTTCGGCCTCGACCGGCAACACCCGCTGGCCTTCGGGCGGCGGGGGCAGGCTCAGCGCGGGTTGCAGCACCGAGCCCGGCAACAGGGCCAGCGGCACCCGCAGCGCCGGGGAGTCGCGGCGCACGCTGTGGCGGTCTTCACCCAGGCGCCAGCCGGGGCGAAGGCGGATTTCGATGAAGGCAGGCCGCATGCCCCCATGCTAGGCGGCCGACCCCCGTGGCCACATCCCCAAGGCAGCCGAATCGGACGCGCCACGGCGCTGGCCGGGCCCTGGCCAAGCATTGGCCCGGGTCAGGCCCGCGCGGTCAAGGCAGCGTGCGGCCTGGACCGCAGGGCTTCAGTAGCCCACCGCCTGGCCGTCGCGGCGGCTGTCGCTGGCGGCGACGTAGCCGTCTTCCAGCGCGCCCAGGCGGGCGATGAACTGGCCACTGCCGAAGTCCATGTAGGCGTCGGGCACGGGCACCATCTGGTGGCCCAGGCCGCGCAGGCCTTCGGCCAGGGCCGGGTCCATGGTGTGTTCCACGTCCATGTCCAGGCCGGTGCTGACCTTCCAGCGCGGTGCGTCGCAGGCGGCCTGCGGCTGCTGGCCGTTCACCAGCATGCGCACCAGCGTCTGCAAATGGCCTTGCGGCTGCATGTTGCCGCCCATGACGCCAAAGCTCATCACCGGCTGGCCGTCCTTGGTCAGGAAGGCCGGGATGATGGTGTGGAAGGGCCGCTTGCCCGGCGCCACCTGGTTGGGGTGGCCGGCTTCCAGCGTGAAGCCGTGGCCGCGGTTTTGCAGGCTGACGCCGGTGCCCGGCACCACGATGCCGCTGCCAAAGCCCATGTAGTTGCTTTGAATCAGGCTGACCATCATGCCGTTGGCGTCGGCCGCCGTCAGGTAGATGGTGCCGCCGGCCGGGGGCGTGCCGTGGTTGAACAGCGTGGCGCGGTCGGGGTTGATCAGCTTGGCGCGTTCGGCCAGGTAGCTGGGGTTCAGCAGGTCGGCGGCTTTCACCTGCGTCATGTAACGCGCGTCGGCCACCCAGCGGTAGGTGTCGGCGAAGGCCAGTTTCATGGCCTCGATCTGCAGGTGCTGGCTGCGCAGGCTGTCGGCTTCCAGGCTGGCCAGGTCGTGGTGCTGCAGCATGCCCAGCGCCATCAGTGCGGCAATGCCCTGGCCATTGGGCGGGATCTCGTGCACCGTGTGGCCCGCGAATTCCTGGCTGACCGTGCCCACCCATTCCGGGCGGTAAGCGGCCAGGTCGGCCACCGTCATGCTGCCGCCGTTGGCCGCGGCATGGGCGGCGATCTTCTCGGCAATCTCACCCTGGTAAAGGGCCTGGCCTTTGGTGGCGGCGATCTTGCGCAGCGTGTCGGCCGCTTCGGGCATGGCGAAACGTTCACCGGGCAGCGGCGCACGGCCGCGTGGCATGAAGGTCTGCGCCCAGCCCTCAAAACCCTGCAGCGCCGGCACGGCCTTGGCCCATTTGTCGGCGGTGATGACGCCCACGCCGTAACCAGCCTCGGCCAGTTCGATGGCCGGCTGCATCAGGTCGGCAAATGGCAGCTTGCCGAAACGTTCGCTCAGCGCAGCCCAGCCGGCCACCGCGCCGGGCACGGTGACCGAGTCCCAGCCGCGCATGGGGAACACGTCGCCGTGTTTGCGGCGGAAGTACTCGGGCGTCCAGGCCGCGGGCGCGACGCCAGAGCTGTTCAGCCCGTGCAACTGCTGGCCGTCCCAGAGGATGGCGAAGTTGTCGCTGCCCAGGCCGTTGCTGCAGGGCTCGACGATGGCCATCGCGGCCGCCGCCGCCACCGCGGCGTCCACCGCGTTGCCGCCTTGCAGCAGCATGCGCAGGCCGGCCATCGCACCCAGAGGCTGCGAGGTGGCGACCACGTTGCGGGCCATCAGCGGGCTGCGGACGGTGCGGTAGGGGTTGTTCCAGTCGGTGAAGTGCATGGCGCACATTGTGTGCGGGACGCGCCCCCTTCAACCGCGCGCGGACACTGCAATTCCACGGTGCGGTCGCGGCAAGTCGGCAGCGCCCGGCGCAACTCAGACGATCTTGCGGAGGACGTGTGCGGTGCCGTCGATGACGTAGATGGCGCCTTGGCCATCGACGACGATGCCGGACAGGTTGTCGAAGGACGCGTTGGCGCCCGTGCCATCGATGCTGCCTTTCGTGCCCGAGCCGGCCAGGGTGGTGACCACGCCAGCCGGTGAAATCTGGCGGACACGGCGGTTGTACTTGTCGGAGACGGTGAGTTGTCCGCTGGCCTCCAAGGCCAAGGCATAGGGTCCACTGAACGACGCGTTGGCGCCGGTGCCGTCGGCGCTGCCCGCGGCGCCAGAGCCCGCCAGGGTGCTGACCGCCCCGGTGGGGGTGACCTTGCGGATGAGGTTGTTCCAGAAGTCCGCCACATAAACATGGCCAGAGGCGTCCAGCGCGAGGCCGTAGACGCCGTTGAACGAGGCCGCTTCAGCAGGGCCATCGGCACGGCCCGTGCTGCCCGAACCCGCCAGGGTGGTGACGACGCCGGCGGGGGTGACTTTGCGGATGAGTTCGTTGCCAGAGTCCGCGACGTAGAGGTTGCCGCTGGTGTCCAAGGCCACACTGGACGGAAAACGGAACGAGGCAGCGGTCCCCGTGCCGTTGCTGCGGCCCTCCGCACCTGAACCCACAAAAGTGCTGACCATGCCGTCCGCGGTGACCTTGCGGATCAAATGGTTGGCTCTGTCCGCAACGTACAGCGTGCCATTGGCATCCACGGCGAGGCCCTCGGGCGATTTGAACGAGGCTGCCGCCCCCTGCCCATCGCTGCGCCCCGAGACCCCGACCGAACCGGCCAAGGTGGTGACCACACCAGACGGTGTGACTTTGCGGATCAATTGGTTCAGGGTGTCGCCGACATACAAGACCCCGCTGCGGTCGATGGCCAGGCCCTTGGGAAAGTTGAACGAGGCCGCGCCGCCGACGCCATCGGCGCTGCCGCTGCGGTTCGCGGTTCCGGCCAACGTGGTGACGATGCCACGGTTCCCGGCCGGGCCATCGTCGGCGTTGTCACCACCCCCACCACAGCCCACCAACCCCAGACCCAGCGAAGTGCCCAGCGCCAGCACGCGGCGGCGGCTCAGAGGTGCCTGCGCGAGCGTCGCACAGGGCGGCAACGGTTCGACGGCCAGGTTGGCCAAGGCGGCGGGGATCGTGCGGGTGGACGGAGACGGCATGGGGTGCGAGGAACAGAAGAAGCTGGTGTGACCAAGCCTGGGCGGCAACATCGTGCAGGCAGAAAGCATTCTCCGCGGGGATCCGCGCACCGTCCCTCACCAAATGCAACGAAGGACGGCGCGCCGCCAGCGGGTCGGCGCGTGGCCGTCGACCCGCACGCCTGGCCCTGTCGCCACCCCGCCCTTCCGGGCATTGCGGCGCATCAAGGGCTGCACAAGACCGCGTTCTCGACGGCCCACAACCGCCGCCCTCGGCCTATGCTCCACCCCCATGGACCGACACATCCTCGCCTCGCTGTTCGCCCCCCGCTCCATCGTCGTCTTCGCCGGCGACCCCGACGCGGCAGACGCCCCCACCCCGCAAGCCGCCACGCTGCGCCAGGCGCTGAAAACCGGCGCCGGTGAAGCCGGCAGCTTCGCCGGTGAGGTGACGTGGCTGGACATCGCCATGACCGGCACGCTGGGCGACCTGGCGGCCTCGCGGGCCGACCTGGCGCTGATTGCGCTGGCGCCGGGCGAACTGGCCCCGGCGCTGGAGATCGTGGGCCGCATCCGCTGCCGCGCCGCGCTCATCCTCAACAACGGCCTGCCGGCGGCGCAGTGCAACGACCTGCACCAGATCGCGCGCCGCTACGGCGTGCACCTGCTGGGGCCCAACAGCCTGGGCTTCCAGAACCCGCGGCTGAAGCTGAACGCCAGCACCCTGGGCCCGCTGGCGCGGCCGGGGCCGCTGGGCCTGGTGTCGCAGTCGGGCGCGCTGACGGCCAGCATCCTGGACTGGGCGCAGGCCAACGGTGTGGGCTTTTCCAACGTCATCTCGCTGGGCGCCAACACCGCGGTGGACCTGCCGCAGGCGCTGGACTACCTGGCCAACGACGGGCAGACGCAGAGCATCCTGGTCTACATGGAAGGCATCCGCAGCGCACGGCGTTTCATGAGCGCGCTGCGCGCCGCGGCCTACGCCAAACCGGTGGTGGTGATGAAGGCCGGCCGCAAACCCGCGGGCAGCACGGCCGCGCTGACGCATTCGGCCAGCATCGTGGGCAGCGACGACGTGTTCGACGCCGCGCTGCGCCGCGCCGGCGTGGTGCGGGTGCGCGTGTTCACGCAGTTGTTCTCTGCCGCCAAGTGCCTGGCCTCGCGCTTCAGGCCCGTGGGGCGGCGGCTGGCCATCGTGACCAACGGCGGCGGGCCGGGCGTGCTGGCGGCCGACTGGGCCGAGCAGATCGGCCTGGCCGTCAGCGGCGTGCACGACCTGGGCGAGGACGCGGGCGCGGCCGCCTACCGCAGTGCGCTGGAAGCCGCGCTGGCCGACCGCGGTGCCGACGGTGTGCTGATGATCCACTCGCCCAAGGCCGGTTCGGCCAGTGAAGACAGCCCCGAGGCCATCGCGCGCGCCGTGGGCGAGACCTTCTCCCCGGCTGGCAAACCGGTGCTGGCCTGCTGGATGGGAGACAGCACGGTGCGCGCCGCGCGCGAGGCGCTGAACGCGGTGCAGATCCCCAGCTTCCGCACGCCGGAAGCCGCGGTGGACAGCTTCAACAGCATCGCCAGCTTCTACCGCAACCAGCAGCTGCTGCAGCAGACCCCGCCGCCGCTGGGCGACGGTGCCGTGCCCGACACCGAGGGCGCGCGTTTGCTGATCGAAGGCGTGCTGGCCGAACGCCGCAAGGTGCTGACCGAGATGGAAAGCAAGGCCCTGCTGGCGGCCTTCCACATCCCGGTGACACGCACCATGCTGGCCCGCAGCGCCAACGAAGCCATGCTGATCGCCAGCCAGCTGGGCTACCCGGTGGCGCTGAAGATCGACTCGCCCGACATCAGCCACAAGAGCGATGTGCAAGGCGTGGTGCTGGACGTGCACACCGCCGCCCAGGTGCGCGACCGCTACGCCGAGGTGATGGCCGCCGTGCAGCGCAACGCGCCGAACGCGCGCATCAACGGCATCACCGTGCAGCCCATGGCCCGTGCGGGGGCCGGGGCGCAGAACCGGGGCATGGTCCGCGAGGTCTACGTGGGCCTGAGCACCGACGACCCCTTCGGCCCCGTCATCACCTTCGGCGCCGGCGGCACCATGGTGGAGCTGATCAACGACCGCGCCATCGAACTGCCACCGCTGAACCAGTTCCTGGCGCGGCGCTTGATCGAACGCTCGCGCGTGGCCGACGCGCTGGGCGAGTGGCGTGGCGCGCCCGCGGCGAACACCGAGGCGCTGGAGCAGGTGCTGCTGCGCGTGAGTGAGATGGTGTGCGCGCTGCCGCAGCTGCGCGAAATGGACATCAACCCCATCTTGGTGGACGAAGCCGGCGCCGTGGCCGTGGACGCGCGCATCGTGGTGGACCACGCCCCGAACAGCGTGATGGGCACGGGCACGGCGGGCAGCTACCAGCACCTGGCCATCCTGCCCTACCCCAGCAGCCAGGAACGCGAGTGGCCCATGAAAGGCGGCGGGCTGTACACCATCCGCCCCATCCACCCCGACGACGCCGAGATGCTGCAGGCCTTTGTGCGCGGTATGAGCGAAGAAAGCCGCTACTTCCGCTTCGCCAGCACCATGCCCGAGCTGCCGGCGCGCATGCTGGCGCGTTACACGCTGATCGACTACGACCGCGAGATGGCCCTGGTGGCCGTGGTCAAGCAACGCGCGGTGCAGCCCGACGGCAGCGTGCAGGAGCACGAGGAACTCATCGGCGTCAGCCGCTACATCACCAACCCCGACCAGACCAGCTGCGAGTTCAGCCTGGCCGTGGCCGACGACTACAAAGGCCAGGGCCTGGGCTCGCGGCTGATGCTGAGCATCATCGACGTGGCGCGCAGCCGCGGACTGGCCGAGATCGTGGGCCTGATCCTGGCCAACAACAGCAACATGCTGCGCCTGATGGGCAGCCTGGGCTTCACGCTGGCGCCCTTCCCCGAAGACCCCGACTTCAGGCTGGCCAGCAAGGCGCTGTAGATTTCGCGGTTGCGCCGTCCTACCCGGGCCCAGCGCCGCGCCCGCCCAGAACCCGCCGTCGGAGCCCCGCCATGCCACAGCCCCCCCGTTTCGACCCCCAGCGCCGCCTGGCCTTGCGCACGGCTTTGCCGATGGGGGTCGCCGCCCTGGCGGGGCTGGGCCTGGCGGGCTGCAGCCTGCCGCGCTGGCCCCTGGGTGGAGCCCTGGCAGCGCCGGAGCGGCGGGAAAACGTGGTGGCGCTGACGCAGTCGCAGAAGCTGGTCAGCTTCAACGCCGCGCAACCCGGCCGCATCCGCAGCAGCAAGCCGGTGAAAGGGCTGCAGATCGGCGAACAGCTGCTGGGCCTGGACTACCGCGCGAAGAACGACACCTTGTACGCCCTGGGCAGCAGCGGCCAGCTGTACACCGTGGACACCGACAACGGCCAACTCACCCCTGTGGGCGGGCCGGCGGCCATTCCGCTGGACGGCACGGAGTTCGGCATGGACTTCAACCCCACGGTGGACCGCATCCGCGTGGTCAGCAACACGCGGCTGAACCTGCGCGTGCACCCGGACACCGGCAGCCTGGTGGGCGGCCAGCCCGACACCCCGCTGGCCTACGACGCCAGCGACCGCCACGCCGGGCGCGCCCCGCGCCTGGTGGCCGCGGCCTACAGCTACGACCCGGCCAACCCCAAAGTCACCACCAACTACGCGCTGGACGCGGCCACGGGCTGCCTGGTCATCCAAGGCAGCCTGGAAGGCGCCACGCCGGTCATCTCGCCCAACACCGGGCGGCTGTTCACGGTGGGCGAACTGGGCCTGGGCACCTTCGACCGCGCGGCCTTCGACATCCACACCCTGGCCAACACCGCCTTCGCGGCCATCACCTTGCGCGGCAGCGCCACCAGCACCTGGGTCGAACTGGACGTGAAGACCGGCCGCGCCACCGCCCTGGGCGCCATCGCCGTGGGCGAACCGGTGCGCGCCATCGCGCTGGAGAGCTGGTGACACCGCGCCCCATGGGTGGTGGCGCCGTGCCGGGCGTCAGCGTGGTGCTGGTGCCGCACGAGCCGCGCTGGGTGCAGGACTTCGAAAACACGGCCGAGGCCCTGGCCAAGGCCTTCGAGCCGATGGCGGTGCACATCGAACACGTGGGCAGCACGGCCGTGCCCGGGCTGCTGGCCAAGCCCATCATCGATGTGCTGCTGGGCGCGCGCAGCCTGCTGGACATCGAAGCCCGGCAATCGCGCTTGCAGGCCCTGGGCTACCGCTACAAGCCGCAGTACGAAGCCACGCTGCCCGACCGCCGCTACTTTGTGCTGGACGCCACCTTGAACGCCCCGCGCGTGAACCTGCACGCCGTGGTGGCCGGCGGTCCGTTCTGGCACGACCACCTGGCTTTCCGCAACGCGCTGCGCGCCAACGCCGCGCTGGCCGAACGCTACGCCACGCTGAAGCGCCAGCTGGCCGAACGCTTTCCCAACGACCGTTCGGCCTACACCGACGCCAAGGCGCCGTTCGTGCGCGAAGTGCTGGCGCAACAGCGGCGCTGAAGGGTCTGAAGCGGCGCAGCCCGGGCCGGGGCCGCCCGCTGGTTCAGCGCAGGTTGAAGGCCACCACCCCGCCCCAGCCTTCGGCCGTGCCGTTCAGGACCAGGTACAGCACCCCTTGGGGCGACAACGCCATGCGGCCGGGCTTGGGGTAGTGCCACACGTGGCGGCGGGTGGTGGTGTCCACCGCGTAGATGCCCGAGCCGGTGCCCACGAACACCAGGTTGTCGGTGGCCAGCACATTGCCCGGCGTGCTGCCATGGAACACGGCGAAGGGCTCGGTGGTGTTTTCCGGTGGCAGCCAGGACCACAGCAGTGTGCCGTCGCTGTCGCGCCGCGCTTCCAGTTGCGCCCCGTTGATGGCGTAGATCACGCCCGGCGCGGCAGCCGGTGCATGGGTGAAGCTGCCCGGCACGGACCAGCGGATGTCTCGGCCGGCGAGGTCAAAAGCCACCAAGCGGTTGACACTGCGGTTGGCCAACGGGCCATCGATCACCAGGGCCAGGCCGTTGTGAGCCACCAGGGGCGCGCTGAACAGGTTGTAAGGCTGCAGCCGCTGGTTCGGGTCGGCGATGGTGAAGGCCACGGCGCCGGTGGCCAGGTCCAGCGCGTTCAGGCCGTTGGGCATGAAGGCCAGTGCGAAGCCACCGGCCACGGCCGGGGTCCACTGGTCGAACTGGTCCAGGTCCACCGACCACAGGGTCTGGCCATCGGCTACGGCGAAGCCGACCAGGCCGCCGTAACCGCCGCCAGCGCTCAGCACCTGGCCGTTGTGCACGGTGGGCGCGAAATAGCGCGACCACTGTGAAGAGAACGGTGTGCGGAAGTGCAGGCTGCCATCGCCGTTGAAGGCCCACAGGAAGGTGTCCTGGTGCCCGCTGGTGCTCAGGAACACCCGGCCACCGTCGGTGGACGGGGCGTTGATGGCCGGCACGCTGCCGAAGCTGTGTTGCCAGCGCACGCCAGCGTCGCTTTCCTGCAGCGCCCACAGCGTTGCGTTGGCGGTGTAGTCGCCGGTGACGGCGAACAGCTGGCCGTTGCTGGTGACCACCGGGTGGGTCATGGGCACGACGCCGGCCACCGCCGGCACGCGCCAGCGCCAGCGGCGGTTGAAGCGGCTGGCGTCCAGCGTCACCGGCACATAGCCGTTGTGCACCGCATTGCCTTGGTACTGCGCCCACTCGGCCACACCCGGCCAGCGCTGCAGCGGCGTCAGGTTGTTGGCCGGTTGCAGCACCACCTTGTAGGCCTGCTTCACGGGCGAGCCGCTGTACTGCTGGCTGCAGGGCAGGTCTTTGCACAGCAGCAGTTCCACCTGGCCTTCGTAGGTGCCCGCGGCCAGGCCGTCCTTCAAGAACAACTCGGCCTGGGCCGGACCGCCGGGGAAGTAGGTGGCCGGCGGGTTGGTCTGGAACAAGCGGCCGCTGTCGCGCCACTGCGGGTACACCGAACCCATGCCGCCGCTGATGATGGCCGTCACCTTGAATGGCGCCATTTCATCGGGCGGTGCATCGCGTTCGATGGGGGGCGTGTCGAAGCGGCCCACCGGGTCGTTCAGCGTGACGGTGATGTCGTAAGGCACCTGCCACGGCGAGCCCGGCAGCGGCTGCTTGCAGGTCACAGGGTCGTCGCGGCACAGGCGCACTTCCAGCGTGCCGGTGTAGCGACCGGCCGGCAGATCGCGGTTGGTGAACAGGCTGGCCTCGTAGGCGTTCGGTCCCACGGCCCCCAGAAACAGCGTGGGTTGGATGACGCTGGAGCGGTCCACCACGCCCACATTGAAACTTTCGGTGATGGTGCGGTCGCTGCTGACCACCACGCCCAGGGTCTGCTGGAAGCCTGCCGGTGTGCTGGCTTTCAAGGTGCCGGGGTTGAACGTCAACCGGTAGGGCTGCGGGCCCTCGTCACCACCACCGCCGCCGCCGCAGGCCGTCAACACCGCTGCAACCGCACACACCACCAGGCCACGTGCTGCGGCCTTCCAACCCTGAACCATGCCTCAATCGCTCCAACGATGGCCGCCCTCGTGGGACGGCCTGTTCTGAATGGCCAGGCCCAATCGGCCAAGCAAAAGGCGCGCATGATGCCGCAGTCGACCTGGGCCCAGCCCCCGTGTTGCAGGGGTTGGCAAACCCTGGGGGCGCAGCAGGTGCAGCCAGACCACGCCGCCCGGTGACATCGGCCACAGCGTGGTGGTTTGCACCTAGCGGCCACCCGCGCCGGTGTGCCCTGGCGCACCGACAATCCAGGGCATGCACCGAACGCTTTTTGACACCCCGGTGGTGAACACCTTGTTGCGCGCCGGCTCGCGCTGGTTTTTGCGCCTGAACGGCTGGACCGTGGAAGGCGCACTGCCCGAACACGCGCGCAAGGCCGTGCTGATTGCCGCACCGCACACCAGCAACTGGGACCTGCCCTACACGCTGATGGTGGCCTTCTGCCTGAACCTGAACGTGTACTGGATGGGCAAGGCCAGCCTGTTCAAGTTTCCCTTCGGCCCAGTGATGCGCTGGCTGGGCGGCATCGCCGTGGACCGCAGCAAGAGCAACAACCTTGTGGCCGCCTCGGCCGCGGCCATCCGCGAGGCCGATGGCCCGCTGCAGCTCGTGGTGCCGCCTGAAGGCACACGCGGCAAGACGCGGCACTGGAAGACGGGCTTCTACTTCATCGCGCTGGAAGCCCAGGTGCCCATCATCCTGGCCTACATGGACTACGAGAAGAAACGCAGCGGCCTGGGCCCCATCTTCCAGCCCACGGGCAACGTGGAAGCCGACCTGGCCGAGATCAAGCGCTTTTACGCGCCCATCAAGGGGCGCAACCCGACGCAGTTCGCGTCGGAGTGAACATGGCGGCCGTCAGCCCATGGCCGGCTGGGCCGATGGCGGCGCAGCCCGCGTGAGCAGCCGCTCCACCAACTGCCGCACCGGCACGATGGCGCTGCCAAACGGCAGGGCGCCCACGCCGCGGAAGAACAGGCCCTTCTTCACGTCACCACGCAGGCCCGCGGCCAGCTGGGTGTCGATGCAGAACTGGCCCCAGCCCGGCAGGCCGTCGCGCAGGCCGCACTGGGCCAGGCAGTCGAAGGCCAGCGTGCAGCGCGGCTTCACGTGCACCGTGCTTTGCAGGCGGGGTTCGGCCTTCAGGTAGTTGGCCAGCCACGGCGTGCGCACAGCACGCGCGGGCAGGCCCGCGACGCTGGTGAACTCGACGATGTCTTCGTCGCGCGCTTCGGCCAGCACCCGCTTGAAAGCCAGGTCGGCGTCGCACTCTTCGGTGGCCACGAAAGGCGTGCCCAGTTGCACGCCCGCGGCGCCCAGGGCCTGCACCCGGGCGATGTCTTCGCAGCTGCGGATGCCGCCGGCGGCGATCACCGGCACCTCGCCTTCCAGGCCCGCCTCGCGCAGCAGGGCCACGGTGGCGGGGATGACGTGCTCGAAATCAAAACGCGGGTCGTTCAAGTCGCCCAGCTTCGCGGCGCCCAGGTGGCCACCGGCGTAGCGCGGGTGTTCGATGACGATGGCGTCGGGCCGGCGCTGCTTGCGCTCCCACTTCTTCAGCACCAGCGACACCCCGCGGGCGTCGCTGAGGATGGGCACCAGCAAAGCCTTGGGGAAGTCGCGCGCGAGGTCGGGCAGGTCCAGCGGCAGGCCTGCGCCCACCACCACGGCGTCCACACCGGCCTGCAGCGCACGGGTGACGCTGGCGGCGTAGGCGCTGACCGCCCGCATCACGTTGATGGCCAACAGCCCGCGGCCTTGCGACAGCGCGCGGGCGGCGGCCACCTCGCGGTCCAGCGCTTCCAGGTTGGCGGCGTCGATGGCGACCTTGTCGGCCTCGCCGTTCACCCCGCTGTGGTGCTTTTGCGTGCGTTCCATCAGGTCGGGGTGGTGGCGGCGCAGGTCCACGGAACTCAGCGTGCCCACCCCGCCCAGCGCGGCCACGCTGCCGGCCAGGCGGTGGGCCGACACGCCCACCCCCATGCCGCCTTGCACGATGGGCAACAGGCGGCGCCCGCCCAGTTGCATCAGTTGCAGGCCGGCTTGGCGGGCCTGCCCGCACAGGGCGTCGAACGCCGGCACAACCGTGAAGTTGGCGGCGGTGTCGACGAAAGGGGTGGCCACCAGCGGGTGGACAGGGGCGTGGGCAATGGCGGTCATGGCTGGGCCAGGGGCCAGACAAAGGGGCCCGAAGCGGTCGCGATTGAACCCCGTGTCCCGGCCACCGGCCTTGACCTTGCACAGGAAAAGCGCGCGCAGCGGCGCTGGCGGCCGTTCAGGCGTTCAAGACCAGCGTCAGGGCAGCCACATGCCGCCGGGCTGCGCCTGTGGCGGGGCATCGGCCGCCAGGCGTTCGCGCAAAGCCTTGCCACAACGCTCGCGCAGGGTTTGCGCGCGTTCGGCCAAGGCGGCGCAGGCCTCGGGGTCTTGTTCCAGGTGTTCGCGGTAGCGGGCCAACGTGGCCTCGGCCACCTCCAGCAGCTTGGCGTTCAGCGTGCGCTCGCCCCAGCTCAGCAGGGTGTCCACGGCCTGGTGGTGGCGCCCGGCCAGGCCTTCGCTGAGCGCGGCGCGGGTGGCCTCGCTGATCTCGGCGTGTGTGGTGCGCACCTGCTCGGCCAGCACCGGTGAGGCCTCGCAAGCGCGGGCCAGCAGTTCGGTGGCGTGCTTGCTGACACAAAACCGCAGGCCGGCGCGCCGCGCCCATTCACCGGCCTGGGCCATGGGCGCACCCGCGGCGTCGGCGGCCGACACCAGCGACAGCAGGTTGCTGGCGGCCTCGGCGTCGAAGGGCGGCGTTTCCAAGCCTTGGGCGATGTTGGCGGCGTGTTCTTCGGCCCTGGGGTGGTCTTCGGCCAGCAGGCGGTCGAAGCCGTGGGCCAACTCGGCCATGCGGCGCAGGCGCTCGCGCCGCACCACGGTGGTTTCGGTGGGCGGCGGCTCGGCCGGTGGCGCGGCCGCGGCGCCGCCGGTGGCCGTGCCCGCCGTGGCCGGCGCGGCGGGCTTGACCAAGGCGCTGTGGGCCAGCGCCGTGTCCAGCTGTTCGCAGCATTGGCGCAGCGCGTCGGCGTCGCGACCCCGGAAGTGGCCGATGCTCAGCAGCAGCAAGGCCTGGTGGTCGAACTGCGGCGCGTTCAAACCCACGGTGACGGCACGCTGCAGCGCCGCCAGCGCCTCGGCCGGTTCGCCCGCGTAATGGGCCAGGATGCCGTACTTCTGCACCCGCTGCACCGAGTGCGGTGTGATGGTGGCCGCCTGCTTGTAGGCCGCGATGGCCGCGCCGAAGTTGCCCTGCTCGGCGTGGATGCGGCCCATCACGTCGTAAGCGTCGGCGTAGGTGGGCTCGCTGCTGACCAGGTTGGCCAGCGTGGACAGCGCCTCGCCGGCCTTGTCGGCCGCTTCCAGCGTGCGCGCCAGGCCCAGCTTGGCCCAGGGCACGGCGCGGTCGTGGATGACGGCGTCAAAGAAGGTCTGCGCCAGGCCCAGCTGCTGCAGCCGCAGCGCCAGCTCGGCGCCGATGCGCGCGGCGCTGGTCCAGTGCGGGCCACGGCCGGCGAAGCGCATCTCGCACAGCACCAGGGCCTGGGCGTAGTCGCGTTCGTCCACGGCGTCGAGGATGGCGCGCAGCGATTCCTTGCGCGCGAAGGCGCGCATCACGCGGTCTTCCAGCTGGCCCACGGTGTAGGGCTTGATGACAAAACCGTCCAACGCCGATTCCGCCACCTGCGCCACCACCTGGTAGGTGGCGTCGGCCGACACCATCAGCACCACGGTGGACAGGCTGAGCCAGCCGTTGCGGCGTGCTTCGTCGATGAGCTCCTGCCCCGTCGTGCCGTCGGCCAGGGCCTGTGCCACCACCAGCACGTCGAACTGGTGGCCGCGCATGTGGTCGCGCATCTCGTGGGCGCGGCTGCATTGCGTCACCTGCTGCACGCCCAGCTGGCGCAGCTGCGCGGCCAGCACGCTGCGCGCGGTGGCGTAACCCTCGACGATGAGGGCGCGTGATTGCGTGCCGAAACGGGGTTTGAGAAGCAGCTGGTGCGCCATGCGGGCCGGGTCAAGCAGTGCACAAGGGGGTGCCGACCGGACGGTGGCCGATCACCCTGCTCTTCGGCCGGCGCCCGGCGAACCTGAAGTCAGGCGGCGCGGACGGCAACAGCTGCTTACGGTTGGCGGCCTGGCGCCGTGCAGGGTAGCGGTTTCAGCCCCGGCGGCGGGAGGCGCTCAGAACGCCACCACCTCGAGCTTCACGCCGCGGCTGGCCAGGTGTTCGCGCAGGCGTTCGGCGTCGGTGCGCTCCAGGAACGGCCAGCAGATGGCCTGCCAGCCGCTGCCCGCGGGCAGGGGTTCCACACGCAGGCCACGCGGCAGGTCGACGTTGGCCAATGCGCCGGCCAACAGTTGGCTGTCGATGTCGGCGTCGCTGCGCTTGTTCACGCGGCGTGTCACCACGGCGTACACCGGCAGGCCCTTGGCGGCGGCCCGGGCGGCGCGCGCCGCGGCCACTTCGCGCTGGGCTTCCAACTTGCTGGCCTCGTCCAACAAGGGCCGTCGGGGCGGAAACGGTGCGGCAGCGCGGCGCGTGCCGACACCGGCGCCCTCGGGGCGGTCGTCCGGCGCCTGCGGCAATGGGCCAGCGGCGCTGGCCGCGGCGCTGGGCCCGGCAGGCGCCATCGCCACAGCACTGGGCGACGACGCACCGGGTGCGGCCTGCGTGTGCGCGGGCGGCGCCTGGCTGGCGGCCAGGGCCGGTGGGGCCGGGGCCGGCGCCACAGCGGCCGGGGCTGAAGCGGCCACCGCCGCCGAAGCCGCGGCAGAAGCGGCCGCCACCGCGGCCGCTGGCGCCTGCGCCACCAGGGTGGCCGAAGCCGCCTTGGCGGCCAGCGCCCCAGAAGCCGCCGACGCCGCGGCGTGGGCCGCAGAAGCTGAAGCCGCCGCGGCCAATGCCGGGGCCCCTGAGGCCCCAGAGACCCCAGATGCCCTAGAAGCAGCCGCCGCCGCGGCCATCAAGGCCTGGGGCGAAGCGTTCTGCGCCCACCACTGCCCAGCGCTGGCCAGGCCCGTGCCGGCCAGCACCGCCACGGCGGCCGCCACCGCGCTGCGCTGCACGCTGTACAGGCGCTTGCCCAGCACCGGGAACGGCGCCACGCCGCCCAGCAGCACGCGCTGCTGACCACCGGCGGCGTGCACGGCGGCCGTGGGCAACCACAGCACCATGGCGTGTTCGCCCTCGGGCAGCAGCTTGCGGTCGATGGCCACGCGGCGCACCGGGGCGTCGTGGTCTTGCGGCGGCACCTCGCGGCCGTGGCGCAACGCCCAGCGGGCGATGGCCTGGTTCTTCAGCGCAGGCAAGAAAGGCTCGCTGAACACCGGCACCCAGCGCTCGCGGTCGGCCATGCCGGTGCGTGGCGCGGCGAAAGGCAAGTCCACCCAGCCCATGGCCAGCACCTGGGCCGGCGTGATGCGCTGGGCCAGGGGGTGGCGGTTGTGCCAGGCCACCACGCGGGCGGCCCAGACATCGGCCAAGGCAGGGCGTGCGGTGTCCATGGTTGCGGCCAGTGTGCGGCGATGTCATCGGCCACGGTCGCTGGAAAAGCGGCCGCTGGGCGGGCCAATCCTGGGCCACGCGGCCGCCGTACGGCGTCGGAGCAACCCCTGGGCCCGCCGCGCGCCCACCCCCAGCTTGAGCCCGCACGCACCCTCGCAGGGCGGATGCCCGGCGCACCCCCGCCACCTAAGGTGCCTGGCATGGCCTGCCGCCCACGCGGTGGGCTGTGCAGCCGGCGGCGCAGGGCCGCCTGGCCATTCAACCGGGAGACCCCATGGACGACCAGATCCGCGCCGCCGCCGCCAAGACCGTGCAGCCGCGCGCACAACAAGCCTACGACCTGAACCTCAAAGTCACCTTCCTGCCTGGCCGCACCGGGCTGGGCACCGTGGCGCTGGGCTGCCAGCCCCGGCAAGACGGCCAACGTGTGGACGTGCAGCCGCAAGACCTGCCACCCAGCACGCACCGTTTCCTGCAAGAGGCCAACGTGGCCATGCTGGACTGGCTGGCGCGCGACCCCAGCCACCAGGCGGCCTTCATCGCCGACCCGCTGGCCGCCCTGCACCAGGCCGGGCTGAAGCTGGACCGCAGCGACGCCAAGGCGCTGGGCCGAATGCGCGAACACCTGGGCTCGGCCCAGGCCGTGACGCCCGGCCTGCAACTGCGCGCGCTGCACACCACGGTGGACACCAAGGGCCGCGTGAAGCCGCCCAAGGACGACCGGCGCTGGACGCCGCCCGACCTGGACCACGGCTGCGATTGCGACAAAAAACCGGCCCAGCCCGCCGACCTGCGGGGCGACAAGCCTGTCGACAAGAAAGCGGGGGTGTGACATGGCCCAAGACCGCACCTCTGGTTTCGACCTGCTGATCCAGATCAGCGAGAACGAACTCAACGCCCAGGTGGCCATGGCCAGCGCCGCCGGCCTGGGGTTCCCCAGCAGCTTCAGCACCACGGTCAACGCCCTGGGCATCAGCGGCCGGCTGGACCTGAACCTGGGCCTGCCCGTGGTGGACCTGGACCGCCCGCGCCCGCAGCTGGGTTTCACCGTACCCTTCACGGGTTCGCAGTTCGAAGTGACCGCCCCGTTGAGCCTGCCCCCCGTACCGTTGGCCGGCAACCTGGTCATCGTCGACGCCGTGCAGATGCGCAGCAGCGGCGGTGGCCAGCAGGCCGTGCTGGACTTCACCGTCGGCGCGCCGCAGTGCAGCGTCAGCTTCGACACCGCCACGCGCGCGCTGCTGACGCCGCTGCTGACGCCGTTGAGCGTCACCATCGCCCAGGCTGAAGGGGCTTTTGCGGCGCGGCTGCGCGATGAACTGCAGACCAGCGTGCAGCGCATTCCCCTGACACCCAACATCCCGGTGGCCGACGACAGCGATCCGCTGACACCGTTCAACATCGAAGTCACCACCGTCAACGACACCAGCAGCGCCGACCGCGACGTGCTGTGTTTCGGCGTGCGCACCTCGGCGGCCAGCGGCGGCAACATCAACGGCGTCACCACCAGCTTCATCAACGGCGGCAGCGGCGCGCTGCTGATGTTGTCCAACACCTGGCTGCTGTCGCAGGTGATACGCCCGCAGCTGGCCACCTCGATGGGCCGGCCGCTCAGCGACTTCGACGTGCCCTGCCGCTTGAACCGCTCGGTGCCCGCGCCCGGTGGTGAAGGCACGTTGACCAACCTGGAAGCGCGCGTGGAGGGCAACCGCATCCGCGTGGACGGCCGCGCCACGGCCAGCGGCACGGGCTGGTCGGCGGTGTCGCACTTCCACTTCTTCATCACGCTGGCGCTGAGCGGCGGCAACATCACCGTCACCTCCAGCACGCCGGTGGTGGACACCGACGTGTCCTTGGAGTGGTGGGTGTGGCTGCTGAGCCTGGGCCTGGGCGGCCTGTTCGGCGGGCTGGTGGGCGCCATCGTCGGCATCATCGTGCCGGCCGTGGTGGAAGCCGTGGCCGAGGGCATGGCCGACGACATGCTGAGCACCGCGCTGACCGACGGGGTGGGCAGCATCCCACCCTTGCCGCTGGGCCCCATCGGCAGCGGCATGACCTTGAACAACCTGATCCTGGACGACCTGGAACTGCGCGGCCCCGTGCTGCGGCAACTGGCCTTGCCGGTGCGCAGCCAGGGCAGCCATGTGGCGGCGGCCGGCTTCACGCTGGACCTGGACGCCGGCACCGTGCACGGCCCCAACCACAACGCCGCGCGCATCGACCTGGACTGGGACCCCGCCAGCGGCCTGGACGCGCGCCACGGCAGCGGCTTCAGCACCACCGCCATGGCCTACGGCGCGCTGACCCCGCTGCAACTGCGCAGCCTGCCACTGAGCAGCACCCACCTGCACCCCGGCGCCCTGCCCTTCAGCTTCGAGCTGCCTTTTTTCGGCACCCACGCCGAACTGGTGATGGGTGTGCGCACCAACCAGGGCCGGTTGGCCAAGGTGCGGGCCTGGCGCGACGCGCTGGCCGGGGGTGCGCTGCACGTGCACTGGACCACCTACGACACGCCCATTCCCACGCTGGACATCGCGCTGCGCTGGAGCGTCATCAAGGCCGGCGACGAAGGCGAGGCCTACTTCCAGAAGAACCTGGCGCGCTGCACGCGTGTGGAGGTGGCCCGCCGCGCCACCCTCGAAGCCTGGCCGCGGCTGCTGAGTTTTCCGGTGGACTTCCGCTGGTGCCTGGACGGCCAGGTGCTGGAACCCGGTGAAGGCGACGTGCAAACCGCCAGCGGCGTGCTGCGCTACCAGGTGGCCGGCCGCAGCCTGACCTTGGAAACCGAGGTGGGCCAGGCGGTGGACAGCAGCCTGTGTGTCAGCGCCATCGACGCGCGGGGCCGTGAGCTGTTTTCCTGCACCCGGCTGCGCTGCGAAGGCAGCGACGAACGCTGCAGCAAGCCGCCGCGCCTGCCGGTCTACAAACCGCGACTGGAGTGGCAGCCCTGCGACCCGCTGCTGGCCATAGACCACCCCGCGGCGCTGAACTCTGCGGTGTTGCAGGCGCAGTTGCAGAAGGCTTGGGTGCACCCCAAGGCGGCGGGCAAAGCAGAAGCCTTGAAGTAAGGCGGCCGCCCCAGCGGGCCCTGCGCTGAAACCTGCGCAGGGCCGCTGCAGGCAGGCCGAACGCCGCTCAGGCCGCCGGCCTGGCGGGCTGGCCCAGCGCCCGGTGCAGGCCCACCGCGAGCGCCGCGCCCACCAACTGCGCCAGCACGAAGCCCGGCACGCTGGCCGGGTGGATGCCGGCAAAACTGTCGCTGAACAAACGGCCGAAAGCCGCGGCCGGGTTGGCGAACGAGGTGCTGGCGGTGAACCAGTAAGCCGCCCCGATGTAGGCCGCCACCATGGCCGCCACACGCGGGGCGGGCGCACGCAAGATGACCAGCAGCAAGCCGGCGGTGGCCACCGCTTCGGCCAACCACTGGCCCGTGCCACCGCGCAGCTTGGTGGACAGTTGCAGCACCGGCAGGTCGAACATGCCGTGCGCCAGCCAGGCGCCCAGCATGGCGCCCACCAGCTGCGCCACCACATAGGGCAGCAACCAGGCCTTGGGCAGTTCACCACGCCAGGCCATCACGGCCGACACCGCGGGGTTGAAGTGCGCACCGCTGACCGGGGCTAAGACCTCGATCAAGATGTACAGCCCGCCCACGGTGGCCAGCGTGTTGGCCAACAAGGCCAAGCCGTCCTGGCCGGGGGCGCCGGCGAACAGGCGCTGGGCCATGATGCCCGAGCCGATCACCACCGCCAGCAGCAGCGCCGTGCCCAGGGTTTCGCCCAGCAGGCGCCGGGGCAAGGAAGTCGGCGCCATGCTCAAGACTTGTAGATGGCCAGCAGCCGTGCCTGCAGTTCAGCGTCGCTCAGCGTGGCCAGCGGCAACGACAGCAGCTGCAGCATGCGGTAGCCGATCGCTTGGCGCGTCAGCTCAAAAGCCCGGGGCTTGTCGGCCTCGGCGGCGTTGGACGGGTCGGGGTAGCCCCAGTGCACCTTCACCGGGCTGCCCGGCCAATAGGGGCAGACCTCGGCCGCGGCGCTGTCGCACACGGTGATGACGATGCGCATCTGGGGCGCGTCGGCCGCGGTGAACTCGTCCCAGCTCTTGCTGCGCACGTAGCCGGTTTCAACACCGGCGTTGTTCAGCGCCTGCAAGGCGTAGGGGTTGATGCGGCCGCTGGGCGCGCTGCCGGCGCTGTAGGCGCGTACATCGTGCCCACCGGCCTGGGCCAGGTGGTTCAGCATGCCTTCGCTCAGCACGCTGCGGGCCGAGTTGTGGGTGCACAGGATGAGGACGTTGGTGGTCATGGTGCGGTCTCGTTGTTCAGCAACAGGAAGTCGGGTTGGCGCCCTTCACGGCGATGGCGATGGGCTTGCCGCGCGGTGCGCAACCGCCGGCCGGAGCGGGCTGGGCGGCGGCCGGGGCCGGGGCGCAGCAGGCGCTGGCGGCGGGCGCTGGCGCGGCGGCCGCTGCGGCTGAAGACGGCGCGCAGCAGGCCGATGCCGTGTCGGGGCTGGCGCTGGCCACCGCCGCGTTCTGGCTGAACACCGGGATGTTGCCCAGCGTGTGGAAGTGCTCCCAGGCGATGCCTTGCGGGTCGGTGATCCAGTGTTTTTCGCTGGCGGCGTAGCAGCAGGTGGTGGCACCTTCGTCCAGCAGGGCCAGGTCGGCGGCCTGGGCGCGGGCTTTCAGCTCGGCCAGCTCTTCGGCGTTGTCGGTCTGGAAGCCCAGGTGGTCGATGCCAGGGGTGCCGCCGCGGGTGCTGATGGCGAAGTTGATGCACGGGTCGTCCAGCATCCACTTGGCATAGTCGGCCTCCACGCGCGTGGGTTCGGCGGCGAACAGGCGGCTGTAGAAGGCGATGCTGGCGGCCAGGTCGGTGACGTGGGCGTGCACGTGGAAGCGCTTCATGGTGCGGGCTCCTTGCGGTGGGCGGGGTGGGTGTGCGGTGCGTGCCGGGGCTTCAGCAGCCGCAGCCTTGGGTGTCCGAGTCAACGGCACAAGGCGCACCGGCGCAGCAGTTGGCCGTCAAGAAGGCCAGCAGCGCGTTCATGCGGTCGAAAGCGGCGCGGTAGATGAGGTTGCGGCCGTCGCGGGTCTGCGTCACCAGGCCGGCGTGGGCCAGTTCCTTCAGGTGGAAGGACAAGGTGTTGCCGGGGATGTCCAGCTGTTCGGCCAGCACACCCGGGTTCAGACCTTCCGGACCTGCCACCACCAGGGCGCGGAAAGCGCGCAGGCGGTGTGGTTGGGCCAGGGCGGCGAGGGCTTTGACGACGTCGTTGTCTTCCATATTTCTACTTTACTCGAAATATAGAGCTGTTCAGCGAAAGTTTTGTGACTTCGCGGATGTGTGAACTGCTGTGGCGTGCAGGCCAGCGCGGCGGGAACCCTTCGCCACGAATGTCCTCCGGCGTCGGCCTGCGGCCAACGCCTCCCCCTTTACTTCGTGTCGAAGGGCTCCCACCACGCTGGCCTGCGCAAGCACCCGGGTGTGGTCAGCATGCGTGCGCCACTTGACCGGCGTTGGACGCTGGGTGGTCGACAGAGCGAAGCAAGGGGGGAGCCCCGGGCTTGCCCGGGGCGGGGGAGTGAGCCCGGACATTCAAGGTCCGGGGGACCTTGTATGCCTGGCGAACGCCCGGGGCCTGCCCCGGGCATGAGCGGCGTCGACCACCCAGTGGCCAGCGCCAACGCGGTCTAAAAGGTCACAGAAAAGTAGCTCAACCCCGCACCGTCCCGCTCACCGACCCCAAGCCAATGCGCACCGCCCCCGGCGCTTCGCCAAAGGCGCGCAGCGTCACGGTGTCGCCGTCTTGCAAGAAGCGGCGGGTTTCGCCGTTGGGCAGCGTCAGCGGCTGTTTGCCGCCCAGCGTCAGTTCCAGCAAGGAACCGCCCTGGTCGGGCGCGGGGCCCGACAAGGTGCCGCTGCCCAGCAGGTCGCCGCTTTGCAGGTTGCAGCCGTTGCTGGTGTGGTGGGCCACCAGCTGGGCCAGGGTCCAGTAGGCGTCCAGCGTGCTGCTGTGCGACAGGCGCACCGCCGGCTGGCCGGCGGCGGCCATGGCCGCGGTCTGCAGCCAGACCTCCAGGTTCAGCGCCAGCGCACCGGCCTCGCGGTTGAAGGCGCTGTCCAGGTAGGGCAGCGGCTGCGGGTCGCCCTCGGGGCGGGTGAAGGCGCGGCGGAACGGCGCCAGCGCTTCCATGCAGACCACCCAGGGCGAGATCTGCGTGCTGAAGTTCTTCGCCAGGAAGGGGCCCAGGGGCTGGTATTCCCAGGCCTGCAGGTCACGCGCCGACCAGTCGTTCAACAGCACCAGGCCGAACAGCTGGCCTTCGGCGGCGTCCATGCCCACGGGCTCGCCCAGCTTGTTGCCGGGGCCGATGAGGGCGCCGACTTCCAATTCATAGTCCAGCCGCTGGCAGGGGCCGAAGGTGGGGGGCGCGTCGCCCACGCGGGTCTGCCCGTGCGGGCGCGGCACGTCGCCGCCCAGCGTGATGCTGCTGGCGCGGCCGTGGTAGCCGATGGGCACCCACTGGTAGTTGGGCAGCAGCGGGTTGTCGGGGCGGAACAGGCTGCCCACGGTGCGCGCGTGGTGGATGCCGGTGTAGAAGTCGGTGTAGTCGCGCACCTCGCAAGGCAGCAGCATCTGCACCGCGCTTTGCGGGCGCAAACACAGTTCCAGGAAGGGCTCTTGTTCGCTGCCTTCGGCCAGCGCCGCCGACAGCGCCGCGCGCACTTTCGTCCAGGCGGCTTGGCCCAGACCCATGTAGGCGCGCAGGTCACCCGCAGCCAGCGGGGCCAGCAGGTCGGCCACGCCTTCGCCCCAGGGGCACTGCTGGGCGGCCAGGGCCAGGTCCAGCACCTGGTCGCCAATGGCCACGCCACAGCGCGGCGGCGCGTCGGCGTCGTCGCGCAGGCGGAAGCGGCCCAGCGGCAGGTTCTGGATGGGGAAGTCGGTGCCCGGCACGTTGGCCGAGGCCACCCAGCTCTTCAGCGTGGGGGCGTGGGTGGCGTTCAGCAGTGGTGCGCTCATTTTGGACGTCATCTCAGAAAAGGTTCAAACCTTGAATTGGTCGGCCAGGCCGGCCCAGCACTGCGCGTAGGCCGTGTCCAGCGGCGCGCCGCCTTGCAAGGCCCAGGCCGTGGGCTTGAAGCGCCAGCGGCTTTCGAACATGAAGGCCAGCGTGTCGGCCAGCTTGTGCGGCGCCAGTTCGGCGTGGCTGGCCTTGCCAAAGGCTTCGGTGTCGGGGCCATGCGGCACCATGGTGTTGTGCAGGCTCATGCCGCCAGGGCGGAAACCCTCGGGCTTGGCGTCGTACTGGCCCAGCACCAGGCCCATGAACTCGGCCATCACATTGCGGTGGTACCAAGGCGGGCGGAAGGTGTCTTCGGCCACCATCCAGCGCGGCGGGAAGATCACGAAGTCGCAGTTGGCCACACCCGGTGTGTCGGTGGGGCTGGTCAGCACCGTGAAGATGCTGGGGTCTGGGTGGTCGAAGCTGATGCTGCCGATGACCATGAAGTGCGCCGTGTCGTACTTGAACGGGCACAGGTTGCCATGCCAGGCCACCACATCGAACGGGGTGTGGTCCTGCTGCGCCGTCCACAGTGCGCCGCCGAACTTCTTCACCATCTGCACCGGGCCGGCGCTGTCTTCGAACGCGGCCACCGGGGCCAGGAAGTCGCGCGGGTTGGCCAGGCCGTTGCTGCCGATGGGGCCCAACTCCGGCAGGCGGAACGGGGCGCCGTAGTTTTCGGCCATGTACAGGCGGCAGGGGCCGTCCACGTCCACCCGGAAAGCCAGGCCGCGCGGCAGCAGGGCCACTTCGCCCGGGGCCACGTCCAGCACGCCCAGTTCGGTGGTGATGTGCAGCGTGCCTTGTTGCGGCACCAGCAGCAGTTCACCGTCGGCGTTCACGAAAGCGCGGCCGGTCATGCTGCGGTTGATGAGCACCAGGTGCGCGGCCATGCCGGTCTGCGCTTCGGCGTCGCCGTTGCACACCACGGTGCGCACGCCGTCCACGAAGTCCAGCGGCTGTTCGGCTTCGGCCGGCACATCGGTCGGGTGCCAGCGCAGCGGGTCGGGCGGTGCGTTCAGGCCTTCGGCCGCACCGGTCTTCCAGAAGGGCTGGGCATAGGGCTGGTAGCCGCCCACCTTCACGGCGGGCTGCCGGCGGTACAGCCAGGTGCGCTGGTTGTGCACGCGCGGTGCGGTGAAGGCGCTGCCGGAGACCAGTTCAGCGTACAAACCGTGCGGCGCCTGCTGCGGGCTGTTGCGGCCCACGGGCAGGCTGCCGGGCACGGCTTCGGTGGCGAACTGGTTGCCGAAGCCGCTCTGGTAGCGGCGCTCGGGCGTGCGGGGGGTGGTCATGGTGTGCATCCTTCTGCAGTGCGGGCGGCCCATGGGGGCGGCCGCGGCCCGGTGTTTCTGCCGCGTTTGATCTTAGCCAAGCAGTTTGTTATTGTCTAATCCGTTAGTTTAAGTGGAAACCCGAGCGAGAGGCACATGGCCGAACAACGAGGCATTCAAAGCGTGGAAGTGGGCGGGCGCCTGCTGCGGGCCCTGGCCGACACCGGGCAGCCCATGCCGCTGAAGGAACTGGCCCAGGCCGCGGACATGCCACCGGCCAAGGCCCACCCTTACCTGGTCAGCTTCGGCAAGCTGGGTTTGATCAGCCAAGACCCGGCCAGCGGCCACTACGGCCTGGGGCCGCTGGCCATGCAGCTGGGGCTGATCAGCCTGCAGCAGGTGGACCCACTGCGCCTGGCCACGGCGCGCCTGCCCGAGCTGGCGCAAGCCCTGCAGCAAACGGTGGCCATTGCCGTGTGGGGCCACCACGGCGCCACCATCGTGCGCATCGAAGAAGCGCCTTCGCTGGTGCACATGGCCATGCGGCATGGCGCGGTGATGGGCACACGCAGCACCGCTTCTGGCCGGCTGTTCGCGGCCCACCTGCCACGCGCCACCGTGCAGGCCGCCGAACCAGGGCTGCGTTTTGACGCCGCGTTCCAGGCCGAACTGGCGCGGGTGCGCGAACAAGGCCTGGCCAGCGTGGACGGCTTGGCTGTGGCCGGCGTCTGCGCGCTGGCCGCGCCGGTGTTCGACGGCACGGGCGCCTTGCGCCTGGCACTCACGGCCATCGGTCCCTCTGGCAGTTTCGATGTGGCGCCTGGCGGACCCGCGGCGCAGCAGCTGTGCGGCGTGGCGGCGGCTTTGTCGGCACAACTGGGTTACCGCGCGGCTTGATGGTGGCCGGCTGAAGGCCGATGGCGGCGCCCGAGGCCAGCGCTGCGGCCGCATTGCGTGGCGACAACCTGCCCCCTTGTTCAACAGGCGCCCCCGCAGGGCTCTGGCCACAGCAGGCGCTACATTGGTCAAGTATTCATCGCCGCCCCAGGACTTCCGCCCACGCCATGCGCCTTGTTGATTCCACCCCAGCCCAGGCACAGGCCCGCAGCGCGGCCCGTGCCGGGGTCCACACCGCCCTTTGGTGCGCGCTGGCCTGGCTGGCCTGCGCGGCCCACGCCAGCACCGCTGGCGCCCCAGCGGTCGCAACCACCAGCGCGTCGGCACCCGCCGCCGGCGTGGCCCTGCAACCCCTGCCGCCCTTGCCCGCCGGTCAGCGCCTGGCCCACCGTGCCGTGCGTGGCAGCCTGGGGCCCTGGGCCGCGGTGGACGTGTGGCTGACCCAGCCCCAACAGCCGGCCGATGGCCCTTTCACGCCCTGGGTGCGCACACCGGCCGACGGCGCTGCCGCAGCGCCGGGCCAGGTGTACGCCTTGTCCACCCCCAGCGAACCGGGCGATTTCTTCCAGTTCCAGGTGCGTTCGGTGATGTTCCGCAGCGTGGACGGCAGCGCCGAACGTGCACTCATCGTGCTCTACACCGTGGCCCGCATCGGCCCGCAACAAGCGCCCGAGGCCGCGGCCTGCGTGTACCGCTGGGCGCAGGGCGAGTTCGTGCGCGACAGCGCCGCCGAGGCCTTGCTGAAAGGCGCGCGCAACGCCGCCGACGTGGCGACACGCCTGGCTGCACACAAGCCCACACCATGAACAGCCCGTTCTACGCCTTGTTCGAAGCCGTGGCCAACGGCCACTACCCCGGCATGTGGGCGGCGTTCCAGACGCTGGACGAAGTGCAGTCCGTGGAAGCCGCCACCAGCCTGGGGCCCACGCGGCTGAAGGTCTTGTTGCGCCGGCAGGCCGCCGACATCGGCGCGCTGACCGCCCCCGGCGCAGCGCTGCAAGGCCCGGCTTTCACCCTGCCCCTGGTGCTGGCCGTGGCCTTTGGCGACCGCCGCCACCTGCTGCCCCTGCACAGCACCGAACACCAGGCCCGCGTGCGCGTGGCGCTGACCACGCTGCGCAGCCGGCGTGCCGCCGGGCCCAGGCTGAGCCTGGCCCACGACCTGTCGAACATCCTGGCCGACCCCAGCGAAAACAAAGCGCCGCTGAACGACGCCAACTTCGCCGAGGTGGCCACCCGCCACAACATCACGGTGGCGGCCATCAAGGCCGTGGCCGAGATCGAGTCCGGCGGCCGCAGTGGCTTCGACAGCGACAACCGGCCGAAGATCCTGTTCGAGGCCCACCACTTCCGCAAACACAGCCGCGGGCGTTTCAACCTGTCGCACCCGCACCTGTCTTGCGAGCGCGCCACGGCCAAGCGCTACTACGCCTGGCCGCAGTACGCGCGGCTGTATGAAGCCATGCTGCTGGACCCGGTGGCGGCGACGAAGTCGGCTTCCTGGGGCAAGTTCCAGGTGCTGGGCTCCAACCACAACGGCTGGCCCGACCCGATTTCTTTCGCCGTGGCGATGCAGGAATCCGAGGCCAACCACCTGCGCTCGTTCGAGGCCTACTGCGTGCAGAACGGGCTGATGGCCCACCTGCGCAACAAGGACTGGGCCGGTTTTGCCAAGGGCTACAACGGCAAGAACTACAAAGAGTACGCCTACGACACCAAGATCGCCGCGGCCTACAAACGCTACGGCGGCACCTGAAGCGCCAGCCCGGCCGAGCCGGCTGCGCGCCGGCCGGCGCCAGCGCCTTTCAAGCCAGCGTCACTCGAAGTCCAGCAACACCTTCATGGCCTGCGAACGGTCGGCCGCCAGCGTGAAAGCGCGCGCGGCGTCGCGGTAGGGCAGCGTGGCGCTGATCAGCGGCTTCAGGTCCACCAGGCCCTGGTTGATGAGCGCCACGGCGGTGGCGTATTCGGCGTGGAAGCGGAAAGCACCACGCAGGTCGAATTCTTTGGCGGTGATGGTGTTGATGGGCAGTGTCATCTCACCGCCCAGGCCCACCTGCACCACCACACCCCGCGGGCGCAGCACTTCGAAACCGGCGCGCAGCGCCTGCGGGCTGCCGCTGGCTTCCAGCAGCACGTCGAACTGGCCTTTGTCGGCACCGTAGCGCTGCACCAGCGCCTCGGGCTGTTCGGCCACGTTGATGGCCTCGTCAGCACCCACGGCCAGGGCCTTGCGCAGCGTGAAGGGGCTCAGGTCGGTGGCCACGATGTGCGTGGCACCGGCGCGGCGTGCGGCGATGACCATCATCGCGCCTATGGGCCCACAACCGGTGACCAGCACCTTCTGCCCCAGCAGCGGCCCGGCGCGGTTCACCGCGTGCAGGGCCACGGCCAGCGGTTCGGCCATGGCGCCTTCTTGGTCGCTGACGCTGTCGGCCAGGCGGTGGGCCTGGTGGGGGTCGATGACGATGTCTTGCCGGAACGCACCTTGCACATGCGGCGTGCGCATGGCGCTGCCGTAGTACCGCATGTCCAGGCAGTGGTTCTGCAGGCCCAGCTGGCAGAAGCGGCATTGGCCGCAGGGCCGGCTGGGGCTGATGGCCACGCGTTCACCGGCGGCAAACCCGGCCACCGCAGCGCCGACTTCCGTGATGACGCCGGCCACCTCGTGGCCCAGCACCATGGGTTCTTTCACCCGCACGGTGCCGAAGCCGCCGTGCTGCATGTAGTGCAGGTCGCTGCCGCAAATGCCACCGCAGCGCACGCGCACACGCAGCTGGCCCGCGCCCAGTTCAGGCGTGGGCAGGTCTTCGATGCGCAGGTCGTTGGCGCCGTGGATCACCAGGCCTTGCATGGGCACTCACTTTCAACGTTGGTTGTGAGGGCAGCGGCCCGAAGGCCCACCACCGTTCAATCATCATACGTTTGAAAGCTGGGCCGTGCCACGCAGCGGGGCGGTCCGGTTCTCAGGATTTGCCCTGATCGGGCTGCCCCCAGCCTTGGGGCGTGAAATCGCCCCAAGGCCTTCGCCAGCCGCGCAGGGCCTTCCGGCCCCGCGCGCGCGGGCTCAGCCACCGCCCGACCCACCCCGCCCCGTGCCGCCGAACCCACCGCGGCCCACGGCGCTGGTCTTGGCGGCGGTGGCGCCGGGCGCCGGGGCCACGCTGGCGTAACGCCCGCCGCCGCCAGCGCTGTAGATCTGGTTGGGGCTGAGTGCGCTGCTTTGCACCTGGGTGGCGTGGCGCACGTCCACCGCCGCGGTCTCCACGCGGCCGTTGTAGCGGTAGACCTGACCGCTCTGCGTGTAGTACGGGCCCCACCAACCCAGGCGGCCAGGGGTGGCGCCGCCGCCACCCCCACCGCCCGCGAAACTGCCCCCGGTGCGGCGGGGCTCGCACTCGGCCTCGTCGCGCCAGTCTTTCAGGCAGTCTTCGACGCTGGCGTACTCGGCCCGCTGCAGTTGCACGGGTTGGTCGTCCACGCTGGGGCCGCAACCGGGCAGCACCGCGCCGGCCGAAGCCAGCAGCACCAGCTGCAGGCGGCCGCGGCCGTGGCGGCGGGCGCTGGCAGGCGAGGGTGGGGTGTCTGGCGGCACGGCGGGTGCCGGGCGGTCTTCAGGCTGGTTCGCCATGGCCGGCCCCTTCAGTAGCTCAGGCAGGCGGCATTCAGCACGCCCAGGCCCAGCGAAAACACCCCCAGCACCAGGCCCACGCTGGTCTGGCCCGCGGGGATGGCCTGGCTGAGGTTCTTGAACAGCAGGCCGCGAAACGCCGCCCACAGCGCCAGCTGGGCCGTCAACGCGATGCCGGTCCACACCAGGAAGTCCACCACCCCCACGGCATGCAGCACCAGGCTGGCCAGCGGCAAAGCCAGGCCCAGTGCCGTGCCGCTGAGGCTGCAGGCCGCGGCCAGGTTGCCCTGGCGCACCAGCTCAAATTCACGGTAAGGCGTCAGCCGCACATACACGGCGATGGCCAGCGACCAGCCGGCCAGGGCCAGCGCAAAGTACAGCAGGAAGTTCAGCAAGGGGGCAGTGTTCATGGTGGGGTGTGCCGCTGGGCGGCTTCATTCAAAGTAGTGCGGCACGAAGTAGGCCGTGTTCTTGGTGATGGGGCTGGGGTCTTCGCGCACGCACAGGCCCACGGCCTCGTCGCCCACCACCCAGCTGCCCAGCACAGCGTGCATGGCCGGCAGCGGGCCGTGGATGGAGGTGTTCTCGGGTGCTGCAAAACTGGCCACCGGCGCCAACGCCTGGCACACAAAGCCTTCAGCGCCATACGGGCCTTCGGTTTCCAGCGTGCGGCGACCGTGTTCGTGCACGCTGATGTTGGCGCCCTCGCGGCTGAGCAGGGGCTTGCGCACATAAGGCCCGGCGTGTGTGCCGGCCAAAAAAGGCTGGGCGCTGAAGTAAGCCGGCAGCAGGTTGGGGTGGCCCGGGTGGCGTTCCCACAGCAGGGGCAGCAGGGCCTTGGTGGACAGCAGCAGCTTCCAGGCCGGTTCCAGCCAGGCCGTGCGGCGCAGCGGCAGTTGCGCGGCCAGCGGCTCATTCACCAGCCATTCCCAGGGGTAGAGCTTGAAGCAGGCTTCGATGGCCTGGTCCTGCCCGTCGGCGTAACGCCCGTCGGGCAACACGCCTATGTCGGCCATGTCCACCAACTGGGCCTGCAGGCCGGCCTGCAGCGCCACGTCCAGCAGGTACTCGAGGTTGCCCACGTCTTCCTGCGACTCGAACAAACCCGCCAGGTGCAGGCTGCGCCAGCCTTGTTGCTGGGCGATGGCCTGCAGGCGTTCCAGCAAGGCTTCGTGCAGGGAATTGAACTGGTCGGCCTGCGGTTGCACGGCCTCTTTCCAGTGCCACTGCGCGACCGCGGTTTCGATGATGCTGGTGGGCGTGTCGGCGTTGTACTCCAGCAGCTTGGGCGCACCCTGGCCGTTCCAGCTGAGGTCGAAACGGCCGTACCAGTGCGGGTCACGGGCCTGCCAGCTGTCCACGGCCAGCGCAGCGGCTTCGGGGCTGAGCTGCAGGCGCGTCAGGTCGCCGCTGCGCACCAGGTCGGCCGCCAGGTCCAGGGCCATGGCGTGCAGCTGACGCGTGGCCTCGTAGACGGTTTCGACCTGCGCCTCACTGAAGCGGTAAGCCACGTCCTCGCGCCAGTACAGGAACTTGTCGGTCTGGGCCGATTGGTCCACGCCCAGTTCGTCGATGGAATGGAAGTGGAAGCCCTGTTCGTTCAGGCGCAGGCGCCAGTCGGCGCGGGGGGTCTGGGGCAGTCGCTGCAAGGCAGGCCCTCGGCGGGGGTGGCGGTGGCGAGGCCGTGACGATACCGCCCCGCAGCGCACACCGCGCCGGCCACCCCCCAGGCTGGGGCACGGTGCGGCGGCCGCACCGCACCCGCGGCCGGCTTCAGGCCAGCGCGGCTTTCAGCATCACCGTCCACGGCGTGGTGGCGCGGCCGATCAGGCGGCTGAGCTGGCCCTGGTCGTCGAACAAGGCCCCTTGGGAGGCGCCCACGTCGGAGTCGGCCAGCAGCGCC
>JBKCUM010000192.1:0-64084 GCA_046318395.1 Rubrivivax sp.
CTGAACCAGCACGCCAAGTTCGCCGCGCCGCAAGGCACGCGCCGCCGGCTGATGACGGTGCACGACTTCAACTACCTGTACGACCGCGGCAACCGCCGCCGGCGCGAGCAGCACCTCATCAACCGCCTGCTGCTGTGGCGCACCGACCTGGCCGTGACCATCAGCGACTACGTGGCCCGCGACCTGCAGCAGCACTTCGGTTTTCGCAAACCCATCGTGCGCATCTACAACGGCGCGCGCAACAGCTGCGGCGAGGCGCAGGAAGCCGTACCCGGCCTGGTGCCGGGCCAGTACCTGTTCCACCTGAGCCGCATGGCGGCCACCAAGAACCCGCGCGCGCTGCTGAACCTGGCCGCGGTCTGGCCCGAGCAAGCCTTTCTGCTGGCCGGGCCTGCCAGCTTCGACAGCGAGACTTTGCGCGCGGAAATCACCCAGCGTGGGCTGCACAACGTCAGCATCCTCAACGACGTGTCGGACGCCCAGAAAGCCTGGTTGTTCGCCCACTGCAAGGGCTTTCTGCTGCCCTCGCTGACCGAAGGTTTCGGCCTGCCGCTGATCGAGGCCATGCACCACGGCGTGCCGGTGTTTGCGTCCGACCGCACCTGCCTGCCGGAGATTGGCGGCGACTGTGTCTTTTACTGGCCCAGCTTCGAGCCCGCCGCCATGAAACAGGTGGTGCAGGACGGCCTGGCCGCGGCCCAGCAGCCGGGTTTTGCGCAGCGGCTGAAGGCCCGCGCCGCCAGCTTCAACTGGCCCGACTGCGCCCAGCAGTACCTGCAGCTGTACCTGCAGCAGGCCGGTGTGGCGGGCGCGCTGGCCCACGCCGGATAATCCCGGCCCATGCAGGTACACCGTGGTTTTTTCGGCCCCCAGGGGCGCCCTTTGCTGCCCGACGGCTGTGCGCTGACCATCGGCAACTTCGACGGTGTGCACCGCGGCCACCAGGCCATGCTGGCGCTGTTGATCAGCGAAGCACGCCACCGCGGCCTGCCCAGCTGTGTGCTGACCTTCGAGCCGCACCCGCGCGACTTCTTCGCCGCGCGCAGCGGCCGGCCTGAACTGGCGCCGGCGCGCATCGCCACGCTGCGCGACAAGCTGGCCGAACTGCAACGCTGCGGTGTGGACCACGTGGTGGTGGCGCGCTTCGACGAACGGTTTGCCGCGCAGCCGCCGCAGGCCTTCATCGACGACCTGCTGCAACGCGGCCTGAACGCGCGCTACGTGCTGGTGGGCGACGATTTCCGATTCGGAGCCCAGCGCGCCGGCACCTACGCACTGCTGGACGAGGCCGGCGCGGCCCAGGGTTTCGACGTGGCGCGCATGAACAGCTACGAGGTGCATGGCCTGCGTGTCAGCAGCTCGGCCGTGCGCCAGGCCCTGGCCGCGGGCGACATGAAACAGGCCGCGCAGCTGCTGGGCCGGCCCTACAGCATCAGCGGCCACGTGGTGCACGGCGCCAAGCTGGGCCGCACGCTGGGTTTTCGCACGCTGAACCTGCGCTTTGCGCACGCCAAACCGGCGGCCATGGGCATCTTCGTGGTGCAGGTGCATGGGCTGACGCCGCAGCCCCTGCCCGGCGTGGCCAGCCTGGGCGTGCGCCCGACGGTGGAAGACGCCGGGCGCGTGCTGCTGGAAACCCACTGCCTGCAATGGCCGCTGGCCACCGACGCCGGTTACGGCCAGCTGCTGCGGGTGGACCTGCTGCACAAGCTGCACGACGAACGCAAGTACGCCGGCCTGGCCGAACTGACGGCCGGCATCGCGCAAGACGAGGCCGACGCGCGCGCCTGGTTCGCCGCACGGTGAAGGGGTGTGTTGAAGGGTCGCGGTGAGGGGTCGCGTTCAGGCGGCACGATCTGGCACCCGCCCAGGCCACTCGTCGACCGACCGCGCGCCCAGGGGCGCCCGGTAGAATCGGCCCCATGCGACCGTCCTTGGCCCCCCGCACCCCCGCCTGCGCCCGCGCAGGCCGTGGCGGCAGTTCACCCTGCCAGGCCACCCGCCGCCAAACCACGCGCGACCGAATTTGACGCGGTGCGGCGACGGCGCCTGCGTGCGCTGCCGCCGCGCCGCGCCACCGTCCGCTCGCTGCGGCCGCCCTGCCTGAGCACTTGGCGCCCGCCCCACGCACCCTTTGCACGCGCACCGGCCCCGGTGTGCCACGGCCATGAACGACACCACCCGCCCTGAAGCCCCCCAGACCAGCAGCGCCCCGGCCGCGCCGGACTACCGCGCCACGCTGAACCTGCCCGACACGCCCTTCCCCATGCGCGGCGACCTGCCCAAGCGCGAGCCGGGCTGGGTGAAGCAGTGGCAAGAAGAGGGCCGCTACCAGCGCCTGCGCGACGCCCGCCACGGCGCGCCGCTGTTCGTGCTGCACGACGGCCCGCCTTATGCCAACGGCCAGATCCACATGGGCCACGCCGTCAACAAGGTGCTGAAGGACATGATCGTCAAGGCCCGCCAGCTGGCCGGCTACGACGCACGCTACGTGCCGGGCTGGGACTGCCACGGCCTGCCCATCGAAAACGCCATCGAAAAACAGTTCGGCCGCAACCTCAGCCGCGACGACATGCAGGCCAAGGGCCGCGCCTACGCCACAGCGCAGATCGCCCAGCAGATGGGCGACTTCCAGCGTCTGGGCGTGCTGGGCGACTGGGAACACCGCTACGCCACCATGGACCCGGTCAGCGAGGCCGACCAGATCCGCGCCTTCAAGCGTGTGATCGAACGTGGTTTTGTCTACCGCGGCCTGAAGCCCGTGTACTGGTGCTTCGACTGCGGCTCCAGCCTGGCCGAGTTCGAGATCGAATACGCCGACAAGAAGAGCACCACGCTGGACGTGGCCTTCCTGTGCGCCGAACCCGAGAAGCTGGCCGCGGCTTTCGGCCTGGGACGGCTGGAGAAGGACGCCTTCGCCGTCATCTGGACGACGACGGCCTGGACCATCCCCGCCAACCAGGCGCTGAACCTGAAACCGGCGCTGTAATACGCGCTGGTGGACACGGAGCGCGGCCTGCTGGTTCTGGCAGCGTCGTTGGTCGAGCAGTGCATGGAACGTTATGGCCTGCAGGGCACCGTGCTGGCCACCACGCTGGGTGAAAAGCTGGGCGGCCTGAACTTCCGCCACCCCTTGGCCCACGTGGACGCAGGCTACGACCGCCTGAGCCCCGTCTACCTGGCCGACTACGCCACGGCCGACGACGGCACCGGCCTCGTGCACAGCAGCCCGGCCTATGGCCTGGAAGACTTCAACTCGTGCGTGCAGCACGGCATGAAGTACGACGAGATCCTGAACCCGGTGCAGGGCAACGGCACCTACGCCGCCGACTTCCCGCTGTTCGGCGGCCTGCACATCTGGAAGGCCGTGCCCGTCATCATCGAAGCGCTGCGCAACGCCGGGCGCTTGATGACCACCAAGGACATCACGCACAGCTACCCGCACTGCTGGCGCCACAAGACGCCGGTGATCTACCGCGCCGCTGCGCAGTGGTTCATCCGCATGGACGAGGGCGAAGGCGTGTTCACCGTGGACAAGGCGCCCAAGACGCTGCGCCAGCTGGCGCTGGACGCCATCGACCAGACCGGTTTCTTCCCCGAAAACGGCCGCGCCCGCCTGCGCGACATGATTGCCAACCGGCCCGACTGGTGCATCAGCCGCCAGCGCAGCTGGGGCGTGCCCGTGCCCTTCTTCCTGCACAAGGACAGCGGCGAACTGCACCCGCGCACCATGGCCATCCTGGACCAGGCCGCCGACATCGTGCAGGCCGGTGGCATCGAGGCCTGGAGCCGTGTCAGCGTGGAAGACATGCTGGGCGCCGAAGACGCACCGCACTACACCAAGAGCAGCGACATCCTGGAGGTGTGGTTCGACAGCGGCGGCACCTTCTGGCACGTGCTGCGTGGCCAGCACCCCGGCGGCTTCCACGAAGACGGCCCCGAGGCCGACCTGTACCTGGAAGGCCACGACCAGCACCGCGGCTGGTTCCACAGCTCGCTGCTGCTGGCCTGTGCGCTGTTCGACCGCGCGCCCTACCGCGGCCTGCTGACCCACGGCTTCACCGTGGACAGCCAGGGCCGCAAGATGAGCAAGAGCCTGGGCAACGGCATCGACCCGCAGCAGGTCAGCCAGAAGCTGGGCGCCGAGATCATCCGCCTGTGGGTGGCGGCGTCCGACTACTCGGGCGACATCGCCGGTGACGACAAGATCCTGGCGCGGGTGGTGGACAGCTACCGCCGCATCCGCAACACGCTGCGTTTCCTGCTGGCCAACGTCAGCGACTTCGACGTGCAGACCGACAGCGTCGGGCCCGACGAGCTGTTGGAGATCGACCGCTACGCGCTGTCGCGCGCGGCCGAGCTGCAGGCGGAGATCCTGGGCCACTTCGAGGTGTATGAGTTCCACCCGGTGGTGGCCAAGCTGCAGGTCTACTGCAGCGAGGACCTGGGCGCCTTCTACCTGGACGTGCTGAAAGACCGCCTGTACACCACCGCTCCCAAGAGCGTGGCGCGGCGCAGTGCGCAAACGGCGCTGTGGCACATCACCCAGGCCATGCTGCGCTGGATGGCGCCTTTCCTGAGCTTCACCGCCGAAGAAGCCTGGGGCGTGTTCGCCCCCGGCCGCGACAGCATCTTCGTGGAGACCTACTGGCCGCTGGCCACGCCCGACGAGGCCCTGCTGGCCAAGTGGGCCGCCATCCGCGAAGTGCGCGAGGCCGTCAACAAGGCCATCGAGGCCGTGCGTGCCGAAGGCGGTGTGGGTTCGTCGCTGCAGGCCAACGTCACCGTCACCGCGCCGGCCGACACCCACGCGCTGCTGGCCAGCCTGGGGGAAGACCTGAAGTTCGTGCTGATCACGTCGGCCGTCACGCTGCAAGCGGGTGAAGCCTTGGCCGTGCAGGTCACGCCCAGCACCGCGACCAAGTGCGAACGCTGCTGGCACTGGCGCGACGACGTGGGCCACGACGCGGCCCACCCTGGCCTGTGCGGCCGCTGCACCAGCAACCTGCACGGCGAAGGTGAGGCGCGCCTGGCGGCCTGACCGCGCCCGCCCGGCCACCCCCGCCCCAGCCGCCGGCACCCCCGGCGGCTTTTTTTCGCCCCGCCACAACCCTGAGGTGCGAGCCGGCCAGCGCGTGTTAAAAATGCGCGACAGCCCCGCAGCGCGCCATTGGCTGGCGCGACGGCAGCCAGACACCGCCCATGCCCTTCGGCCCCGACCTGGACCCCCTGCCGCCCCAGACAGCGCCCACGCGACCGTTGTTGTGGCCCATGTCGGGAGCGGCCCTGGTGCTGGCAGGCTTGGCGGCGGTGGCTTCGGTGAACGACTTCCGCAGCCGCCACCTGAACGCCAGCGAAACCTTGATGGCGGTTTCCAGCCTGCGCCTGGCCCAGACCGAGGGCTGGCTGCAGGAACGGCTGAACCTGGGGCGCTTCCTCGGGGACAGCCGGCTGTTCAGCGACGGGCTCGCGCTGTGGCAAGGGCCTGCCAGCGGCGCCGCACGCACCCCCCTGTTGACCAGCTTGGCCGACCTGCGCCAGGCCACCGGTGCCGACGACAGCCTGCTGATCTCGGCCCAAGGCGAGGTGATGCTGGACGAAACGCCCAGCGGCACGGCGGTGCCCGCCCGCCTGGCCAGCGCCGTGCAAGAAGCCATGACCTTGGGCCAGGTCACCCACACCGGCCCCTACCTGGACGAGCCCGGCACACCGCGCCTGCGGCTGGACCTGGTGCTGCCGCTGCGCCACAGCAGCCCAGCCAACCGTGCCGCGGTGGTGCTGCGGTTCGACGCCCAGCAACACCTGATGGCGCCCTTGGGCCATTGGCCCGTGCCCACGGCCACGGGCCACACCCAGCTGTGGCGCCGCGAAGGCGACCGCATCCTGGCGCTGAGCCCCCTGCGGGGGGTGCCGGACAGCGCCGGGCGCTGGTCGCAGGCGCTGACCGGCTCCAGCCTGCCCCTGACCCAGGTGCTGCAGGGCCGACACGCCGCAGGCACGGTGTTCGAGGCCACCTCGGCCGAAGGCCAGGAGGTGCTGGCGGTGGCCAAACCCCTGGCCGGCGGCGACTGGTGGCTGGTGACCGAGATCCACTGCAACGAGGTGAAGCACCCGGCCTGGCGCGTGGCGGGCTGGGCCGCGGGCCTGGGCCTGTTGGCGTGGTTGGCCTTGTACAACGGGGCGCGGCTGGTGCTGCACCGCACACGCCACCGGGCAGAAGCCGGGGAACGCGAGCAGGAAAAGCGCCGGCTGCAGACCTTGAACCTGCTGCAGGCCATCACCGACAGCTCGGGCGACTTCATCTTCGCGAAAGACCTGCAGGGCCACTTCATCTTCGTGAACCGGGCCAACGGTCTGTCGGGCAAGGCCCCGGTGTCGGGTGTGCTGGGCCTGAGCGCCCATGACCTGTTCAGCGCCGAGGATGCTCAGCAACTGCGGCAGAACGACGCCGCCGTGCTGGCCGCGGGTCAGAACCTGAACTTGGTGGAGACGCTGGACACGGCCCAGGGCCGCCGCAGCTACCGGGTGGTGAAAGGCCCGCTGCGCGACGATGAAGGCCGGGTGGTGGGCCTGTTCGGCGTGGCGCACGACATCACCGAAGAACTGGCCGCCCAGGCCGAGCTGCGCGACCGCGAGGCGCACTACCGCTCGGTGGTGGAGGTGCTGGATGAGAGCATCCTGGTGGTGGACGGCACCGGCCGGGTGCTGTCGAGCAACCCCGCGGCGCAGCGCCTGATGGCACAAACCGGTGCCCACCTGGACGCCGAAGGCGGGCTGGCGCTGGGCTGGGCCGCCCACAGCCCGCAAGGCGCCGTGTTGCCGGCCGAAGCACTGCCCGCGCACCGGGTGCGCGCCACCGGCCAGGCCGTGCGCAACGAAGAACTGCGCCTGGTGGGCCCCGAAGGGCAAACGCTGTGGTTGCGCGTGAACGGTCAACCGGTGTTGAACCCCGGGGGCGGGCCGCCCTTGGCGGTGGTGCTGTCGTTCACCGACGTCACCGAGCGCCGGCGCATGCAAGACGAGTTGGAGCAGCACCGCCACCACCTGCAGGCGCTGGTGGACGAACGCACGCAGGCGCTGCAAGCCGCCAACGCCCAGTTGGCCGACGCCGAACGGTTCCTGCGCCTGGTGGCCGACAACCTGCCGGTGCGCATCGCCTACTGGGACGCGGACATGCGCTGCCGCTTCGCCAACCGCCGCTTTTGCGTGTGGCACAACCTGTCCTTGAACCAGGCCGAAGGCCGCCTGGCCAGCGAGATGTTCAACCCCGAGCAGATGGCGCGCTTGCGGCCCAACCTGGAAGCGGTGCTGGCCGGGCAGTCCCTGATGTACGAACACGGGACGCAGCGGGCCGACGGGTCGCAGTGGCACCACCTCATCCATTTCCAGCCGGACCGCCTGGCCGATGGCCGCGTGCAGGGCGCTTTCGCCATGGCGTTGGACATCACACCGCTGAAGAACGCCGAACACCAGTTGCGTGCCGTCAACCATGCGTTGGAAGGCGCACGCGACGCCGCCGAGGCCGCCAGCCGTGCCAAGAGCGCGTTCCTGGCCAACATGAGCCACGAGATCCGCACGCCGATGAACGCCATCATCGGCCTGGCCCACCTGATGCAGCGCGACGCGCGCGACCAGGTGCAGCAATCGCGCCTGGCCAAGATCAACCACTCGGCACACCACCTGCTGCAGGTCATCAACGACATCCTGGACCTGTCCAAGATCGAGGCCGGCCGGCTGGAACTGGAAGAGCTGGAGTTCTCGCTGGACGAACTGCTGGCGCGGGTGTTCGAGATGGTGGCCGAGAGCGCGCGCGCCAAGGGGTTGGAACTCATCGTCGACACCGACCACCTGCCCGACCGCCTGCGCGGCGACCCCACACGCCTGTCGCAAGCCTTGTTGAACCTGGTGGCCAACGCCGTGAAGTTCACCCAACAGGGCTGGGTGCGGCTGAGGGGCGAGTTGCTGGACGACGCCGGCCAGGGCGTGGCCGACGACCCGGACAGCACCGGCGACCTGGCCCACCCGCTGCACGTGCGTTTCACGGTCAGCGACACCGGCGACGGGGTGCCGCCCGAGCGGCTGAACGCGCTGTTCAACGCCTTCGAACAGGTGGACAGTTCCACCAGCCGCCGCCACGGTGGCACCGGCCTGGGCCTGGCGCTGACGCGGCGCCTGGCCATGCTGATGGGGGGCGACAGCGGCGCCGAAAGTGAGCTCGGCGTGGGCAGCCGCTTCTGGTTCACGGCCAGGCTGGGGCGTGGCGCACAGGCCAGCAGCGACGGCCCCGGCCTGGCCGGGCGACGGGTGCTGCTGGTGGACGACCTGGCTGAAGCCCGCAGCGCGCTCGGCGACCGTCTGCGCCAGTTCGGCCTGCGTGTGGACGCCGTGGAGTCCGGCGAACGCGCGCTGTGGCTGGCCCAGCGCGGCATCGAAGCCGGCGACGTTTACGACCTGCTGCTGATCGACTGGCGCATGCAGCCGCTGGACGGCATCCAAACCTTGGAGCGGCTGCGCCACCTGTTGGGCGACGGCCTGCCACCGGCCGTGCTGGTGACGGCGTTCGACGACGACCGCATGCGGGCCGAAGCCCAGCGGGCGCGCTTCGCCGCGGTGCTGGTCCAGCCCATCACCGCGTCCACCTTGCACGACAGCCTGGTCCGCATGCTGCGGCAAGACGCCGCAGGCGGCCCCCCACCGTTGCCCAGCCCGGGGCGGGCCGAGCTGCGCCTGCGCAGCCTCGCCCTGGCCCAGGCCCAGGCCACGGGGCAAGGCCCCCGCGTGCTGCTGGCCGAGGACAACCCGGTGAACCAGGAAGTGGCGCTGGAACTGCTGCGCAGTGTGGGCCTGCAGGTCGACCTGGCGCACCACGGCGCACAAGCGGTGGAACTGGCGCTGGCGCACCCCTACCAGGCCGTGCTGATGGACGTGCAGATGCCCGAGATGGACGGCCTGGAAGCCACCGCCGAACTGCGGTCGGGCGGTTTCACCGCGCCCATCATCGCCATGACGGCCAACGCCTTCGGCGAAGACCGCGCCGCTTGCCTGGCCGCCGGCATGAACGACCACGTGGCCAAGCCCGTGGACCCTGAGGCCCTGTACCAGAGCTTGCTGCGCTGGTTGCCCGCGCTCAACGCCGAGGCACCCGCCGTGGCGGCCACCCCCCCGGCCTTGGACCCCACACCACGGTGGCTGCAACGCGTGCCAGCGCTGGACGCCGAACGGGCCTTGCACGCGGTTTCCGGCCGGCAAGACGTGCTGTGGCGCCTGGTGCAGCGCTTTGTGCAGCACTACGGCCCCGGCCTGCCGGTGCTGTGGCAACCCGCGGCCGACGCGGCCGCCCAGGTGCAGGCTTGGCGCCACGCCGCGCATTCGTTGCAAGGCGCCTGCAGTGCCATCGGTGCACGTGCGCTGCAAGCCCAGGCCCAGGCCTTTGAAGCGGCCTTGACGCCGTCCGCCGCGGGCACCGCCCCAGACACCCTGGTGCATGCCCTGCAGTCCGACGCCACGGCCTTGCACCGTGCGCTGGAAGAACTGGTGTTGGCCCTGGCCCAGCACCTGCCGCCCACGCCGCCTTGACAGCCGGCGTGGCTGAACCGGCCGAGCGCGACAACCCGCCCGCGGCCGGCCCTCTCGGCCAGCGGCTACAGTAGCGCCCCCGACCCGCGCCTTGCCGCGCCCCAGCCGCCCGCCATGCCTTCCAAGTCCAAGTCTTCCCCGCGTTCACCCCTGTTGCTCTGGCTGGCCCTGGCCCTGCTGGTGGTGCTGGCCGACCAGTTCACCAAGACGCTGATCCTGGGCTGGTTCCAGCTGGGTGACAGCCGACCGGTGACCGACTTCTTCAACCTGGTCCGGGTGCACAACCACGGCGCGGCCTTCAGCTTTCTGGCCGGCGCCTCGGGCTGGCAACGCTGGTTCTTCATCGGCCTGGGCACGGTGGCCTCGGGCTTCATCGTCTGGATGCTGACGCGCCATGCCGCGCAGAAGCTGTTCGCCTTCGCCATCACCATGATCCTGGGCGGTGCCGTGGGCAACGTGCTGGACCGCGTGCTGCATGGCTACGTGGTCGACTTCCTGCAGTTCCGCTTCAGCCTGCTGGAAGGCCTGTTCAGCGGCGGCTACTTCCCCAGCTTCAACCTCGCCGACGCGGCCATCACGCTGGGCGCGGCTTGTTTGATCCTGGACGAGGTGCTGCGCGTGCGCCGCGGCGGCTGAAAACCGGCCCTGGCTTGACGCGCATCAAGCAGCCACCCCTTCGCCCCGGGCTGCCCCGGGTGGACGGCCGCCCAGCCGCGGCCTAGTCTGCCGCCATGCAGCCCGAAGCCCCCACCGCCGTCAGCCCCACCGCCGCGCCCGCGGACCCCGCGGCCTCGGAGCCGGTCAGCCCGGCCTTGGTGCTGCGCGAGCTGGGCTACGCCGACCCGCTGCGCTGGCTGGCGCTGGGCTGGCGCGACTTCCGCCGCTGCCCGGGCATCGGCCTGTTCTACGGCGCTTGTTTTGTGCTGATGGGCTGGTTGCTGATGAAGGTGTACGAACACGCACCGGCCTACACGCTGGCGCTGTCGGCCGGCTTCCTGCTGATGGGGCCTTTCCTGTGCCTGGGCCTGTACCGCGCCAGCCAGCAGCTGGAGGCCGGCGAAGCGCCGGACTTCGGCGACGCGCTGATGGCCTGGGACACCCGCACCGCGCAGCTGGGCATCTTCGGCTTCGTGCTGCTGGTGCTGGAGATGCTGTGGGGCCGCGCCACCCTGGTCATCTTCGCCGTCAGCTTCGACGGCATGCCCGACCTCAAGGGCTCACTGCTGGCCCTGCTGGACCCTGAGAACATCGGCTTCATCACCGCCTGGCTGGCCGTGGGCGCAGTGTTCGCCGGGCTGATCTTCTCGGTCAGCGTGGTGGCCATGCCGATGATCCTGCACCGCCAGACCGACGCCATCACCGCTGGCCTGACCAGCCTGCGCCTGGTGCTCACGCAGACCGGCGTGATGCTGTGGTGGGGCGCCCTGCTGGCCGGCAGCGTGCTGCTGGCCCTGTTGCCGTGGTTCCTGGGCCTGCTGGTGGTGGGCCCGGTGCTGGGCCACGCCTCGTGGCACGCCTACCGGGCGGCGGTGCAGGACTGAAACCACGCGGGCAGGCCGGGCGCGCCAGCGCCTGGCCACCCGCCCTCAGGGCATCAACACCGTGCAGCCGGTGGTCTTGCGCGCTTCCAGGTCGCGGTGGGCCTGGGCCACCTCGGCCAGCGGGTAACGCTGGTCGATGCGGATCGTCACCGCGCCGCTCTGCACCACGGCGAACAGGTCATCGGCCATGGCCTGGGTGGCCTCGCGCGTGGCGATGTGGGTGAACAGCGTCTGGCGCGTCAGGTACAGCGAACCCTTGGGCCCCAGGATGCCGGGCGACACCGGCGCCACCGGGCCACTGGCGTTGCCGAAGCTGGCCATCAGGCCGAAGGGGCGCAGGCAGTCCAGGCTCTTCTCGAAGGTGTCCTTGCCGATGCTGTCGTACACCACCTTCACGCCGCGGCCGCCGGTGATGTCCTTCACCCGCGCCACAAAGTCTTCGCGCGTGTAGTCGATGGCGTGCGCCGCGCCGTGCTCCAGCGCCAGCTGGCATTTGGCCGCACCACCGGCCGTGCCGATGAGCCGCAGGCCCAGGGCTTTGGCCCATTGGCAAGCGATCAGCCCCACACCACCGGCGGCGGCGTGGAACAGCACGAAGTCGCCGCGCTCCAGGCCTTCCACGGGCCGCGTGCGCTTCAGCAGGTACTGCGCCGTCAGGCCCTTCAGCATCATGGCCGCGCCGGTGTCGAAAGCGATGCCATCGGGCAGCTTGCACACGTTCTTGGCCGGCATCACGCGCAGCTCGCAGTAGCTGCCGGGCGGGTTGCTGGCGTAGGCGGCGCGGTCGCCCACCTGCAGGTGCGTCACGCCGGCGCCCACGGCCTCCACCACGCCCGCGCCTTCCATGCCCAGCGTCAGCGGCAGCGGGTTGGCGTACAGGCCGGTGCGCTGGTAGACGTCGATGAAGTTCAGCCCACAGGCGTGGTGGCGGATGCGCACCTCGCCCGGGCCGGGCTCGCCGACCGGCAGGTCAACCAACTGCATCTGTTCGGGGCCGCCAAAGGCGGTGATCTGGATGGCACGGGGCATGGGGTCTCCTGTGGGTGGTGGGTGCGGCGGGCCGAGGCCGGCGCTGCGGCCGATGATGCCCAGCCGCGCCGGGCGCCGGCCTGCACAAATGCAGAGGGCCGGCTGCAAGCCTAAGCCAAGCCGTGCGCGCGCGTGCGGCGTGGCAACATGGCCCGCATGTCCATGACCACTTCCGCAACGGCACCACCGGGCGCCGCTGCCGGCCTGACGCCCCGTGTCGCGGCCTTGCTGATGCTGCCGCCCCTGCTGTGGGCCGGCAACGCCCTGACCGGCCGGCTGCTGGCCGACACCGTGCCCCCGCTGATGCTGAACGCGCTGCGCTGGTGGTTGGCCGGCTTGCTGCTGTTGCCGCTGGGCTGGCGCGTGCTGTCGCAGGCCCACCGCCGCGCCGAGTTGCGCGAACGCTGGCCTTCGCTGCTGCTGCTGGGCGGCTTGGGCATTGGCGCCTACAACGCCCTGCAGTACCAGGCGCTGCAAACCAGCACTCCGCTGAACGTGACGCTGATCGCCGCCAGCACACCGATGTGGATGATGCTGATCGGCCGCCTGTTCTACGGCGAACACCCCACCGCGCGCCAAGGCCTGGCGGCCCTGCTGTCACTGGCCGGCGTGCTGACGGTGTTGGCGCGTGGCGAATGGCAGCGCTTGGCGCAGATCGAGCTGGTGGGCGGTGACCTGTGGATGCTGCTGGCCGCCATCAGCTGGGCTTTCTACAGCTGGCAGCTGGCCCGCCCGCCGGCCAGCCTGCGCGGCGCGCAGCGGCCCGACTGGACCTGGGCCGAGTTCCTGCTGGCCCAGGTGCTGTTCGGCCTGCTGTGGGCCAGCACGGCAGCGGGGGCCGAGGCCACGCTGTCCAGTGCCTACCACCTGCCGTCCTGGCCGTGGAGTGTGGGCTTGGTGGCGGCCCTGCTGTTCCTGGCGGCGGGGCCTTCGGTGCTGGCCTACCGCTGCTGGGGCCTGGGCGTGGCCGCCGCCGGGCCGGCCGTGGCCGGCTTCTTCGCCAACCTGACACCGCTGTTTGCTGCGGTGCTGTCGGCCTGGTGGTTGGGCCAGTGGCCGCAGCCTTACCACGGGCTGGCCTTTGCGCTCATCGTGGGCGGCATCGTCGTGTCCAGCCGACGCTAGCCCGCCTGGGCCGACACAGCGGCCCGACGCCAGTCAGGCGCTTCGGTCGCGCCGACGCTGGGCCGCCAACAGGCCCAAGGCGGCGCCGGCCAGCAGCAGGCTGGTGGGTTCGGGCACGTCCACCGGCGGCGTGGCCGCGGTCAGCGTGATGTTGTCGAAGAACGCGCCGTTCACACCGGTGGCGCCCTTGCCCAAGGTGACGCCCACCTGCAGCGTGTGGGTGCCAGCACCCAGGCCGCTGAGGGCCTGCGACACATTCAGCCAAGTGGCGTCCAGGTCGCCGCTGGCGATGCTGACGCTGTCGAACTGCACGTCGAAGCTGCAGCCGTTGCACTGGTTGCTGGCCGTCCACAGCGAGAGCACGTAGTCACCGGCCGTGGCCAGGCTGATGTCGATGCTGGCCCAGACCGATTCACCACCGAAGTTGTCACCGTCGTTGCCTGGACCGATGAAGGTGTGCAGCGCACCCTGACCCTGGTAGACATAGGCCGAGCTGACCACGGCGTCGTAGGGCTTGGTGGTGCTGCCAGCCGTCCAGCCCGAGAGCGGGCTTTCGAAGTCCTGCGAGAACACCACGCTGGCCTGTGCCGTGCCGGCGCCCCAAACCGCACAGGCGGCCAGCACCCAAGGCGTGGCCAGGCGCCCCGCGCGGTTCAAGGCCAGAGCGGCGCGTGGGAAAGCGGCGGTGGTCGACATGGACGTCCTCCTGGAATCCGGTGGTGGTGAACCACTGTAGACCGCCGCCCCCCGGCCATGCACGGCCGGCGGCGGGCACCATGTGTCAAGGCGTAACGGCAATACCTGCAAGGAAACCGCGCGGCACGCGTGCTCTTCAGGTGAACCTGGTTTACCGGGCACCTTCATCCCAAGCGGGGGGCGGGCTGCGCCCAGCCCGGCCCTGGGGGCGCTCAGAAGGTGCCGGGGTAGGCGCCGCCGTCCATCAGCAGGTTCTGGCCGGTCACATAACCCGCATGTTGGCTGCACAAGAAGGCGCAGAAGGCACCGAACTCCTGGGCCGTGCCAAAGCGCTGGGCGGGGTTCAGCTGGCGGCGTGCATCGAGCACGGCCTCCACGCTCTGTCCGCTTTTCTGCGCCGCCCCCACGGCCGTGCCACGCAAGCGGTCGGTGTCGAAAGGCCCGGGCAGCAGGCCGTTGATGGTGACGTTGCGGCCCACCAGGCGCGGCTGGCGCGCCAGGCCGGCCACGAAGCCGGTGAGGCCGCTGCGCGCGCCGTTGCTCAGGCCCAGGATGTCGATGGGCGCTTTCACCGCGGCCGAGGTGATGTTGACCACACGGCCGAAACCACGCTCGGCCATGCCGTCCACCGTGGCCTTGATGAGCTCGATGGGCGTCAGCATGTTGGCGTCCAGCGCCTTCAGCCAGGCTTCGCGGTCCCAGTCGCGGAAATCACCCGGCGGCGGGCCACCGGCGTTGTTCACCAGGATGTCTACCTGCCCCGGCACCGGAAACGCCGCGAGCGCCGCGGCGCGGCCTTCGGGCGTGGTGATGTCGCCCACCACGGCCAACACCTGCACCGCCGGGTTCAGTGCGCGCAGCTCGGCCGCGGTGGCCTGCAACGCGGCTTCACCGCGTGCGGTGATGACCACGTTCACCCCCTCGCCCACCAGCGCCTGTGCGCAGCCCTTGCCCAAGCCTTTGCTGGCGGCACACACCAGCGCCCATTTGCCTTGAATACCCAGGTCCATCTTGGAACTCCTTGTGGTTCGAATTGAAATCGGCGCGCGGCCGTTCAGCGCGCGCGCGCCAGCAGCGTGATGCCCAGCAACACCATCGCCGTGCCGGCCAGCACCCAGGCGTTGAAAGGCTCGCCCAGCAGCCACACGCCCATGAAGATGGTGGACAACGGGCCCACCATGCCGGTCTGCGCCGTCAACGTGGCGCCCAGGCGTTCGATGGCCAGCATCACCATCACCACCGGCGCCACCGTGCAGGCCGTGGCGTTCAGCAGCGACAGCCACAGCACGGGCTCGGGCACCCAGGCCGTTTCCAACGGCCGCAGCACCAGGAACTGCAGGATGCAGAACACGCAGGCCACGCTGCTGGCCCAGCCCGTCAGGCGCAGCGCGCCCAGGCGCTTCACCTCGGCACCGCTGTACACCAGGTACAGCGCGTAGCTGATGGCACTGCCAAAGACCAAGGCCGCGCCCAGCGCGGTCTGCGCGCCCATGAACTGCAGTTCATGGCCGAAGACCAGCAGCACCCCGGCGTAGCTGCAGGCCAGGGCCACCAGCTGGCGGCCGGTGACGCGGTGCTTGAACAACAGCACGCTCAAGGCCAGCACCAAGGTGGGGTTGAGGTAGAGGATCAGCCGCTCCAGGCTGGCGCTGATGAGCTGCAGGCCCAGGAAGTCCAGCGTGCTGGCCAGGTAGTAGCCCGAAAAACCCAGGCCCAGCACCACGGCCAAGTCGCGCCGCGTCAAACGCGGCTGGCCGCGGCCGGCCCACCAGGCCAGCAGCACGAACAGCGGCAGCGCCAGCAGCATGCGCCACATGATCACGGTGATGGCGTCCACCCCATGGCGGTAGGCCAGCTTCACGATGATGGCCTTGCCAGAAAAACCGATGGCGCCGGCCACAGCCATCGCCAGGCCCATGCCGTAAGACAGGCGGTGCACGCCCGCAGGGGAAGACTGCATGGGGTGGATTGTGCGGCGCTGCTGGCGGGCTGCGGTTCACACCGGCGCCGCGCCACCCTGCGTTTCTGCGACGTAGCGGCGCAGCAGGGGCGGCTCGCTGCCCAGGTGGAAGGCCATGCGCTGCGTGCGCAGTTCGGCGTCGGCGGCGGTGAAACGTTCCAGCCTGCGCAAGTGCTCGACCCAGGTTTCGTCGACGAAGTACTCGACATAACGCCCAGGTTCTGCGGTGTCGCGGAACAGGCCCCAGGACAGCGCGCCCTGGCGCAGCCGCGCGGCCTTGGTCAGCTGCATCACGGCGTTGAACTCGGCGGCGCGGGCGGGGTCGATGCGGTACTCCAGCGTCACCATCACCGGGCCCTGGTCGGCTTCGATGTCGATGGCCACCTCGGGGCCGTTGCGCGGTGTGGCCGGGCTGAAGTCCACCTCTTCACCTTCCACGGAAAAGCGCTGCGTGGCCAACAGCAGCACCGGGCCCAGCACCGCGGCCACCAGGATGGCCGTGGGCACCGAGCTGAAGCTGGCCACCTTGCCGAACAGCAGCGCGCCGAAGGCCGTGCCGCCCATCAAGGCCATCTGGTAGATGCTCATGCCACGCGCGCGCACCCAGTTGGGCAAGGCCAGCTGTGCCGACATGGCCAGCGTGTTGGCCGTGCTGATCCAGGCCATGCCGGCCAGGAACACCGCCGGCACCGCCACCCAGGCCTGCGGCACCAGGGCCACCACGGCGGTGGCCGCGGCGTGCACCAGGGTGCCGTACAGCACAAACTCGTCGCGGTTGAAACGCTGGCGCCAGCGCGGGAACCACAGCGCAGCCAAGATGGCACCGCCGCCCAGGCAGGCCATCAGCAACGTGAACATGCCCGGCCCGCCGCCATGCAGGCCACGCGCCACCAGCGGCAGCAGCGACAACAAGGCGCTGGCCTGGAGGAAGAACAGGAACACGCGGATGACCACGGCCCGCATGCGTGGCGACTGGCGAACATGCTGCAGCCCCACGCGCATGGCGCCCACAAAACGTTCACCGGGCAAGGCGCTGGGCTTGGGCGCCGACTTCCAGCGCAAGATCAGCACAAAGGCCACGGCCGCCAGCAGCGCGTTCAGCACGAACACCCAGGCCGGGCTGGCCGCGGCCAGCAGCGCGCCGGCCACCATGGGGCCCACCACGCGCGACAGGTTCATCGAGATGCCGTTCAGCGCCAGCGCCGAAGGCAGCTGCTGGCGCGTGACGACGTCGGGCACGATGGCCGAGAACACCGGCCAGCGCATGGCCAGACCGATGCCGTTCAGAAAGGTCAGCAACAACAGCGTGGCCGGTGTCAGCACCCCGGCCAGCGCACAACCGGCGATGACCAGGGCCACCAGCGACACCCACAGCTGCGTGCCGGCGTAATACCGCCGCCGGTCCACGATGTCGGCCAGTGCCCCGCTGGGCAGGCCCAGCAGGAACACCGGCAGCGTGCTGGCCGTCTGCACCAGGGCCACCATCACCGGGCTGGTGGTCAACGTGGTCATCAGCCAGGCGGCCGCCACGTCGTTCATCCACATGGTCATGTTGGCCGCCAGCCAGGTGAACCACAGGCCACGGAAGACCGGGCCTTCCAGGGGCAGCAAGGCGGCGGGCAGGCGCATGGGTGTCAGGCTTCTTCGGGTGAACGTGGACGGGCGGACATCATGCCGTGCGGGCAAGAAAAACGGCCCCGTGGGGCCGTTCAGCGTGACGAGCGCGCGACCCGCCAAGTAGACGGGCCGCAGGGCCGATCAATCTGCCTTGCAGGCCGCGTTCGGCATGCAAGACATGCCGAACCCAGACTGAGGCACGCGCCAGTCCACCGGACTGGCGCATGTCCTCAGTCTGCGTCTTGGAACGCTTCTTCCCGTTTGTTTTTGATCGACGGCAGCATCACCACCACGATCATCAGCACCGAGGCCACCAGCAGCGTGGCCGACAGCGGGCGGGTCATGAAGGTGGTCCAGTCGCCGCGGCTCAGCAGCAGGGCGCGGCGCAGGTTCTCTTCCATCATCGGGCCCAGGATGAAGCCCAGCAGCAGCGGCGCAGGTTCGCAGCCCAGCTTGTAGAACAGGTAACCCACCACCGCAAAACCGGCGCCCATGTAGACGTCGAAGTTGTTGTTGTTCAGCGTGTACAGGCCGATGCAGCAGAACGACATGATGGCCGGGAACAGGAAGCGGTAAGGCACCGTCAGCAGCTTGATCCAGATGCCGATCAGCGGCAGGTTCAGGATGACCAGCATCAGGTTGCCCACCCACATGCTGGCGATCAGGCCCCAGAACAGGTCGGGGTTGCTGGTCATCACCTGTGGGCCCGGCTGGATGCCCTTGATGGTCATCGCGCCCACCATCAGCGCCATCACCGGGTTGGGCGGGATGCCCAGCGTCAGCATGGGGATGAAGCTGGTCTGCGCACCGGCGTTGTTGGCGCTCTCGGGGCCGGCCACACCGCGGATGTTGCCCTGGCCGAAGGTGACTTCACCTTCGCGCATCTTCATCTTCTTCTCGACCGAGTAGGCCGCGAAACCCGCCAGCAGCGCGCCACCACCGGGCAGCACGCCCAGGATGGAGCCCAACGACGTGCCGCGCATCACCGCAGGCCAGGCGTTGCGGAAGTCTTCCTTGGTGGGCCACAGGCCCGTCACCGACTTGGTGAAGACCTCGCGCTTCTCCGCCGGCTGGCCCAGGTTGGCGATGATTTCACCGAAGCCGAACACGCCCATGGCGATGGCCACGAAGCCGATGCCGTCGGTCAGCTCGGGGATGTCGAAGCTGTAGCGCGGCACGCCAGAGATGACGTCGGTGTTGATCTGGCCCAGCAGCAGGCCCAGGATGATCATCGCGATGGCCTTGACCAGCGAACCCGAGGCCAGCACCACGGCGCCGATCAGGCCCAGCACCATCAGGCTGAAGTACTCGGCCGGGCCGAACTTGAAGGCCAGCTCCGTCAGCGGCGGCGCGAAGGCCGCGATGATCAGCGTGCCCACGGTGCCGGCGAAGAAGCTGCCCAGACCGGCGGCGGCCAGTGCGGCACCAGCGCGGCCTTTGCGCGCCATTTGGTAGCCGTCGATGGCCGTGACCACCGAGCTGGATTCACCCGGCACGTTGATCAGGATGGCGGTGGTGGAACCGCCGTACTGCGCGCCGTAGTAGATGCCGGCCAGCATGATCAGCGCCGGTGTGGCGTCCAGCGCGTAGATGCTGGGCAGCAGCATCGCGATGGTGGCCACCGGGCCCAAGCCGGGCAGCACGCCGATGAGGGTGCCCAGCACAGCGCCGCCGAAGGCGTAGGCCAGGTTGACCCAGGTGAAGGCGACGCCGAAGCCGAGCGCCAGGTTGTTCAGCAAGTCCATGGTGTCAGTGCTTCTCGGTTCAAGACGCCAGGAAGGCGGGCCACAGCGGGATGGTCAGGCTCAGGCCCTTGATGAAGATGAGCCAGCTGCCCAGCGTCATCACGAAGGCGTTGATCAGCGCATCTTTCCAATGGAATTCGTCGCTGGCCGTGGCCGCCACCACCACCAGCAGCGGCAGCGAGATGATCATGCCGAGCTTGGGCAGGATGAAACCGAAACCGGCCACCGAGATGACCACGATGAACAGCGGCTTCAAGGCCCAGTGGCCGATCTTGTCGCCGCCCTCCACTTCGATGGTCAGCGACTTGAACAGCACCACGGCGCCCAGGATGGCCAGCAGCACACCCAGGCCGAACGGGAAGTAGGCCGGGCCCGGGCGCGCCGAGGAGCCGAAGCTGTAGTTCAGCGCACCCACGGCGAAGGCAGCACCGACCGCGATGAACATCAGGCCGGACCAGAAGTCCTTCTGACTTTTGATGAGCAAGGGAGTCTCCTCGGAGAACGTTGTTTGCCGAAGATTCTAGGCATGGCCTTGGACAGGCCCATGTGGATTCCACGTAAGCCAGGACAGGCCCTGGACACCGGGTTCACACCAGGGTCACCGGGCCCTGCACCGCGCCGGTGCAGCGCGCGCACCGGCGCGCAGCATCAGCCCAGGTCGGGCGTGCAGCGCAGCACTTCTTCCAGCGTGGTCAGGCCTTCGGCCACTTTCATGGCCCCGGCCAGGCGCAGCGGACGCAGACCTTCCTTGATGCCCGATCGGCGCAGCGCCGTGGCGTCCAGCTGCGGGTGGATGGCCGTGCGCGCGGCCTCGCTGACCAGCAGCAGTTCGTACAGACCGGCCCGGCCACGGTAGCCGGTGTGGCGGCACTCCAAGCAGCCCACGGGTTTGTACACCCGCACGCCACCCGACAGCCGCCAGGGCTTCACGGCGTCTTCCAGGGCCTCGCGCGAGGTGCTGTCGTCGCGCTGCTTGCAGGCCGGGCACAGCGTGCGCGCCAGGCGCTGGGCCAGCACGCCGATGACGGTGGCGCTGATCAGGTAGGGCGGCACGCCCAGGTCGGCCAGGCGCGTGATGGCGCCCGCGGCGTCGTTGGTGTGCAGGGTGCTGAACACCAGGTGGCCGGTCAGCGCGGCCTGTATGGCCATCTCGGCCGTGGCCAGGTCGCGGATCTCGCCGACCATGATGATGTCCGGGTCCTGCCGCATCAGCGCGCGCAGGCCCTCGGCAAAACCCAGGTCCAGGCCGGGCTGCACCTGGGTCTGGTTGAAGGCCGGCTCGATCATCTCGATGGGGTCTTCGATGGTGCAGACGTTGACCTCTTCGCTGGCCAGCGCCTTCAGCGTGGAATACAGCGTGGTGGTCTTGCCACTGCCCGTGGGGCCGGTGACCAGGATGATGCCGTGCGGCTTGGTGATGAGTTGCTGCCAGCGCTGCGACTCGTGCGCGCCAAAGCCCAGGGCCTCCACGCTCTTCAACACGGTCTCGGGGTCGAAGATGCGCATCACCATCTTCTCGCCAAAGGCCGTGGGCAGCGTGCTGATGCGCATCTCCACCTCGGCGCCGGGGCCGGTGTGTTCGGGGCGCACGGTCTTGATGCGGCCGTCCAGCGGGCGGCGGCGTTCCACCACGTCCATGCGGCCCAGCAGCTTGATGCGCGCCACCATGGCGTTCATCACCGTCAGCGGCACCTGGTAGACGGTGTGCAACACACCGTCGATGCGGAAGCGGATGGCGCCCATGTCGCGCCGTGGTTCCAGGTGGATGTCGCTGGCGCGCTGCTCGAAGGCGTAGCCCCACAGCCAATCGACCACCTGCACCACGCCCTGGTCGTTGGCGTCCAGCTGTTTGTTGCTGCGACCCAGTTCCACCAGCTGCTCGAAGCTGGCGCTGGCCGAGGCCTCGCCACTCTTCTGCGCGTTGCGCACGCTCTTGGCCAGCGCGTAGAACTCGGTGGTGTAACGCCGCACATCCTCGGGGTTGGCCACCACCAGCTTCACGCTGCGGCGCGTGTGGGCCTCGATCTCGCTGACCCAGGCCACGTCGAAAGGCTCGGCGGTGGCGATGGTCACCTCGGTGGCGCCGAAGGCCAGCGGCAGCGCGCGGCGGTTCTCGGCGTACTTCACGCTCATCACGTCGGCCACGCGACCCACGTCGGCGCGCAGCGGGTCGATGCGCGCATAACCCAGGCCGGCGCGGCCGGCCAGCCATTCCGTCAGCGCTTCGGTGTCCAGCCGCGCACCCGTGCCCAGGCGCTGCAGGCCGGCGCCGCCCAGGCGCACCAGGGCGTGCAGGCTGGACGCGCCAGCGCCGAAACGCTGCTTCACGCGTTCGGCGTCTTCGGCGGCCACCAGGCCGTCTTGCTGCAACCAGTCCAGCAGCTGCGGCCAGTCCAGCGGGCCCACGGCGCGGCGTGGCGCGGGGGCACCCGCGCTGGCGGGGCGGGCGCTGGCCTTGTTCACACCTTCTCCGGCTGGTAAGGCCGCACCATGCGCAACCATTTACGGGCCAGCAGGCCCAGCGGGCCCCAGTGTTGTTCGATGTGCTGGGCGCGTGCCGTCAGCGTGGCGGCGTCGGGCACCACCACCCCACGGCCGGCCACCACCACGGTGTTGCCTTCGCGCGTGGGGCGCAGGCTCCACACCTGGTCGCTGCCGAAAGCCGCGGCGATGCGCGCGATGCTGGCGCTGAAGCTGGAAGCCCGGCCGAACAGGTTGACGGCCATCACACCGCCTTCGGCCAGCACACGGCGGCAGTCGGCGTAGAAGGCCTCGTCGTCCAGCACCGGGGCTGCGGCGTCGTGGTCGTACAGGTCCACGTGCAACAAGTGCACGCTGGCGGGGGCAGCCTGCGTGCGCAGCCAGGCGCCGGCATCGGCCTGCACCACCGTGGTGTCCGCCGGCAGGTGGAACCACACGCGGTTGGCGGCCACCACGTCGGGGTTGATCTCCACCACCGTGGTCGGCCAGCCCAGGGCTTTCTGCGTGAAGCGTGTGATGGCGCCCGCCCCCAGGCCCAGCTGCAGCGCGCGGTGGCCGGCCTCGGGCGCCAGGGCTTCGGTGGGCAGCCACAGCAGGCTGGCCAGCATGCGGCGGATGTAGTCCAGCTCGATGGCCTGCGGCTTGCGGATGCGCATGGCGCCCTGCACCCAGATGCTGCCCAGGTGCAGGTAGCGCACGCCGTCGAGTTCGCTCAGCGTGGCCTCGGGCAGGTCCAGGGTGGCGCTGGGGGCGCGCGTTTCGGTGTCGTTCAGGCTCAAGGCAGGGGCGCGCGGGGGCGTGGTGGACAAAACAAGTTCAAGGGGGGAGACGGCACAACACCACCGGCGGGGCGGCCCGCCGCAGCGGCTGCGCCGATCTTGCCCGTTCAGACCAGATCGTAAGCGGCGAACACCGCCCGCCATTCGGCCAGTTTGCGCTGGAAAGACCAGCTGGCGTTGGCAGGGCTGCTGGACGGCAGGCGGTGCACCACCAGGCCCAGGGCTTCCAGGTGGCGGCGCGCCTTGGCCGATTCACCACCGTTGTGCGCGGCGGCCACCAGGCCGGGCGCCAGCCGGCGCAGCGCGGGGAAGTCGTTGAACTGCGCGTCTTCGATGGCGCTGTCCAGGCTGCCCTCGCGGCGGCAGGCGGCGTACACGTCCCACAGCGCCACGCGCCGGGCCTGCAGGCGTTGCAGGCGCTGGGCATAGGGCAAGGCCACCAGGTCTTCGCCCCACACGGCCGACAGCAGCGGCCAGAACTGGTTGCGTGGGTGGCCGTAGTACTGCTGGGCCTGCAGCGAGGCCACGCCGGGGAAGCTGCCCAACAGCACCAGGCGCGCGTCTGGCGCCACCACGGGGGCCAGGCCATGCAGGCGCGGGCTGTCGGGGTCGCTCATGCCACCTGCACCGGGTCGGTGCCAGCAGCCCACAGCGCGGCCAGCCGCGGCAGCGCCGCGCAGGCGTTGGCGCTGGTGTGCTGCGCGGTTTCGGCCAGCGTCCAGCCCCGCAGCTGCGCCAAGGTTTCGGCGATGCGCGGCAGCTGCGCCGGTTCGTTGCGGCCCATGGCCTGGCCGGCCGCGCGCTGCTGCGCGGTGGCGTACAGCCAGGGCGGTGGGATGTCGGGTGCGTCGGTCTCCAGCACCAGGCTGTGGGCCGGGGCGGTGGCCGCCAGGTGCCGGATCTGCAGCGCACGTTCAAACACCATGGCCCCGCCGAAGCCCAGGCGGAAGCCGCGTTCGGTGAACTGCTGGCACTGCGCGTCGCTGGCGTTGAAGGCGTGGGCGATGCCACCCGGCACCTCGAAACGCCGCAGACCCTGCAGCAGCCCGTCGGCGCTGCGCCGCACGTGCAAGATGACCGGCAGGCCATGCGCCCGCGCCAGCTTCAGCTGCGCGAAGTAAAAACGCTGCTGGCGCTGCGGGTCCAGCCCCGGCACGAAGTGGTCCAGGCCGATCTCGCCCACGGCCACCAAGCGCGGGTCGCTGCGGTGGGTGCGCAAAGCCTGGTCCAGCGCGTCCAGGTCTTCGTCCTGCGCCTGCGGCGTGTACAGCGGGTGGATGCCCAGCGCATAGGCACAGCCCTGGTCGTGCGCCAGTTCGCGCACGGTGTCGAAGTTCTGGCGCATCACCGCCGGCAGCACCTGCAGCCGCACCCCGGCGGCGCGTGCGCGTTCGGCCACGGCGGCGCGGTCGACGTCGAACTCGGGGGCGTCCAGGTGGCAATGGGTGTCTATCCACATGCCGCGATGATGGCCGATGCGCCCACCCGCGGCGGGCCACCCCGCGAACCGCCCCGTGGCATGCAAGGCCGCGGCCCGCGTGTTACTGTGGCCACACCTGTTCGCCGACGACATGCCCGACGATGAAAAAGGTCCCGCTGATCAGCCGCGCCGCGCCACCGGGCCCGCCCCCGGGCACCCCACCCGTGGCGCCGCCGGCCGCGCCGCGCGCCAGCGCCGGGGCCTCTGACCCGCCGTCAACGCCTGGCACCCCCCTGCCCCGCACCCGCCGCCAGCGTCTGTCCACCTGGGCCCAGCGCCGCGCCGCGCCGTTGTGGGGCCTGGGCGGTGCGGCCCTGGCCCTGGCCGTGGTGGCGGCTTTGGGCGGCCTGCGCCCGCACGCCGCGCCCATCACACAAGACGACATCGACGCCGCGGTGCGCGAGTCGCTGACCAAGGAACCCCTGCCTTCGGCGGCCGCCGCGGCCTACGAGGCCATCGCGCCCTCGGTGGTGCGTGTGGTGGGGCTGGGCGAAGGCGACGAAGACGACGCCGACGCGCTGGACGAACACGGTGAAAAAGCCGAACAACGCGCCCTGGGCCGCAGCCTGGGCACGGGCGTGGTCATCGTGGACAACGGCACCATCCTGACCAACCTGCACGTGGTGGCCGGCGCCCGCAAGGTCAAAGTGCGTTTTGCCAACGGCCACGAAAGCGAAGCCACCGTGGTGGGCGTGCAAGCCGCCGACGACCTGGCCGTGCTGAAGGCCAGCAGCCTGCCCGACGACCTGCAGGCTGCCACGCTGCGCAGCACGGCCGACCTGCGGCCCGGCGACCAGGTCATCGCCGTGGGCCACCCTTTTGGCATCGGGCCTTCGGTCAGCGCTGGGGTGGTCTCGGGCCTGCGGCGCGAGTTCCGCACCGAAGGCGAAACACCCGGCCAGACCCGCACCATGGGCAACCTCATCCAGTTCGACGCCGCCGCCAACCCCGGCAACAGCGGCGGCCCGCTGGTCACCATGGACGGCCACGTCGTGGGCATCGTCACCGCCATCCTGAACCCCTCGGAGCAGCGTACCTTCATCGGCATCGGTTTCGCCGTGCCGATTGAAAACGCCGTCAGCGCCGTCGGCATGCCGCCTTTCTGAAGCCCTGAACACCCCCACGCCCACCATGTCTGAAGCCCCCATGTCCGCCGCGCTGATGGAGCGCCTGCTGTACGAAGTCAAACGTGTGGTCGTGGGCCAGGACCGTTTCCTGGAACGGGTGCTCGTGGCCTTGTTGGCCCAAGGCCACCTGCTGGTGGAAGGTGTGCCCGGCCTGGCCAAGACGCTGACCGTGAAGACCCTGGCCCAGGCCGTGGGCGGCAGCTTCCGCCGCATCCAGTTCACACCCGACCTGGTGCCGGCCGACCTGGTGGGCACACGCATCTGGAACCAGAAGAGCGGCGACTTCAGCACCACGCTGGGTCCGGTGTTCGCCAACCTGCTGCTGGCCGACGAGATCAACCGCGCGCCAGCCAAGGTGCAGAGCGCGCTGCTCGAAGTGATGCAGGAACGCCAGGTCACCATCGCCGGTGAAAGCCACCGTGTGCCCCTGCCCTTTGTGGTGATGGCCACGCAGAACCCGATCGAGACCGAAGGCACTTACCCCTTGCCTGAGGCGCAGGTGGACCGCTTCCTGTTCAAGGTGCTGGTGGACTACCCCACGGAAGAAGAAGAGTTCGTCATCGCCGAACGGGCCATCGCGCCGCCCGTGGCCATCAACCCGGTGCTGGACACCACGCAGCTGGCCGCCATGCAACGCGCCTGCCGCCAGGTCTACGTGGACCCGGCCCTGCTGCAGTTCGCCGTGAAGCTGGTGGCCGCCACACGCGCGCCGGCCAAGTTCGGCCTGGCCGAACAAGCACGTTTCATCACCTACGGCGCCAGCCCACGCGCCACCATCGGCCTGGTGGAAGGCGCACGTGCGCTGGCGCTGATGCGTGGCCGGCGTTATGTGCTGCCGGCCGACATGCTGGACCTGGTGCCCGACGTGCTGCGCCACCGCCTGGTGCTGAGCTACGAGGCCCTGGCCGAAGGCCACAGCGCCGACGCCCTGGTGCAGCGCCTGCTGGCCGCCGTGCCGGCCCCGGCGCAGCCGCTGGCCGGTGCCGGCTTTGACAGCGGGGTGGCGCGTGCCGGCTGAAGCCGCCCAGGCCAGCCCACCACCGGCGCCGCCCCCGGGCGCGGGCGCGGAAGCGCTGCTGCAGCACCTGGAATGGACGGTGCTGAAACGCCTGGACGGCCTGCTGCAGGGCGACTGGCGCAGCGCCTTCCGCGGCCGCGGTGTGGACCTGGCCGACCTGCGCGAGTACCAGCTGCACGACGACGTGCGCCACATCGACTGGAACGTCACCGCCCGCCTGCAGGTGCCGCACGTGCGCCAGTACAACGAAGACCGCGAGCTCTGCGCCTGGTTCCTGCTGGACCGTTCGGCCAGCATGCACTTCGGCTCCGGCGCGCTGCGCAAGCTGGACCAGGCCGCGGCCTTCACCGGCGCACTCGCCCGCCTGTTCACCCAGCACGGCAACCGCGTGGGCGCTGTGCTGTACGGCCGCGCGGTCGACGCCGTGCTGCCGCCCGGCGCCAGCCGCCGCCATGTGCTGAACCTGCTGCAGCGCCTGCAACAACCGCTGCCCCTCACACCGCCCGGCCAACCCAGCACCACCGGCACCGCGCTGGCCGACCTGCTGCAGGCCGCCGACGGGGTGCTGAAGCGGCGTTCGCTGGTGTTCGTGGTATCGGACTTCATCAGCCAACCCGGCTGGGCCGCGCCGCTGGCGCGCTTGGCGCGCCGCCACGACGTGCTGGCCGTGCGCCTGGTGGACCCGGTGGAACAGCGCCTGCCGGCCATGGGCCTGCTGACCGTGCAAGACGCAGAAACCGGCGAACAGCTGTTCCTGGACACCAGCGACCCGGGCCTGCAGGCCCGCCACGCCGCCCTGGTGCAGGCGCAGGACGAGGCCCTGCTGCAAGGTTTGACCACCGCCGGCTGCGACCTGCTGGAAGTGGCCACCGACCAGCCCCTGCTGCCGGCCCTGCTGCGTTTTGCCGACCTGCGGCGCCAGCGTGCGCGCCAGCCTTCGCCGATGCGTTTCCCGACCGCGCTGCGGCGTGCGGCGCCGGCCAACGCCTGAAACGACGCCAGCACGCCAAGCCCCGTTCGCCCGCCCCGTCGCCACCATGCAACCCAACCCGTCCCACCCCCGCTGGAGCCCTGCGCCATGAGCTTCCTCTGGCCACAACTGCTGTGGGCCCTGGTGACCCTGCCGCTGCTGGTGCTGGCCTATTGGTGGCTGCTGCGGCGGCGCAAGCGCACGGTGGTGGCGCTGGCCAGCATCGCCTTGCTGCGCCAGGCCGTGGGCCCGGGCCAGACCTGGCGCCGCCACGTGCCACCGCTGTTGCTGCTGGCCGCACTGGGCGCGCTGCTGCTGTCCCTGGCCCGGCCCGTGGCCACGCTGACCTTGCCGCTGGCCGACCGCACCATCCTGCTGGCCATGGACGTGTCCGGCAGCATGCGCGCCGAAGACGTCAAACCCAACCGCCTGGTGGCCAGCCAGGAAGCCGCCAAGGCCTTCGTGGCGGGGCTGCCGCGCGAGGTGCGCGTGGGCGTCGTGTCCTTCGCCGGCACGGCCGCCGTGGTGCAGGCGCCCACCACCAGCCGCGACGACGTGCTGGCCGCCATCGACCGCTTCCAGCTGCAGCGGGGCACGGCCATCGGCAGCGGCCTGGTACTGAGCCTGGCCACCTTGTTCCCCGACGCCGGCATCGACCTGCAGGCCATCACCGGCCAGCGCACCATGCCGCGCATGCTGGGCGACAAGAGTGAACGCGAACGCAAGGCCGCCGAGTTCAAACCCGTGCCGGCCGGCAGCTACAACAGCGCCGCCATCATCTTGCTGACCGACGGCCAGCGCACCACCGGCCCCGACCCCATCGACGCCGCCAAGATGGCCGCCGACCGCGGCGTGCGCGTCTACACCGTGGGCATGGGCACCACGCAAGGCGAGGTCATCGGCTTCGAAGGCTGGAGCATGCGCGTGCGCCTGGACGAGGCCACGCTGAAGAACATCTCGGTGCTGACCCAGGGCGAGTACTTCTACGCCGGCAGCGCCGAAGACCTGAAAAAGGTCTACGAAAGGCTGAGCGCGCGCATGGTGGTGGAGCGCAAAGAAACCGAGGTGACGGCCTTGCTGGCCGCGCTTGGCGCCCTGCTGGTGGTGGCCGCCGCAGGGCTGAGCCTGTGGTGGACCGGACGGGTGGTGTGAGGCTAGCTGAATTAATCAGCGAGCACCTCCGGCGGGCCTTCCCTTGGCTGCCAGTTGCGGGGAGGTCGCCAGAAGGCTGACTTGGCTCATCGCGTTGCGGCCAGCGGCAAGGCAAGCAGCTTTTGAATCAAATCTCCTCGCCGGAACGTCGCTGAGAGTTGGAGTGTGGAAACCGCCTTCTCTCCATACAAATCTTTAAGTGCGGCCTCAACGTCCAACGTCGAATCTCGGAAATAGCGCTCGCCCTTCTCGTCGACCAACTTCTTGGCGGCGTCGAAGGTCTGGTGGTTCAGCGCTTCCAGAGGCTTGCCCAACTCGTGCAACAAGCGCTGTCCCATTCGCATGGCGATGAAGCAAGAAGCGTAGCGCACCAGGGTCGGATCTGCCTCGGCTGGGCGCCGCCTGTGGTTCTCGGCAATCCGGTAGAGCAGCACAGCCAGCACCACCTGCGCACCGTTGACCTCTTTCGGAAAAACCACGGTATACAGCTTGCCGAAGTGCTCACGCAACAAGAACTTGGCTTGATGCGGTGCACGGCGCCAAACCGCTAGCAAGGCTTCGGCAGCGGCGCTGGCTGTAACGTCAAGCGGTTTCGGCGGCGTGTCCATGCGCTTGCGTCGGTACTGGTAACCCAGTGATTCGACGCTGGCTTCCAACTGACGCTGGATCTCGTCGTTCGAGCGCAGATCCTTTAAGTCCACCGGGTTCTGGCTATTGGTGGCGTGAGTGATTTGCAGCACCACGTCTTCTTTGCCTTTGGGCAGTTCATATAGACGCACTAGCACGCTGGCATCCACCGGTAGGGCTTCACCGCGTTGACCCATCTCGGTCAGCGTTTTGTAGATAGTCATACAGGTCTGCGCACCGTTGACGATCTGAATGTTGTCGGCCTGAACCTGGTAATTGGCGCCCTGAAGGGCGTTGTATTTGAAGTGGTCGCAGATCAACGTCAGGCCGTTGTTGAAGAAATAGAAGTTCTCCGGCTGATCGGAACGCAGGGTTTCACGAATACCTTCGTTCACCCGGTTGCCATGCAGACCCAAGTAGCGCCGGATGTTGCGTTCCAGCAGGCGGTCGCCATGGGCGCGCATGAGCGCGGCCACTTCCGTGACAGGCATGCGGCCAATACACACCCGGCTGAAGTTCATGTCCTCGATGTTGGCCTTGCCCACCAAGCGCAAGCTGTCGTCCACCTGCTTGGCACGCTGCAAGATCCCGATCAAGACGTCGTGGTTGACATGCTCCCAGCTCACCTGCCCACCAAAATCAGCTCGATCGATGGCGGACTGCGCTTGCCCTGCCCACTTGATACCGTTGTTGCAAGCGATAGCGCGAACGCGAGGGATAAAGCCGTCGCGCACCATGGCGCGGGCCTCTTCCACTTTAACCTTCAGCCGTTCGTTGATGGCACCGAGGTCCGCCGTCGGGTCAAAAATGTGGCGAATGGCATTGACTAGCGAGTGGATGCCGTCTTCAGGAAAGTTTGAATCGGCGTCCAGCTTGGTTTTGTACTTGGCCTGGAACAGCGTGACGTTGAACTCGCCGTCCACCTCTTCAGTGACCTGCATGGCGTCCACGCCGAAATCACCACCACCATCGGTGACGCAGTCAAATGCTTCTTGGGCGTCCAGGTCCAGCATGGTCTTGACGCACAGGTAGACAAACGACAGCGGCTTGAGCCGATCGGGCGCGGTGATGTTCAGCTCGTGCTGGGCCCAGTGCACGATCTCGGACTGCACGCCAGTCAGGCGTTGGTCAATGATGGATGCGTTCAAGTTCACTTCAAGCCTCGCTCTATTTCCGTGCCGACATTTTCTCTGCCACCCTCACATGATGCCCGTTGATGCGGTCACCGCCGAAGGTCTTGACCCATGTCGCGCGCTCCACGTCCTTGCCTAGGCCCTTGCCACAAGTGACGTTGTACTTTTGCAGCTTGCTGTGGCACAGCACACCGGCAGTCAAAAAGAAACAGATTCTCAAGCACACACCTTTGGTGAGGCAGGGGTTCCAGCAGATGGGGCACTTGGTCAGCAGAATAGGGAGGCCGACACGGAATCCCCGCTGGGCCGGGAGGGCGTAGCGGTGCCCAGTCAAGCTGTACGACATCGCACGATCGTGTTGGACAGCACTTCTTCAGGGACGCCCTCGACCAGATGACCTTGGGCGCGAAAGTAGGCTGTCACCACCACGTCCACCATGTTCGCGAGACTGCGCAGTTCGCGCTCGGCAGCCGACTGCAAAGCCAACTTGATGCTGGGCGAGCGCTACGCGAAGACTGACAACTTGGGACGTTGCTGCGACCACTTGCGACGCCTGCAAGGAAAACCCTACTGGCGCACTAAGGTTACAGGTTGTCGGGCCCAGGTCGGCCTTACGGCGCACTCAGTCAGTGGGCAGCATTGTCTTTGGCCAGTCAGGGCGTCACACGCAGCAACTGCCCGTCTGCACCGTCGGTCAGCAGGTAGATGAAACCATCGGGGCCCTGGCGCACGTCGCGGATGCGGCGTTTCAGCTCGGGCAGCACACGCTCTTCACCCACCACCTGGCGGCCGTTCAGCGTCAGTTTCACCACGGCCTGGCCACGCAGCGCGCCCACCAGCATCTGGCCTTGCCAGGCCGGGTAACGCGGGCTGGTCACGAAGGCCATGCCGCTGGGTGCGATGGACGGCACCCACACCTTCAGCGGTTGTTCGAAACCGGGCTTGGGGCCTTCTTCGCCAATGCGCGTGCCCAGGCCGTAGTTACGGCCGAAGGTCAGCAGCGGCCAGCCGTAGTTTTTGCCGGCCTGCGGTTGGTTGATCTCGTCGCCGCCCTGCGGGCCGTGTTCCACCGTCCACAGCTCACCCGTGGCCGGGTGCAGGGCCGCGCCCTGGATGTTGCGGTGGCCCAGGCTCCACAGCTCAGGCGCCGCGGGGTTGAGCTTGGGGTTGTCGGCCGGCGCGCGGCCATCGCGGTCGAAGCGCACCACCTTGCCGATGTGGTTGGCCGGGTTCTGCGCGTCATCCTTCAGGCGGCCGCGGTCGCCCAGGCCCAGGAACAGCGTGCCGTCGCGGCCAAAGACCAGGCGCGAGCCGCAGTGCAGGTCGCTGTCCACCTTCGGCAACTGGCGGAAGATGGTGCGCACCTCGGTCAATTGTTCGCCCACCAGCTTGGCGCGTGCCACGGCCACGCCGTTGGTCTTGTGGTCCCCGGGTTCAGCGAAGGTCCAGAAAACGAGCTGGTTCTTCGCGAACTCCGGGTCCAGCACCACGTCCAGCAGGCCGCATTGGCCGCGTGCCACCACGGGCGGCAGGCCGGTCAGCGGCGCGCCCAGGCGGCCATCGGCACCGGCGATGCGCAAACGGCCCGGCTTTTCGGTGATGAGGTAGCGGCCGTCCGGCAAGAAGGCCACAGCCCAGGGGTTGTCCAGGCCTTGCACCACGGGCGTGGTGGTCTGGGCCTGCACAGCGCCGGCCACGGCCAGCAGGCCCAGGGCGGCCACCGCCAAGCGCAGGGGTTGGGCGGCAGAAGAAGACAGGGGGTGGGGGGCTTTCAACATGGCGCGCATGGTGCCGCAAGCCGCGCCCGCCCGCCAACGCCGCGGGCGTTGCCCTGCGCCCCGCACGGCCTTGACCTGGCGCAAGCCCAGCACCGCCGCGCTGCGCTTTGATGGCCTGGGCGCCGACTTGCGCGCCGGCTGGTTGAGGAGATGAACATGCTCAAACAACGTGTGGCCCTGGTGACGGGGGCGGGCTCGGGCATCGGCCGGGCCGTGGCGCTGGCCTATGGCCGGGTGGGTGCCAAGGTGGTGGTGTCCGACGTGGACGTGGCCGGTGGCCAGGCCACCGTGGCCCTGCTGGCCGCGGCCGACTGCGAGGCCAGCTTCTTCGCCTGCGACGTGGCCGACCCCGCGGCCTGCGAGGCCCTGGCCGGCCACGCCGTGCAACGCTTCGGCCGGCTGGACGTGGCCTGCAACAACGCCGGCATCGCCGGCCCGCTGGCCCCCACGGCCGACTACCCGCTGGACGCCTGGAACCAGGTGCTGGCGGTGAACCTGTCGGGTGTCTTCCACTGCATGAAGGCGCAGATCCCGCGCATGTTGGCCAGCGGTGGGGGCAGCGGCGGCGGTGGCGCCATCGTCAACATGGCCAGCATCCTGGGTGCCGTGGGTTTTGCCAACGCGCCGGCCTACACGGCCGCCAAACACGGTGTGCTGGGGCTGACCAAGGCCGCGGCGCAGGAATACGGCGCGCAAGGCCTGCGCATCAACGCCGTGGGCCCGGCCTTCATCCACACGCCGATGATCGCCGCCATGGAAGCCGACCCCACCACGCAGGCCGGCCTGGTGGCGCTGCACCCCATCGGCCGCCTGGGCCAACCCGAAGAAGTGGCCGAACTGGTGCTGTGGCTCAGCTCGCCGGCCGCGTCCTTCGTGACCGGGGCCTACTACCCGGTGGACGGCGGCTACCTCACACGTTGAGGCGCAGCGCCGCGGGGCCCGCGTGGCCCCGCGGTGGCTTCACACCGCGGCGTCCACCACCATCTGCACCCGCTGCTGGCCGTTCCACTCGTCCAGGCTCAGGCGGTAGGCCAGCTTCACCTGTTCGGGCAGCGGTTCGTCGTGGCCGAACCAGATGGCGTCGCGCTGGGTGTTGCCGTGTTTCAGCCGCAGCTTCAGGTGTTTTTCACCCACCAGGCGCTGGTGGATGACCTGCACCGTGTCGCAGAACACCGGCGCTTCGAAGCCCTGGCCCCACACCTGGGCATCCAGCATCGCCACGGTTTCCGGGTTGAAGTGCTCCACCGCCAGCGGGCCGTCGGTGCGCAGCGTGCGCTGCAGCGTGGCGGCGTCCAGCCATTCGCTGGCCACTTGGCGCAGCGCGGCCTCGAAGGCTTCAAATCCACCTTCGGCCAGCGTGCAACCGGCGGCCATGGCGTGGCCACCAAAGCGCAGCAGCAGGCCGGGATGGCGCTTGGCCACCAGGTCCAGCGCGTCGCGCAGGTGGAAACCGGCGATGCTGCGACCGCTGCCTTTCAGCTGCCCGTCGGCCCCGCGCGCAAAAGCGAAGGTGGGGCGGTGCAGGCGGTCTTTCATGCGGCCGGCCACGATGCCCACCACGCCCTCGTGAAAACTGTCGTCGAACAGCGCCACGGCCGGCGGCACCTCGCCCACCGGCCAGGCTTCCACCACGGCTTCGGCGCGTTCGCGCATGCCGGCTTCCACCTCGCGGCGTTCGCGGTTGATGGCGTCCAGCTGTGCGGCCAGTTCGGTGGCACGGGTGGCATCGTCGGTGCTCAGGCACTCGATGCCCAGCGTCATGTCGCTCAGCCGGCCGGCGGCGTTGATGCGCGGGCCCAGGGCGAAGCCGAAGTCGAAGGCCGCGGCCTTGCGGGGGTCGCGTTTGGCCACGGCGAACAGCGCCGCCACACCCGGCTGCAGTTGGCCACGGCGGATGCGCTTCAGGCCCTGCGCCACCAGGCGGCGGTTGTTGGCGTCCAGCTTCACCACGTCGGCCACGGTGCCCAGGGCCACCAGGTCCAGCAGCGCGTCCAGCCGCGGCTGTGCCGCTGCGTCGAACAGGCCACGGGCACGCTGCTCAGCCCGGGTGGCCAGCAGCACATAAAACATCACGCCCACACCGGCCAGCGCCTTGCTCTCGAAGGGGCAGCCGGGCTGGCTGGGGTTGACGATGACGTCGGCCGCCGGCAGCACCACCTCGCCACCTTCGGCCAGCGCCGGCAGGTGGTGGTCGGTCACCAGCACCTGCAGGCCCTGGGCCTGGGCGTGGGCCACGCCGGCCAGGCTGGCGATGCCGTTGTCCACCGTCACCAGCAGCTGCGGGCGCGGTTGCAGCTGCAAGGCCAGGTCCACGATGGTGGGGGTCAGGCCATAGCCGTGCACGGCGCGGTCGGGCACCACGTAGCGCACGGTGCCGGGTAATGCGCCCAGCAGGGCCAGGCCGCGCAGGGCCACGGCACAGGCGGTGGCGCCGTCGCAGTCGTAGTCGGCCACCACGCAGATCTGGCGGCCCTGGGCGATGCTGTCGGCCAGCAGGCGGCCAGCTTCCAGCGCACCTTTCAGCGTGGCCGGTGGCAGCAGCTTGGGCAGGCCGTCGTCCAGTTCATCGGCGCTTTTCACACCACGGGCGGCCAGCAGGCGGGCCAGCAGCGGGTGCACACCGGCCTGCTCCAGCGCAAAGCTGGCGCGCGGCGGCACGTCGCGGGTTTGCAGCTGCATCACAGGCCCTCCAGCAGCCGCGCGGGTGTGGGCGCGCTCAGGCGGCCGCGCAGGCCGGCCCACCAGCCGGTGGCCGGCGCCAGCGTGACGGCGCTGCGCTCGCCGCACAACGTCAGGCGGTCGGCGGGGTCCCCTCGCTGCAGCAGTTCGGCCAGCGGGCCTTCGTCCAGCGTGGTCCAGGCGCGGGCCCAGCCGGCCAGGTCGTCGGCCAGGGCCGGGCCGCGCAGGCGGTGGTCGAGCTGCAGTGCCTGGTTCTGCGCCTGGGGCTGGGCCACACCACAACCGCTGAGCCAGAACGAGTTCACCGGCAACAGGCCACGTTCGGCCCGAGCGTCGTTCAGCGGGTGCGTGTACAGCAGCATCTGCACCTCGCCTTGCAGGCGGCGCAGCCAGCGCTGTGCAGCCTGTGATGCGGCGTCGGCCACGTTGCCATCGCCGCCCAACCAGCGGTCCACGTTGCGGCCCACCACGCGGTCCAGCGAAGCGCAGCGCAGGCCGGCCAGCTTCTCGTGGGCCAGGTACCAGCGCTCGCGGCTGCCCCAGTGCAGCACGCAGCCTTCGCTGGTGAACAGTTCGGCCACGGCGTCGAAGTAGGCGCGGCTTTCGGTGTCAGAGAGCATCAGCGCCGCCGGGTCCAGCAGGCTGACCTGGTCGGTGCCCACGTGCCAGTGCACGGGCGACAGCAGGCCCCAGGCCAGGTCGCCAGGCGGCGCAGCGTTGGCAGCCGCGGGTTCCTGCGCCAGCCAGGCGGCGGCAAACGGCAGTTGGCCATCGCCCCCGGCCCAGCCCCAGGCGCGCGCCAGGGCGCGTTCGTGCGGCGGGCTGTAGGACCATTCGTCGCCGTCGTCGCGCGCCACCACCGTCCAGCGCTTCAGCAGTTGCTGCAGCGTGGGCAGCGCCAGGCCGCCGAGGGCCGCTGCGCCAGCCCCGGAGGGCGGGCCGGCAAAAGGAACAATGCAGTGCATGGCGGGATTATCCGGCGCGCCCTGCCGGCCGCCGCCCCGCGGGCACCGGGGCCGGGGCTTTGCCGGCTCCGTTAGCATCGCCCACCCAGTTCGGGCTTCGTTTCACCCTTTCAGCCCCACCCCCTTTCCGGCTCGGCATGAACCTTCCTTTTGAATGGCAGATCGGCTGGCGCTACACGCGCGCAGGCCGCGCCGGGCGCCGCAACGGCTTCATCAGTTTCATCAGCGGTGTCTCGATGCTGGGCATTGGCCTGGGCGTGGCGGCCTTGATCATCGTGCTCAGCGTGATGAACGGCTTCCAGAAAGAAGTGCGCGACCGCATGCTCAGCGTGGTGGCCCACGTGGAGCTGTACGAGTCCAGCGGCCAGCCCCTGCCCGACTGGCGTGCCACGGCCACCCAAGCGAAACAAAACCCGGCCGTCGTGGGTGCCGCCCCTTTTGTGGTGGCGCAGACCCTGGTGGGCCGCGGTGAAGAGCTGCGTGGTGTGGTGGTGCGCGGCATCGAACCCGCCGAAGAAGCCCAGGTGACCGACCTGGCCCGCAAGGAACGCGACACCACGCTGGCCACGCTGAAGGCCGGCGAGTGGAACATCGTCATCGGCCGCGAACTGGCCCGCCTGCTGGGCGTGCGTGTGGGCGACAAGGTGACGGTGGCCGCGCCCGGCGGCCAGGTGACCCCGGCCGGCGTGGTGCCGCGCCTGAAGCAGTTCACCGTGAGCGGCCTGTTCGAGGTGGGCCACTACGAATACGACAGCGCCCTGGCCCTGGTGGCCCTGGGCGACGCGGCCACGCTGTTCCGCAGCGGTGGGCCCACCGGTGTGCAGCTGCGCCTGGCCGATGTGCACCAGGCGCGTGTGGTGGGCGACCAGCTGGCCCAGCAGATGGGCCCGGGTTTCATCGTGCGCGACTGGACGCGCACCAACCGCAGCTGGTACGAAGCCGTGCAGGTGGAAAAGCGCATGCTGTTCATCATCCTCACGCTCATCGTGGCCGTGGCGGCCTTCAACCTGGTGAGCACCCTGGTGATGACGGTGACCGACAAACGCGCGGACATCGCCATCCTGCGCACGCTGGGCGCCAGCCCACGCAGCATCATGGGCGTGTTCATCGTGCAAGGCGCCACCTCGGGTGTGATGGGCACGCTGGGCGGTGTGGCCCTGGGCCTGGCCGTGGCCTTCAACATCGACGTCATCGTGCCGGCCATCGAGCGCCTGCTGGGCGTGGCCTTCCTGCCGGGCAGCATCTACGTCATCAGCCGCATGCCCAGCGAGCCGCTGGCCAGCGACATCGTGCCGGTGGTCGTCATCTCCCTGGTGTTGGCCTTGTTGGCCACGCTGTACCCCAGCTGGCGCGCCAGCCGCGTGAACCCGGCCGAGGCCCTGCGTTATGAATGACAGCCTGCACCCCGGCCCGGTGCTGAAAGCCGAAGGCCTGCACAAACGTTTTGTCGACGGTGTGCTGGACGTGACCGTGCTGCAAGGCCTGAGTCTGGAAGTGGCACGCGGCGAAACCTTGGCCATCGTGGGCGCCTCGGGCTCGGGCAAAAGCACGCTGCTGCACCTGCTGGGCGGGCTGGAGACGCCCAGCGCCGGCCACGTGGCGCTGATGGGCCGGCGTTTCGACACCCTGAACGCGGCGGAACAAGGCCATTGGCGCAACCTGCACCTGGGTTTTGTCTACCAGTTCCACCACCTGCTGCCCGAATTCAGCGCGCTGGACAACGTGGCCATGCCACTGCGCATCCGCCGCATGCCGGTGGCCCAGGCGCGCGAACAGGCCGCCGCGGTGCTGGCCCAGGTGGGCCTGGGCGACCGGCTGCAGCACCACCCGGCGCAGTTGTCGGGCGGTGAACGCCAGCGGGTGGCCATCGCCCGCGCCCTGGTGACGCGCCCGGCCTGCGTGCTGGCCGACGAGCCCACCGGCAACCTGGACCGGGGCACGGCCGACGGCGTCTTCGACATGATGACGCGCCTGGCGCGCGACCAAGGCACGGCCTTTGTGCTGGTGACCCACGACCACAGCCTGGCTGCGCGCTGCGGCCGCAGCCTGACGCTGCAGCGCTGACACCGGGCGCTGCGTGGGGCAAACCTGCGGAAGGTGTGAGCAGCTGAGAACGCAGCACGCACGCCCGCTCGTGGCGCCAGGACGCGACCGGTTCATTCACAGCTTCTAAGGCCTTGGGCGGGCCCGTCAGCGGCCGGCACCGCGGCCGCGCACACTGCGGCGCTTGGCCATGTTGCCCGCCCGCTGTGCTTTCACCGCCGTGAACCAGACCGCCCACCCCGGCGAAGCCGCGCCACCGACCGGCCCTTCTGCCCTGCCCTGTGTGTACTACGACGGCGCCTGCCCGCTGTGCAGCCGCGAGATCGCCACCTACCGCCGCGCCCGCGGCGGCGACCATCTGCAGTGGGTGGACGCCCAAGCCGCCGCCGCGCAAGACCTGGGGCCCGCCCTGGCGCGCGAAGACGCGCTGCGCCGTTTGCACGTGCGCCTGCCCGACGGTCGTTTGGTCAGCGGTGCGGCGGCCTTTGTCACCATCTGGCAGCGCCTGCCGGCCTTCCGCGCGCTGGCCGTGCTGGCCCGGGTGCCGGGCATGCTGGCGCTGATGGAAGCGCTGTACCGCGTTTTCTTGCGCGTGCGTCCGCTGTGGCGGCCCCGGTCTGGCCCACCCTGAACCCCACGCCCGGCGCCACGCCCCGGCTTTTGCGGCAGCGCAGCAAAGAACCGCCCGTCTCTCTAGAATGCCCGGGGTGCACCTGATCAACGCCGACCTGCATTCGCATTCCAACGTCTCCGACGGCACGCTGACGCCCGAAGCCGTGGCGGCGCGGGCCCAGGCCCACGGGGTGGAACTGTGGGCGCTGACCGACCACGATGAATTGGGCGGCCAGGCCCGCGCCCGGGAAGCCGCGTTGGACCTGGGCCTGGGCTGGCTGAGCGGCACAGAAATCAGCGTCAGCTTCGCCGGCGAAACCGTGCACATCGTGGGCCTGGGTTTCGACATCGACCACCCCGGCCTGGTGGACGGCCTGGCCGCCGTGCGGGGCGGGCGCCTGCAGCGCGCGCGGCTCATGGCCGAAGGCCTGGCGAAGGTGGGCATCCCGGGCGCTTTTGAAGGCGCGCTCCGGTACGTGGGCAACCCGGACCTGATCTCCCGCACCCACTTCGGCCGCTTTCTGGTGGACAGCGGTGTCTGCGCCGACCAGCACGAGGTCTTCCGCAAGTACCTGACCACCGGCAAACCCGGCTACGTGCCCCACCAGTGGGCGCGCTTGGGCGACGCCGTACGCTGGGTGCGCGGGGCCGGGGGCATCGCCGTCATCGCCCACCCGGCGCGTTACCGCTTCACGCCCACCGTGGAGTACGCGTTGATCACCGAATTCATCGCCCACGGCGGCCGTGGCTTGGAAGTGATGACGGGCAGCCACAGCGCGCCAGAGCAGGTTCAATACGCCGACACGGCCGTGGAGTTCGACCTGCTGGCCAGCCGCGGCAGCGACTTCCACGCGCCCGGCGAGAGCCGTGTGGAACCCGGCACCCTGCCCGACCTGCCGGGCCAGCTGAACCCGGTGTGGGTGGCGTTGCAAGACCGCATCCACTGGCCCGCGGGCCGGGCACCGGCGCGCTGAGCGCCGTGGCGGGGCGTCCACGGCCGGCCTGGGCCAGGCGCCGGCCCCGCCGCAGGCCGCGGGGGGCGTGTCCATCCCGCCGCGGCCGGGCTTCGTCGCACCAGGGCCCGCGCACCCCCGGATGGCCTTAGCCTTCCGAGCAAGATGCCTGCCGCACCCGCCAACGCCCCCCACCCCACGCTGCCGCCACCGCTGGACGCGCCCTTGCCTGTGGAACTGGCGGGCCGCCACCACGGCTGGTTCACCGACTACCGCCGCTACCCCGTGTTCAGCCGGCCCTGGCTGCGTGGCCGTTTGCTGCGCCTGCTGGGCCTGCACGCGGCGCTGATCCTGCTGGCGGCCCTGGCCATCGCCTTCATGCCGGCCACCGAAACGCGGCCCTGGGCCGGCCTGGCCGAAGTGCTGGTGAACTGGCTCTGGCTGTTGCTGCTGGGGCCGGCCTTGGCGGGCGCCGTGCGCCGGCGCCACTGGCCGGCGCAGCGCGAGTGGTGGGCCTTGTGCGCCGTGGTGGCGGCCATGGTGTTGGCCGACCAGGCCTTCAACCGCTGGGCCGCTGAACCGCTGAAGCAGGCCGTGTCGGAAGCGCTGGGCCAGGTGGGGCCCGATGGCAAGCGCAAGCGGGTGGTGGTGATGGTGGGCGTGACGCTGGGCGCGCACGACGAAGACCACAACCGCCCGAACGGCCGGCCCGGCCTGCCCAGCGATGCGGCCGCTTCAGGACCAACGGGCGCACCGTCCATGGCGGGTGGGGCCGACCGCCCACAGCCCGACGCGCTGCAGGTGTCCAACCTGCTGACCCGCGCGGCCATCGCCTTTGTGCTGTCGGGCGGCCTGGGGCTGATGGCCTGGCGGCGTGAACGCGCCGGCCTGCAAGCGCTGGCCGCCGAACGCGCGCTGGCCGAAGCCCAGGCCATGCGGCGCGAGGCCGAGCTGCGCCTGTCGGTGCTGGCCGCGCAGGTGGAACCGCACTTCCTGTTCAACACCCTGGCCGGTGTGCGCAGCGCCATCAACAGCGACCCCGCACGCGCCAGCGTGATGATCGACCACCTGGTGGAGTACCTGCGCGCGGCCATCCCACGCCTGCGCAGCGACGGCACGGCCCAGGCCACGGTGGGGGCGCAGTTCGACACCTTGCGCGCCTACCTGGGCCTGATGGCCGCGCGCATGCCCCGGCTGAGCTGGCAGGTCGAGGCGTCCGACGCCTTGCTGGCCGCGCAGTGCCCGCCGTTGATGCTGATCTCGCTGGTGGAAAACGCCGTCAAGCACGGCGTGGAACCCAAACGCGGCCCAGCCCACATCCGCGTGACCGCCACACGCACGGAAGACGGCCGACTGGCTTTGACCGTGGAAGACGACGGCGTGGGCTTCGGCCACAGCGCCGCCGGCACCGGCCTGGGCCTGGCCAACGTGCGCGAGCGCCTGGCGCAGTTGCACGGTGCACAAGGCAGCCTGACACTGCGGGCGCGCCCAGAGGGCGGTGTGTCGGCCACGCTGACGGTGCCGCTTGAATTCGCCGGCCCGGAGGCCAGCGCCGCCCCCCGCTGAACAGCCCCCCACCAACACGCCTTTTTCCGCCGTCCACCACCGTGCCGCATACGAACCCGCCCACCGCCCTGATCGCCGACGACGAAGACCTGCCACGCGCCGAACTGCGCCGCATGCTGGCCCAAGCCTGGCCAGAACTGCGGGTGGTGGCCGAGTGCGAAGACGGTGTCGGCGCCATCGAGGCGCTGGAGCAGCACCGGCCCGACGTGGCCTTTCTGGACATCCGCATGCCCGGCCGCAGCGGGCTGGACGTGGCGCGGGCGGCCAGCGGCCGCTGCCACACGGTGTTCACCACGGCCTACGACAGCCACGCCGTGGAAGCCTTCGAGGCTGGCGCCGTGGACTACCTGCTCAAGCCGGTGCTGGCCCAGCGCCTGGCCGACACGGTGGCGCGGCTGCGCGAACGGCTGGCCTCGCCCGCACCGGCGCCGCTGCTCGACGACCTGCTGCAGCGCCTGGGCCAGCAGTGGCCGCCCGGCCGCGGGGCGGGTGGCGGTGGTGCGGGTCCTGGTGCTGGCGCTGGTGCTGGTGCCACCCCGGCGCCGCTGCGCTGGATCAGCGCCAGCGTGGGCGACGTGATCAAGATGTTCGGCATCGACGAGGTGCTGTTCTTCCAGAGCGACGAAAAGTACACCCGGGTGGCCACCGCCCACGACGAAGCCCACATCCGCAAGGCGCTGAAGGACATCGCCGAAAGCCTGGACCCCGAGGTCTTCTGGCAGGTGCACCGCGGCACCATCGTGCGGGCGTCGGCCATCGCGCGCGCGCAGCGCGACGAACTGGGCCGCATCACGCTGCACCTGAAGGGCCACGAAGAAAAGCTGGCGGTCAGCCAGGCCTACGCCTGGCGGTTCAAGCCCATGTGAGGCCGGCCAACGGCGGGGCTTGTACACAAACGTGGGTTTGACGGCACCGACGCCGGCGCGCAGGCTGTGTCCGGTGGCACTGCGCTCCGTGGTGCCCGCCCACCGGAGTTGACCACCATGTGCATCACCCGAACCGTTGGCCGCTACGGCCGCAACGACAACGCCGATGTGCGCATCGTGCAGTTGCTGTTCAACATGAACCGGCCCCGGTTCGCCGCCGGCGCCCCCGAGGCGCTGAAGGCCGACGGGCAGATCGGCCCCAAGACCATCGCGGCCATCGAGTACGTGGAAAACGTGTGGCTGGGCGGCCAGGGCAGCGACGGCCTGGTGGCCCCGGGCGACGCCACGGTGCGTGCGCTGCTGGCGGCCCTGCCGGCCGGGCCCTCGGAAGACAAGTTGTCGCTGGTGCTGCCGCGGGCCATGCCCCAGCGCATCAGCCTCTTCTACCCGGGCCTGCTCGACGCCATGCAGCGCTACGGCATCACCAGCCCGCTGCAGATCGCCCACTTCATCGCGCAGCTGGGGCACGAATCGGCATCGTTCCTGTACACCGAAGAACTCGCCGACGGCCGCGCTTACGAGGGCCGCAAAGACCTGGGCAACGTGGTCGACGGCGACGGGCCGCGCTACAAGGGCCGCGGGCTTATCCAGCTGACCGGGCGCGCCAACTACGCGGCCTATGGCGCCTATTGCGACAAGGACTACCTGTCGCACCCCGAGGTGCTGGCCCAAGACCCCGCCGTGGCCGTGGACGTGGCCTGCTGGTTCTGGAAGACCCGCGGCCTGGGCCCCCTGGCCGACGCCGACGACGCCAAGGCCGTGACGCGCCGCATCAACGGCGGCTACAACGGCCTGGACGACCGGCTGGAGTACCTGGGGCGCGCCAAGGCCTTGCTGGGGCTGTAGGCCCCCCCGTGTGGGTGGCGGCAGCGTCGGCCAAGCCTCAAGGTCGGCGCCGCCAGGCCGATAGACCGTCGATGAACCGTCTTTCGCCCACCCACCGCCCCCGGCCGGCCCGCTGGCGCTGGGGCGCCTTGGGGCTGGCCGCACAGCTGGCCTGCTGGCCGGGCCAGGCGCAGACCCCGCCCAACGCCTCCACCGGGCCGGCGGCCCAGCGCAACCTGCAGGTGGCCAGCACGCAGAAACCGCCCAGCAGCCTGCGTCGGGTGGCCCTGGTCATCGGCAACAACCGCTACCGCGACGCGCCGTTGGCCAACCCGGTGAACGACGCACGCGCCATGGCGCGCACGCTGGAAGCCCAAGGCTTCGAGGTGCTGCTGCACGTGGACGCCACGCAGCGCGACATGCTGGCCGCGCTGCGCGAGTTCGGCAACCGGCTCAAGGGCAGCGGCTCTGGCCTGTTCTACTTCGCCGGCCACGGCATGCAGATCAAGGGGCGCAACTTCCTGATCCCCGTGGGCGCCGACATCGAACGTGAAGACGAGGTGGCCTACCAGGCGCTGGACGCCCAGGCCGTGCTGGACAAGATGGAAAGCGCCGGCAACGGCACCAACCTGATGATCCTGGACGCCTGCCGCAACAACCCCTTCCTGCGCAGCTTCCGCAGCACACAACAGGGCCTGGCGCAGATGGACGCCCCGGTGGGCACCATGGTGGCCTTTTCCACCGCCCCGGGCTCGGTGGCCAGCGATGGCCAGGGCAGCAACGGCCTGTACACCCACCACCTGCTGGCCACGCTGCAGCAACCGGGGCTGAAGGTGGAAGAGGTGTTCAAGCAGGTGCGCGCCGCCGTGCGCCGGGAATCCCAGGGCAAGCAGGTGCCTTGGGAAAGCACCTCGCTGGAGGGCGACTTCTACTTCGTGCCGCCGCAGGCCGCCGCGCCGCCGCCCGACCCGCTGGCCACGCTGGACCAGGCCCTGTGGGCCGCCGTGCAGGCCAGCCAGCAGCCGGCGGAACTGCAGGCCTACCTGCTGCGCTTTCCACAGGGCCAACACGCCGAGGCGGCCCGTGGTCGCCTGGCCAGCTTGAACGCGCAGGCGGCGCAAGCTGCTCAGGCAGCGCAGGCTGCCTTGGCCGAACAAGCGGCCAGGAACGCGGCGGCAGCGGCTGCAGCCCAGGCCGCGCCCGCCACGTCGCAGTTGCGGCTGGACGTGGCGGCCGTGACCACCGCCCCCGCGCCACTGGCCGTGGCCAGCGGCGGAGCCGCCGCCGTGGCCCCCAACGCCCCGGTGCTGGCCGTCGCCCTGCCCGCCTTGGCCGCACTGCCCACGCTGGCGGTACCGCGGCCCAGCACAGTGCCTGTGGCGGTCGCACCGGCGGTGGCCGAAGCGATACCGGCCACGCCGGCCGCCACGCCCCCCGCCCCACCCGTGGATGTGATGGCCGCCCTGGTGCCCACCCCGGTGGAAGGCGGCAGCAGCCGCGACGAGCGGGCCATCGCCGAGTCCAACCGCCGCATCGCGGAGATCGTGCGCTGGGGCGACGAAGACACCGACCGCCGGCCGCCCCAACCCCGCCGCAATGCGCACGGCTTCACCGAAGGCGACCGCTACCGCTGGGCCGTGCTGGACCGCATGCGCAACGAGTACGTGGGCGTGCTGTTCCAGCGCATCGAAGCGCTGCAGGCCGACGGCCGCTTGGTGGTCAACGAAGGCGCCATCGAGCTCGACGGCCAAGGCCACCTGCTGACCAGCAACGACGCCGCCCGCGGCACCTGGGAACGCTGGGAACCCGCGCTCACGCCCTGGGGCCTGGCCAACGGCCGCCCCGGCGACAGCCTGCCGCTGCGCGGCCAGCGCACCTGGCGCGACGCCAACGGCCAAACCCGCCGCGCCGACTACCGCGGCAGCGCGCGCCACGCCGGCAGCGAGGCCGTCGCCGTGCAGGCCGGCCGCTTCCAGGCGGTGAAGCTGGAGGTCAGCGTCACCGCCGACCTGCCGCGCGACGACGGCGGCCGCGGCCAGCAAAGCTGGCGCCTGACCTACTGGCTGGCCCCCGGCCTGGGCCTGCCCGTGGCCTGGGAACTGGACGAACGCGTGGACGGCCGGCTGGAAAAACGCAGCCGCCACGAACTGACGGCCTACGACGTGGCCGCCAGCCCCACGCGCATGGCGGCCATCACCACGGGTCGTTGAAGGCGCGGCGCGGTGGCAGCACCGCGCCAGGACGCGCCGCGCTGCAGGCCAGGGCGCGCAGCAGCCAGGCCCGGGTGTCGGCGGGGTCGATCACGTCGTCGATCTCCAGGTGGCTGGCCATGTTCAGCGCCTGGCCACGTTCGATGGCCGCGGCCAGCAGGCGGTCGAACAGCGCCTGCCGTTCAGCTTCGGGCGCGGCCGCCAGTTCCTTGCTGAAGCCCAGGCGCACCGCCCCTTCCAGGCCCATGGGGCCGAACTCGGCGTCGGGCCAGGCGCAGATGGCCACTGGCGCGTGGAAGTGCCCGGCCGTCAGCGCCATGGCGCCCAAGCCGAAGCCGCGGCGCAGCACCACGCTGAACACCGGCACGCGCAGCGCCGCCGCGGTGACGAACAGCCGCGCGGCGTGGCGCACCATGGCGGTCTTCTCGCTGTCCGGGCCCACCATGAAGCCGGGCGTGTCGACGAAGCTGACCAGGGGCAGGCCGTGCGCGTCGGCCAGTTGCATGAAGCGCGCGAACTTGTCGCAGGCGGGGGCGTCCAGCGCACCCGCCAGGTGGCCCACCTGGCTGGCCACCACGGCCACGGCGCGCCCGCCCAGGCGGGCCAGCGCGGTGACGATGCCGGTGCCGAAACCCGCGCGCAGTTCCAGCAGGCTGCCGGCGTCCAGCACGGTGTCCAGCACCGGCCGCACGTCGTAGGCCGTGTTGCGCTTGGGCGGCAACGCCGTGCGCAAGGCCAGCGGGTCGCCGCCAGGCGCACCCGCCGCAGCCTGCGGCTGTCCGGTCAGCCCCAGGTAGGCGCGGGCAGCGGCCACGGCGGCGGCTTCGTCGGGCACGCGCAGGTCCACCACGCCGTTGGCGGCCTGCACCGCCACCGGGCCCACGTCTTCGGCGGCCACACGGCCCAGGCCGCCACCTTCGATCATGGCCGGGCCCCCCAGGCCGATGTTGGCGCCTTCCACGGCGATCACCAGGTCGCAGCAGCCCAGCAGCGCCGCGTTGCCGGCGAAACAACGCCCGGCCACGATGCCCACCAGCGGCACCTGGCCCGACAAACGCGCCAGCGCCGCAAAGCTGCCACAGTCCAGCCCGGCCACGCCCAACCAGTCCACATCGCCCGGCCGGCCGCCGCCACCTTCGGCAAACAGCACCACGGGCAGGCGCTGGGCCAGCGCCAGGGCCAGCAGGCGGTCGGTCTTGGCATGGTTGAACACACCCTGCGTGCCAGCCAGCACGGTGTAGTCGTAGGCCAGCACCGCCACGGCCTGGCCGTCCACGGTGCCGGTGCCGGTCACCAAGCCATCGGCGGGCGTCTGCCGCTGCAGTTCTTCCAGCGGCCGGCGGCTGCGCTGCGCGGCCACGGCCAGGCCACCGTATTCGGTGAAGCTGCCCGGGTCCAGCAGGTCGGCCAGGTTCTCGCGGGCGCTGCGCAGGCCGCTGGCATGGCGCTTGGCCATCGCCTCGGGCCGGGCCGCGTCCTGCAGCAGGGCCTGGCGCGCCAGCACGCGGGCCAGCGCCGGGCGCGGCAGGCCGGGGTCTTCGGCGGCAGCGGAAGCCGGGGCCGGGCCAGGGCCTCCGGCCGCACCGGTCGACGGGGCGGTGGTGGTGCCGCCGGGGTCGGCCGTGTCCAGTTCCACCAGCAAAGCGCCTTCTCCGACCACCTCGCCCACCGCCGCGTGCACCGCGCGCACGCGCCCTGCGGCGGGGGCCTGCAGCGGCACCTCCATCTTCATCGCCTCTTGCAGCAGCAGGGTCTGGCCGGCCCCCACACGCTGGCCGGCTTGCACATGCAGTTCCACCACGGCGCCATGCACGGCGGCCAGCAGGCGCAAAGAAGGGGTCGTCATCGGGTTCTCCTGGGCCCGGCGATTGTGCGTGGCCGCCACACGGCCCCGCGTCGCCTGCGCGACGCGGGCATACTCGGCACGCCTGCCCTCCCCACCCCTGCCCTGTCGCACGCGCCCGATGAGCCCGCCCGGCCAAACCGACGCCCACAACGCCCCACAGTGGCTGGAGTTGGCGCCCACCTGCCTGCTGGCCGTGGACGCCCAGGCGCGGCTGCTGTGGGCCAACCACCTGGCCCGGCAAACCTTGCCGCTGCCGGCGCCTGGCCTGGCCCTGGGCCCCAGCTGGGGCCTGGACCTGGCCTGCAGCGCACAGCTCGAACACGCGCTGGCCGAGGGCCAACCCACCCTGCTGCACTGCCGTGCGCCCTGGCCCGGCGCGGCGGCAGCGGCCCCGCCCACCAACGCGGTGCCGGCGGCCACGCCGCTGCAGGTGGCCGTCAACCGGCTGCCCGACGGCACCCGGCTGCTGCACGTGCAAGACGCCAGCGCCCTGCAGGCCGCCCAGGCCGAAGCCACCAAGCTGAACGAACTGCTGGACGTGGCACGCACCATGGGCCGCATCGGCGTGTGGGAGCGCGACCCCGTCACCGGCCGCGGGCGCTGGGACCGCCAGGTGTTCCGCATGCGCGGCATGGAAGGCGAAGGCGATGCGCCGCCGCTGGACCAGGCCATGCAGCACGTCGTCGACGCCGACCGCGACGACCTGCAGCGCGTCTACCACGCCTCGCTGCACCACCCGGGCATGTACGCGCACCGCTTCCGGGTGCAGGGCTTGGACGGGCAGCTTCGGCAGCTGCAATCCAACTGGCTGGTCAAGCGCGCAGCCCCCGGCCAGCACAGCGCGGTGCTGGGGCTGATCATGGACGACACCCAGGCCTGGAACCTGGCGCGTTCTTTCGACGAAACCGCGCAACAGCTGGCCATGGTGGTGGACGTGGCCGGCATCGTGGTCTGGCGGCACGACCTGGCCACCGACCACCTGCACTACAACGCCCAGGGCTACCGCCTGCTGGGCCTGCCACCGCGCCCCGAGGGCGTGCCGCTGGAAGAAGCCCGGCGCCTGGTGCACCCCGACGACCTGCCCCAGCTGAAAGCGCACACCGCCAAAGCGCGGCAGGGCCTGGGCCTGGCCGTCACAGAGGCACGCTACCGCGACGCCAGCGGCCAGTACCGCACCCTGCTGATGCGCCGCGGCCTGCTGCGCGACCCCGACGGCCAACCCTCCACCCTGATCGGCGTGGCCCTGGACGTGACCGAAGCGCAGGACGCGCGCCGCCTCGCACTGGAACTGGGTCGGCGCTTTGAACTGGCCACGCGTGCAGCGGGCATCGGCTATTGGAGCGTGGAGGGCAACACCCAAGCGCCACGCTGGAGCGACCAGATGCGCGCCATCCACGGCCTGGGCCCCGACGACCCCACGCCCAGCCTGCGCACCTGGCTGGGCCAGTGTGTGCACCCCGAGGACCGCACGGCGGTGCGGCGCCGATTTGTGGACTGGGCACGCGGGCGCCGCAGCACGCTGGAAGCCAGCTTCAGGCTGGTGACGCGGCAGGGTCTGGTGCGCCACGTGGTCAGCCACGCGCGCGTCGAAGACAGCGACAAGCGGCTGTTGTTCGGCCTGCTGATCGACGTCACCGGACAACGCAACGCCGAGGCCGCCCTGCGCGAGGCCAGCGAACGCGCCTCGCTGGCCGCACGCGGTGCCGGCATCGCCACCTGGGAAGCCGACCTCGAGCACAACACCGCCATTTGGGACGACCAGATGTGGCGCCTGCGTGGCCAGGCGCCGCGCGCCGAAGTGCCGCCGGTGCCCGAACGCCTGCTGTTCGTGCACCCGGAAGACCGCCCCGCCATGGAGAACGTCAACGAAGCCACCGCCAGTGCCAGCTACCAGTTCCGCGTGGTGTGGCCCGACGGCACGGTGCGGTGGTTGGCCTCTCGCTCCACCGGCGTGCGCGATGCCACCGGCCGCGTGGTGCGCCGCATCGGCGTGAACTGGGACGTGACCGACAGCCGCACCGCCGACGCGGCGCGGCAGGCGCACGAGATCGCCCAGCGCGAGAACCTGGCCAAGAGCCAGTTCCTGGCCCGCATGAGCCACGAACTGCGCACGCCGCTGAACGCCGTGCTGGGCTTTGCGCAGCTGCTGGCCACAGAAGAACGTGGCCACAACGAAGCCGCGCAGATGCGCCGCCGCCGGGTGCAACACATCCAGTCCGCCGGGCGCCACCTGCTGGACCTGATTAACGACGTGCTGGACCTCTCCAGCCTGGAAAGTGGCGAGGTGCGCATCGCGTTGCAACCGGTGCCGCTGTCGTGCGCGCTGACGCAAACCCTGCCGCTGGTGGAACCGCTGATGGCCGAACACGGCGTCACCCTGCACGTGGGCGACACCGCGTGCACGGTGCTGGCCGACGCCACCCGGCTGCGCCAGGTGCTGGTGAACCTGCTCAGCAACGCCGCCAAGTACAACCGGCCCGGCGGGCAGGTGCAGGTGCACGCCCACGCCGACACCGTCGACGGCCAACGCCAGGTGTTGATCGAGGTGGCCGACACCGGCCTGGGCATGGCGCCGCAGCAACTGGCCCACCTGTTCGAACCCTTCAACCGCCTGGGCGCTGAACGCGACGGCGTGGAGGGCACGGGCATCGGCCTGGCCATCGTGAAGGCGCTGGTGGAACGCATGGGCGGCCGCGTCAGCGTCAGCAGCCAACCCGGCGAGGGCAGTGTGTTCCAGGTGTGGCTGGCCGATGGCACCGACACACCGTTGCCCGCGGCCACGCCCAGCCCCAGCAGCCGCCCGGTGGACCTGCCGACCGGGCCAGCCACCAGCGCCGCGCCGCGCGGCACCCTGCTCTACATCGAAGACAACCCGGTCAACGCGCTGATCATCGCCGAGCTCATCGGCCGCCGCTCAGACCTGCAACTGCACCTGGCGGCCGACGGCGAAGGCGGTGTGCAGGAAGCGCTGGCGGTGAAGCCCGACCTCATCCTGCTGGACATGCAGCTGCCCGACATCGACGGCCACGAGGTGCTGCGCCGCCTGCGTGCGCACCCGCCCACGGCCCACATCCCCGTCATCGCCTTGTCGGCCAACGCCATGCCCGAGGACATCGAGCGGGCGCTGCAGGCCGGCATGAGCGACTACTGGACCAAGCCGCTGGACTTCCGCGCCTTCATGGCCAGCATCGAAGGCCTGTTCGGGCCCGCACCGGCGTGACGCCGTAGCGCCAGGTGGTGAAGCGCCAGGCGGTGCAGCGGCCGCGCCCACCGGGCGCGGCCCGCGGTCAGGCCGCGGCCTCTTCCAACAGCCCGCGCTTCTTCAGCAGCGGTGTCACCGTGGGCGCACGGCCGCGGAAGGCCGCGAAGGCCGCGCCGGGTTCCACGCTGTTGCCGGCCGCGTAGATGCAGCGGCGCAGCGCCTGGGCCACGGCGGGGTCGAAGGGGCTGCCGGCTTCCTTGAAGGCGTCGTAGCCGTCGGCGTCCAGCACCTCGGCCCACAGGTACACGTAGTAGCCGGCGGCGTACCCGCTGCTGCTGAACAGGTGCTGGAAGTGCACCAGGCGGTGGTTCAGGCCCACCGCGGCCGGCAGGCCCTGGGCCTGCAGCAGCTCGCGCTCGAAGGCGCACAGGTCGGCCGGCGGCTCGGCGTCGGTCAGCGCGTGCACGGCCATGTCGGCGATGGCGCTGGCGCAGTAGCGCACGGTCTCGTAACCCTGGTTGAAGCGGCGCGCGGCGTGCAGCCGGTCCACCAGGGCCTGCGGGATGGGTTCACCGGTCTGGAAGTGGCGGGCGTGGCGCTGCAGCACCTCGGGTTCGGTGATCCAGTGTTCGAAGATCTGCGAGGGCAGCTCCACGAAATCACGCAGCACCTGCGTGCCCGACAGGCGCTCGTACGTCACCTGCGACAGCAGGCCGTGCAGGCCGTGGCCGAACTCGTGGAACAGCGTGCGCGCGTCGTCCAGGCTCAACAACGTGGGCGCCCCGGGCGCGCCCTTGGCGAAGTTGTTGTTGTTCAGGATGATGGGCGTTTGCACCTCGCCGTTGGCCGACTGCCAGCGCAGCGAGCTCATCCAGGCCCCGCTGCGCTTGCTGGCGCGGGCGAAGTTGTCCTGCAGGAACACGCCCACCAACGAACCGTCGGCGTTGTGCACCTCGTAGGCCTTCACGTCGGGGTGGTAGACCGGCAGGTCGGCGCGGTGCGTGAAACGCAGGCCGAACAGGCGGCCGGCGCAGTCGAACGCGGCCTGCACCATGTTCTCCAGCGGGAAGTAGGGCTTGATTTCGGCGTCGTCCAGCGCATACCGCTGCTGGCGCACCTTCTCGGCCCAATAGCGCCAGTCCCAGGCCTCGATGGGCCCGGCTTCGCCGCCGGCGGCGTCGCGCACGGCCTGCAGGGCTTCGCGCTCGCGCTCCACCGCGGCCAGCGCACGCGGCCACACCTCGCCCAGCAACTGCTGCACCGCGCTGTGGCGGCCGGCCATGGTGTCGGTCAGCGCGTAGTCGGCGTAGCTGTGGTGGCCGTGCAGACGAGCTTGTTCGTTGCGCAGGCGGAGGATGTCGCGCGCCACTTCGCGGTTGTCGTGCTCGCCGGCGTGTTCACCACGGCTGGTCCAGGCGCGCCAGGCTTGCTCGCGCAGGTCGCGGCGGGTGCTGAAGGTGAGGAAGGGCACGACCAGCGAGCGCGACAGCGTCACCACATGGCCGTCCACGCCACGCTCGGCGGCGGCTTGGCGGGCGGCGTCGCGCACGAAAGCGGGCAGGCCGGCCAGGTCGACCTCGCCGTTCAGCACCAGCTGCCAGCTGCTTTCGTCGTGCAGCACGTTCTGCGCGAAGCGGGTGGTCAGGCGGGCCAGTTCCTGCATCACCTGGGCGTAGCGGGCCTGCTGCTCGCCCTGCAGGCGGGCGCCGGCGCGCACGAAGTCCAGGTGCACGCGTTCCAGCATGCGCAGCTGTTCGGGCGACAGGCCCAGGCTGTGGCGCTGCGCATGCAGCGTGTCCACGCGCTGGAACAGGGCCGCGTCCATGTAGACGGCGCTGCTGTGCGCGGCCAGCGGGCCGGCCATCTCACGCTGCACGGCCTGCAAGGCCGGGTTGGTCTCGCTGGCGGTCAGGTTGTAGAACACCGAGGCGATGCGGTCCAGCACACGGCCGCAGCGGTCGAAGGCGGCGACGGTGTTGTCGAAACTGGGCGCCTCGGTTTGCTGGCCGATGGCGCGCAGTTCTTCGAGGTTGCGCTGCATGGCCGCCTCGAACGCGGGCTTGAAGTGCGCGGGCTCGAGGGCGTCGAAGGGCGGCAGGCCGTGTGGCGCCGTCCAGGGCTGCAGCAGCGGGTTGGTGGTGGTCATGGACACCCCTTCACTGGCCACGCTTGATGGCGATTTCGTCTTCTTCGCGGTAGCGGCGGTCGGCGCAGTCGGTCAACCAGACCTCGCGCTCGTTGTTCACCGTGCGCACGCGGGCGGTCAGCGCTTCGTTGCGCTGGTTCCAGGCCGTGGCGCGGGCTTCCAGGGCCTTGGCGCGGGCGTTGAAGCTGTTGAACACCTCGGTGGTGTTGGGCATGGCCGCGCGCGCGGCTTCCAGGTCGGCCTGCGACTTCTGCAGGTCGTTGCGCTCGTTGGCCAGGCGCTTGAGCTCGCGTTCGGCCTGCATGCCCGTCATCTCTTTGACGGCTTCGGTGCGCTCGTTGTACAGGGCCACGCGGTCGGCGTGGGCCTTGTAGCGCTCGTTCATCTCGGTCACGGCCTTGCGCGCCGCGTCCACCTTGGCCATGTCGGCCTTGTGGGCTTCCTGCTCGGCCAACAAGGTGGCCTTTTCGGCTTCCACGGCGTTGCGCTCGGCTTCGGTCTCGTCGCGGTCCTTGCCCAGCTGTGTCTGCTGCTTCAGGCAGGTCCGCAGTTCATCGCGCGTCATCAGCGGCCGGCCACGGCCCCCGGTGCCACCGCCCAGGGTGCGCCCCTCGCTGGCGGCAGGCAGGGCCGCAGCACCGGGTGCGGCAGGCGCTGACTTGGTGGCGGGCGGCTTGGCGGTGGTCTTGGCGGGCGGGGTCTGGGCTTGGACGGCCGGGGTGGCGGCGATCACCAGGCCCGACAGCAGCAGGGCCGGGGTACGGCACAGCGCGTGAAAGCGGATCATCGAAAGTCCTCGGTTGGACGGGGTTGGAAGAAAACAGCGCGCCGCAGCGCAGGCAAGTTCGGGGCCACGCCGGCCCGACGAAAGGGCGCCATCATGCCACCGGCCCACCGGCGGCGCAGCGGGAGTGCTCCCCACCCGCTGGGGGGTTCTGTCGGGCCCCCCGCGTGGGGGTGGGCACCCGGCCGCGCTGTGGCACAGTGCGCGCGCGGCACCCGGCCGCGCTTTTCCACAGCTTCTTTGCCGCACCGCGGCTGCCCATGGCGCTCAAATCCACCGTTTACAAGGCTTCGCTGCAGATCGCGGACATGGACCGCAACCTGTACGCCAGCCACCAGCTCACGCTGGCCTTGCACCCCTCTGAAACCGAAGAGCGCCTGATGGTGCGCCTGCTGGCCTTTGCGCTGCAGGTGGAAGCCGACGACGAACAAGGCCAGCTGCAGTTCGCCCGCGGCCTGTCCGACACCGACGAACCCGACCTCTGGCTGCACGACCTGACCGGCCAGCTGAAACACTGGGTGGACGTGGGCCAAGTCGACGACCGCCGACTCATCAAGGCCAGCGGCCGCGCCGACCGCGTCACGCTGTATTGCTACGCCTCGTCGGTGCCGGTGTGGTGGGCGGCGCTGCACAACAAGCTGACGCGCTTGCGCAACCTGGAGGTCTGGCAACTGCCCGCGGCCGAGAGCCAGGCCCTGGCCGCGCTGGCCGACCGCAGCATGCAGCTGCAAGTGACGGTGCAGGACGGCCAGGTGATGGTGATCAGCGGCGACCGCACGGTCGAACTGGCACCGCAGCGCCTGTTCCCAGCGCCCTGACCAGCCGCCCCCTGAAGCCTGCGGACGCCCACCGACGCCATCTGCCGCCAACGCACCACCGCGCCGAACCCGGGCCTTCGTTCACCGCCCCAACACCCCTGCCCCCGTCCGCCCCATGCGACTGCCCTTCAAGCCCACCTTGTTCGCCGCGCTGCTGAGCAGCCTGGCCCTGCCCGCCATGACCCAGAACGCCACCCCGCCCAACGCCGCCACCTCGCCTGCCGCCGCTGCCGCCACCACCACCGACCCCTACCTGTGGCTGGAAGACGTCACCGGCGAACGCGCGCTGGCCTGGGTGCGTGAACGCAACGCCGAAACCCGCCAGGTGCTGGAGGCCGAAGCCGGCTTCAAGCCCACGCGCGACGGCATACGCGCCATCCTGGATTCCAAAGACAAGATCCCCGCCGTCAGCCGCCGCGGCGCCCACCTGTACAACCTGTGGCAAGACGCGCAGCACCCGCGCGGCCTGTGGCGCCGCACCACGCTGGCCGAATACGCCAAGCCGCAACCGGCCTGGGAAACCGTGCTGGACCTGGACGCCCTGGGCAAGGCCGAAGGCGAAAACTGGGTCTGGGGCGGCGCCACCTGCCTGGCGCCTGAGAACCGGCTGTGCCTGCTGGAACTGTCGCGTGGCGGCGCCGACGCCACCGTGGTGCGCGAGTTCGACACCGTGGCCAAGCAGTTCGTCAAAGACGGTTTCACGCTGCCCGAAGCCAAGAGCAGCGTGTCCTGGGGTGAGGACGCCAACACCGTCTACGTGGGCACCGACACCGGCGCCGGGTCCATGACCGACAGCGGCTACCCGCGCCAGGTGCGCCGCTGGCAGCGGGGCCAGCCGCTGGCCAGCGCGCCCGTGGTCTACGAAGGCCAGAAAACCGACGTCAGCGCCTGGGTCAGCCTGGACAAGACCCCCGGCTTCCAGCGCCTGACGGCTGGCCGCAGCATCGACTTCTACCGCAGCGAACAGTTCCTGCGCCAGGGCGACCGTTGGGTGAAGCTGAACAAACCCGACGACGCCCAGGTCAGCTTCTGGCGCGAACACGCCCTGGTGGAACTGCGCAGCGACTGGACCGACCCCGCGGGCCGCAGCTGGCCGCGCGGCAGCCTGCTGGTCGGCCCGGCCGACGCCTACCTGGCTGGCAAGCCGCAGTTCCAGGCCCTGTTCACGCCCACGGCCACGCGTTCGCTGGCCGGCATGACGGCCACCGCCACGCGCGTGGTGGTCAACGTGCTGGACAACGTGGCCAGCCGCCTGGAGGAATGGCTGCCCACGCCACAAGGCTGGCAGCAGCGCCTGGTGAAGGCGCCGCACCCCGGCAGCCTGGGCGTGCAGGCCCTGCACGACCCGCAGGTGAAGAACGACCCCATGGCCGAACTGCTGTTGGTGAACTACACCGACTTCCTGACGCCCGACTCGCTGCGACTGGCCACCGCCGGCCAAGACGGCCTGCAGCCGCTGAAGGCCCGGCCGCAGTTCTTCAACAGCACCGGTATGCGCGTGGAGCAGCGTTTTGCCACCAGCCGCGACGGCACCCGCGTGCCCTACTTCGTGGTGTGGCCCAAAGACGCCAAGGCCGACGGCAAGAACCCCACGCTGCTGTACGGCTACGGCGGCTTCGAGGTGTCCATGCAGCCCTACTACTCGGGCAGCGTGGGCCAAAGCTGGCTGACCAAGGGCGGCGTCTACGTGCTGGCCAACATCCGCGGTGGTGGTGAATTCGGCCCGGCCTGGCACCAGGCCGCGGTGAAGCACCAGAAGCAGAAGAGCTACGACGACTTCGCCGCCGTGGCCGAAGACCTGATCAAGGCCGGCATCACCAGCCCCGCCCACCTGGGCATCGAGGGCGGCAGCAACGGCGGCCTGCTGGTCGGCGCCGTGATGCTGCAGCGGCCCGAGCTGTTCGGCGCCGTGGTCTGCCAGGTGCCGCTGCTGGACATGCAGCGCTACCACCAACTGCTGGCCGGCGCCTCGTGGATGGCCGAATACGGCAACCCCGACCTGCCCGAAGACTGGGCCGTGCTGAAGACCTACAGCCCTTACCAGAACGTGAAGCCGGGCGTGAAACTGCCGGCGCTGCTGCTGATCACCAGCACGCGCGACGACCGTGTGCACCCGGGCCACGCGCGCAAGATGGCGGCGCGGCTGCGCGAGTTCGGCCACAGCCCGATGTACTACGAAAACATCGAAGGTGGCCACGGCGGTGCGGCCGACAACGCCCAGCGCGCCGACATGAGCGCACTGGAGTACACCTTCCTCTGGAAGCACCTGGCGCGCCGCTGAGCCGCGCTGAACGCCCCCACTCGGCCACGGCCACCATGCTGCACTGGATCGACGACAGCAGCCCGCTGCCGCCCGCCGCCGCGGCGCTGGGGCCGGACAGCGACGCACCGGGCCTGGTGGCCGCCGGTGGCCATGTGCACCCGGGGCGGCTGGAAGAGGCCTACCGGCTGGGCATCTTCCCCTGGTACAGCCCCGGCCAACCGGTGCTGTGGTGGAGCCTGGACCCGCGCATGGTGCTGCCGGTGGCCGAGTTCAAGCTGGCGCCTTCGCTGAAGAAGACACTGCGGCGGTTCCTGCGCACCCCGGGCTGCGCGCTGCGGGTGGACAGCGCTTTTGCGGCCGTGATGCAGGCCTGCGCCAGCACGCCGCGTGAAGGCCAGAACGGCACCTGGATCGTGCCCGAGATGCTGGCCGCCTACACCGCCTGGCACCACCAGCGCCGCGTGCACAGCTTCGAGACCTGGGTGGACGGCGTGCTGGTGGGCGGCCTGTACGGTGTGTGCATCGGCCGCATGTTTTATGGCGAGTCGATGTTCTCGCACCGCACCGACGCGTCCAAGATCGCGCTGGCCGGCCTGGTGGCCTTCTGCCGGCAGCACGGCATCACGCTGATCGACTGCCAGCAGGCCACCGGCCACCTGGCCAGCCTGGGCGGGCGCGAGGTGCCGCGCGCCGACTTCGTGGCCCACGTGGCCCAGGCCGTGCAACAGGCCGACATCGCCGATTGGACTTACGATGCCGCCTGGTGGCAGCACCTGCTGCCCGCGCCAGACGCTCCGCCGAACCACCCGCCCTCCAGCCCTGCCCTGCCCCGCGCGTGACGCACCCCAAAGAACTCCCGCTGGCCCAGTTGCAGTTCTATGCCACGGCGCCCTACCCCTGCAGCTACCTGCCCGACCAGCAGGCGCGCTCGCAGGTGGCCACGCCCAGCCACCTGATCCACGCCGACGCCTACTCGGCCCTGGTGGCCAACGGTTTCCGGCGCAGCGGCCTGTTCACCTACCGCCCCTACTGCGACGGCTGCCGCGCCTGCGTGCCGCTGCGCGTGCCGGTGCAGCGCTTCGAAGCCACCCGCAGCCAGCGCCGTGCCTGGAAGGCCCACGCCGGGCTGAAGTCGCGCGTGTTGCGCCTGGGTTTTTCGCAAGAGCATTACCAGCTCTACCTGCGCTACCAGGCCGGCCGCCACAGCGGCGGTGGCATGGACCACGACAGCGTGGACCAGTACACGCAGTTCCTGCTGCAAAGCCGCGTCAACTCACGCCTGGTGGAGTTCCGTGAAGCCACGGCCGATGGCCAGCCCGGCGCGTTGAAGATGGTGTCCATCCTGGACGTGCTGAGCGACGGCCTGTCGGCCGTCTACACCTTCTACGAACCCGACGAGGTGGCCAGCTACGGCACCTACGGCGTGCTGTGGCAGGTGGAACAGGCGCGACAGCTGAACCTGCCCTACCTGTACCTGGGCTACTGGATAGGCCGCAGCCCCAAGATGGCCTACAAGCGCCAGTTCGTCCCGCACCAGCTGCTGGTGGATGGCCGCTGGCAAGACGCCGAAAACCTGCCGCCGGAAAGCCTGCAAGACCCCGCCGGCGGGGTGTGACGCGGCAGCGGCCGGCGCCCGGTCAAGGCGCCAGCCAGCCGGCTCCCACAAGCGCCCTCAAACCAGCGCCCAGGCCGTGCCCTCGGTGCGCGCAGCACCGTCGTGCTGCAGCTTCAACAGGTGCGCCAGCAGCGAACGCCGCGCCACCGGGTGCAGGGCCGCGGGCACGTCGTCGTAGACACGGGCCACCAGCTCGCCCAGGTCGGCCGGCTGCGGGCCCAGGGCCTGCAGCACCTTGGCCTCGCGCTTCAGGCGGTGGGCGATGAGCCCACGCACCACGGCGTGCGGCTGCGCCACCAGGAAACCGTGGCCCGGGGCCAGCAGTTGCAGGTCTTCACCCAACAAGCGTTCCAGCGCCTGCAGGTAGACCACCATGTCGCCGTCGGGCGGGTTGATGACCACGGTGCTGCCTTGCATCACATGGTCGCCGGTGAACAGCCAACGCGCGCCTTCCAGCAGGAAACACAGGTGGTTGCTGGCGTGGCCCGGTGTGTGCAGTGCGCGCAGCACCACGCCGCCGCCCAAGGCCAGGGTGTCGCCTTCCACCGGTTCGTAGACCGGCTGGAAGTGCGGGTCCTGCCCAGCGGGGTGTGCTGGACGGCGACCCCACACCTGCGCGCCCGTGGCCGCGGCCAGGGCCGCCGCGCCGGGCGAATGGTCCATGTGGGTATGGGTGGCCAGCACGTGGGTGATGCGCCCGGGCGCCGCGGCCAACAAGGCCTGCAGGTGGCCGTCGTCCACCGGGCCCGGGTCGATGACGGCCCAGCTTCCGGCCTCGCCTTCACCGCCACCCACCAGGTAGGTGTTGGTGCCGGGGCCGGTCATCATGCCGGGGTTGGGCGCCGTCACGCGGATGACCTGCGGCGACAAACGCACGGCACGGCCCGGTACCAGGTCGGTCGGGTGGTCGCAGCGGCCCAGCGGGTCCACGTGGGCCAGTTCGGCGTACGCGAACTCATCGGGCAGCACGATGGTGCGCTGCCCACGCGCGTTCACCCCGGCGCGCGGCATCACGAGCTGGATGTCACGCGGCGCCTGCGCTTCAGCCAGCGCCGCCGCCACGCTGCGGTGGCGTGCCAACTGCTGGAGTGTGCGGCGTGTCACCGGCAGCAGCTTCAGGCCCTGGGCCGGGCTCAGCGCCACCTCGGGCCGCAGCCACATCAGCTCCAGCGCTTCACCGCCATCGGCCACGGCCACCTGGCCCAGCGGTGCAGCGGCCATGAAGAAGCGGGTGTCGAAACGTTTGGGCACGCCCGGCGGCGTGAGCCAGTGGCTCCAGTAGTGCAGGCCGCGCAGGTCCCAGCGCCGGCCCAGGGCATGGGCAATGTCGGCAGCGCCGCAGCCGCCTTGCTGCAGGCGGTCGCGCCAGGGTGCGGCGTCGGCCTCGGCCACCGGGCCGTCCAGCACCAGCAAGCCCACCTCTTCGAAGGTTTCGCGCACGGCGGCCAGGGCGTAGTCCAGTGCCCCCTCGGCCAGGCCGAAACGGGCGCTGAGCGCGGCGTCGTCGCCGCCCACCTGGTGGGCGTGGGCCGCGCGGTCGCGGGCGTCGAGCACACCGCCGGGGAACACGGCGGCACCGCTGCGCAGGTCGCCGTCGCGTTCGGCGCGGCGCAGCATCAGCACCTCGATGTCGGGGGTGCCGTCGGTGGGGTGGGTGGCGTCGCGCAGCAGGATCAACGACGCCGCGGGCCGTGCGTCGGCCGGCAGCGTGTAGAACGGCGCGCTCACCGCAGCACCCCGGCGGCGCGCAGCGCGGCGATCTCGGCCTCGCCCAAGCCGGCTTCGGCCAGCACTTCCGCGCTGTGCTGCCCCAGGCGGGGTGCAGAGCGTGGTGCCCCAGGCGGTGTGCGGTCGAACCGCGGTGCGGGGGCGGGCTGCACCACGCCGTCCAGCGTCACGAAGCCCTGGCGCGCCTGTGCATGGGCGTGCAGCGGCGCTTCGGCCATGGACAACACCGGGGCGAAACAAGCGTCCGTGCCTTCCAGCTGCGCACACCAGGCGTCGCGGGTCTGCGCCTTCACGGCAGTGGCGATGGCCGCGCGCATCTCGGGCCACAGGCGGCGGTCGTACTGGCGGAGCACAAAGCGTTCTTCCAGGCCCAGCGCGCGGGCCAGCACGGCAAAGAACTTGGGTTCCAGCGGGGCCAGCGCGATGTGGCGGCCGTCGGCGGTCTCGTAGGTGTCGTAGAACGGCGCACCGCCGTCCAGCAGGTTCTGGCCCCGCGGTTCGCCCCAGGCACCAGCGGCTTGCAGGCCGTAGAACAAACCCATCAGCGAGGCCGCGCCGTCCACCATGGCGGCGTCCACCACCTGGCCCTGGCCCGAGCGCTGGCGTTCGAACAACGCCGCCAGCACGCCCATGGCCAGGTAGAGCGCGCCGCCGCCGTAGTCGCCCACCAGGTTCAGCGGCGGCACGGGCTTGCCCTGGGCCGGGCCGATGCCGTGCAGCGCCCCGGTCAGCGCGATGTAGTTCAGGTCGTGGCCGGCGGCCTGGGCCAGCGGGCCCTGCTGGCCAAAGCCCGTCATGCGGCCATAGACCAGGCGCGGCTGGCGCGCTCGGCAGACCTCGGGCCCCAGGCCCAGGCGCTCGGCCACGCCGGGGCGCCAGCCTTCGATCATCACGTCGGCACCGTCCACCAGGCGCAGCGTGGCTTCCACCCCGGCGGGTTGTTTCAGGTCCAGCGCCACGGAACGGCGGCTGCGGGCGTTGACGTCGTGTTCAGGCGCCATGGGCAGGCCCAGGCCGCTGGCCTCCAGGCGGTCCACACGCACCACGTCGGCGCCCAGGTCGGCCAGCAACATGGCGCACATGGGGCCGGGGCCGATGCTGGCGAGTTCGATGACTTTCAGGCCTTGAAGGGGTCCGGGCATGGGGCAAGGGTGCAGGCCGCGCTGCACCCATGTGCAACCGGCCTGAAAGGTGGCTTCAACAGCGGAGGAGTTTGCCGCAGCCCGGCGCGCCTAGACTGGCCACCATGCTGCTGATCAACCCTGAGTCCACCGCCGCACCGGTCGTGCAACGCCTGACACGCACGGCCCGCCTGCTGACCCTGGCCGCCGCCCTGCAGGGCACCGCCCACGCCGCCTCGGTGGCGCCCGTGGCCGCGCCGCACGGCATGGTGGTGACGGCCCAGCACCTGGCCACGCAGGTGGGTGTGGACGTGCTGAAAGCCGGCGGCAACGCCACCGACGCCGCCGTGGCCGTGGCCTATGCGCTGTCGGTGGTCTACCCCTCGGCCGGCGGGCTGATGGGCGGTGGTTTCATGCTGCTGCACAGCGCCCAAGGCGACACACGTTTCATCGACTTCCGCGAAACCGCCCCACAAGCCGCGCAGCGCGACATGTTCCTGGGCGCCGACGGCCAGCCGGTGAAAGGCCGCAGCACGCGCAGCCCGCTGGCCGTGGCCGTGCCGGGCCTGGTGGCCGGGTTGGAGCTGGCCTTGCAGACCCAGGGCAGCCGGCCGCGCGCGGCGCTGCTGGCCCCGGCCATCCGCTTGGCCGAACAAGGCTTTGCGCTGACCGAAGGCGACGCGGCCATGTTGGCCATCGCCGCGCCCGATCTGCAGAAAGACCCGCCTTCGGCCGCCCTGTTCGCACCCGGCGGCCGCCCGCTGCAGGCCGGCCAGCGCTTAGTGCAACGCGACCTGGCCCAGGTGCTGCGCCGCGTGGCACGCCAAGGCGCAGCCGGCTTCTACAGCGGCCCCACGGCCCAGGCCATCGCGCGCCACCAGGCCGCCACGGGCGGCCTGCTCAGCACGGCCGACTTGGCCGGCTACCGCGCGCTACAGCGCGAGCCCGTGCGCTGCGCCTACCGCGGCCTGCAGGTGGTGACGGCCGCCCCGCCCAGCGGCGGTGGTGTGGCCTTGTGCCAGATGCTGCAGGTGCTGGAGCCCTACCCGCTGAAGGACTGGGGCTGGCGCAGCGCCCAAGGTGTGCACGTGCAGATCGAGGCCATGCGCCACGCTTTCGTGGACCGCAACCACCTGCTCGGCGACCCGGCCTTCGTGGCCAACCCGGTGGCGCGCCTCACCTCGCCGGCCTACGCCGCCGAAGTGCGCGCGGCCATCGCACCCGGCCGCGCCGGCACGCCCGAGACCGTGCGCCCGGGCGTGGCCCCGCACGCCACCTGGCAGGAAGGCCCCAACACCACGCACTTCAGCGTGGTGGACCGCTGGGGCAACGCGGCCTCGGTGACCACCACGCTGAACGACTGGTACGGCGCGCGCCTGACCGTGCCCGGCACCGGCCTGGTGCTGAACAACGGCATGGACGACTTCAGCGCCAAACCCGGCGCGCCCAACCTCTACGGCCTGGCCCAGGGCGAGGCCAACGCCATCGCGCCGGGCAAACGCCCGCTGTCGTCGATGACGCCCACGGTGGTGCTGAAAGACGGCCAGGTGTGGATGGTGCTGGGCACACCGGGTGGCAGCCGCATCATCACCTCGGTGCTGCACACCTTGCTGAACGTGGTGGACCACGGCATGGACATCCAGGAAGCCGTGGACGCGCCGCGCTTCCACCAGCAGTGGCTGCCGGCGGCCACCAACCTGGAACCCTTTGCGCTGAGCCCCGACACACAGGCCCTGCTGCGCGGCTGGGGCCACAGCTTCAGCGACGCCCAACCCGCCAACCACCTGGCGGCCATTCTGGTGGGCGCGCCCAAACTGAACGGCCCGGCGGTGCCCGGCCAGCGGCTGTTCGGCGCCAACGACCCACGCCGCCGCACCGGCCTGGCCGCAGGGCATTGAGCCGGCGGCACAGCGCCGCCGGCCCTGTGCCGGTCGGTGAAAACCCTGGCGGGCTAAAATCGCCGGTCCCCCCGACCTTTGAGCCGAGATGAGTGCCTTCAACGAAGAGCGCGTGCTGAGCGTGCACCACTGGACCGACCGCCTGTTTTCGTTCACCACCACGCGCGACCCCTCGCTGCGTTTTTCGAACGGGCACTTCACGATGATCGGCCTGAAGGTCAACGGCAAGCCGCTGTTGCGCGCCTACAGCATCGTCAGCGCCAACTACGAAGAGCACCTCGAGTTCCTGAGCATCAAGGTGCCCGACGGCCCGCTGACCAGCCGCCTGCAGCACATCCAGGTGGGCGACAGCATCGTGGTGGGCCGCAAGCCCACGGGCACGCTGCTGATCGACTACCTGCTGCCCGCCAAGCGCCTGTACCTGCTGGGCACCGGCACCGGTGTGGCGCCGTTCCTGAGCATCATCCGCGACCCCGAAACCTACGAGAAGTTCGAGGAAGTGGTGCTGGTGCACGGCGTGCGCGAGGTCAAGGAACTGGCCTACCACGACTACCTCACGCAGGAACTGCCCCAGCACGAGCTGCTGGGCGAGATGGTCAGCGCACAGCTGAAGTACTACCCCACCGTCACGCGCGAACCCTTCCGCAACCAGGGCCGCATGACCGACCTGATGGAAAGCGGCAAGCTGTTCAGCGACCTGGGCGTGCCCCCGCTGAACCCGGCCGAAGACCGCGTGATGATCTGCGGCAGCCCCGAAATGCTGCGCGACCTGAAACGCATGATGGAAGAGCGCCAGTTCAAGGAGGGCAACACCTCCACACCGGGCGACTTCGTCATCGAACGCGCTTTCGTCGAACAGTAAAAACACACGGCCCGAACTCGGCAGCGGGCCCTGGCGCCCGCGCACGGGGCGGGCACCAGGGAGGGTTGTCATGTTGAAGTGGGTTCACCGCGGCGCACTGCGCGCCGCCGCGCTGTCCGGGGTTCTGGCCTCGGCCGCTTTGTTCAGTGCCTGCACCAGCGCACCGCCAGCCACCGACACCGGCGATGGCCCCGTGGTCACCCGCACCGCCGCCAACACCGTGTGGGCGACGCCGGAGGCCGTCGCTGCCGCGCAGGAAGCCGCACGCAGCGCCGCCGCTGAACGCGACGCCCGCGTGCGCGCCGAAGCCGCCGCCCGCCGCAGCCCACCCGCGGCGGCCGCGGACAAGCCCCAGGCCAGCACCACGGCGCCCGCCGGGACCGCGGGCGCAACGGCCGAGGTTTCGCCCTCGGCACCCGGCACCGGCGGGCAGGCGATCGGCCCCGGCACCATGGCCGTCGAACCGCTGCAGCGTGTGGTCTATTTCGACTACGACAGCTTCGCCCTGCGTGCCGAAGCGCAACCCATGGTGGAACGCCGCGCCCGCGCCCTGCTGAACCAGCCGCAAGCCCGGCTGCTGCTGGAGGGCCACGCCGACGAACGCGGTGGCAGCGAATACAACCTGGCCCTGGGCCAAAAGCGCGCCGAGGCCGTGCTGCGCGCGCTGGTCGTGGTGGGCGTGCCCGAAGCGCGGCTGGAAGCCACCAGCTTCGGCAGCACCCGCCCGGCGGTGGAAGGCCGCGACGAAAACGCCTGGTCGCAGAACCGGCGCGTCGAGATCAAGGAACGCTGAAACCCTGGCGCCTGGCACCTGCCACCGCACGCCACCGCCCAGCCACGGCCACCCCCATGCTGCAGCCCACCCCGCTGATCGACAGCGACCACCCCGCCGTGGTGGCCTTCGCGCGGCAGCACGCCGTGGGCGACAGCGACCGCGCACAGGCCGTGGCGCTGTACCTGGCCGTGCGCGATGGCTTCCGCTACGACCCCTACCGCATCGACCTCAGCCCCGCGGGCATGAAGGCCAGCGCCGTGCTGACCGCCGGCCACGGCTGGTGCGTGCCCAAGGCCGCGCTGCTGGCCGCCGCCGCCCGCGCCGCGGGCATCCCGGCGCGTGTGGGCTTTGCCGACGTGCGCAACCACCTCAGCACCGAACGCATGCGGCAGACCATGCAGACCGACCTGTTC
>JBKCUM010000193.1:0-3259 GCA_046318395.1 Rubrivivax sp.
GCCGCCGCGTCGCGGTGCGCCGGCCGCGCGGCCTCGGCCCGGGCCAGGCGGGCGATGAGGCCGTGGTCGTCGGTGGGCAGCAGGTGCTCGCGGCCGGCGTAGGCCGCGGCTTCAAACCGGGTGCCCAGGCGCTGCACCAACGGGCGCAGCGCGTCGCGCCGGCCTTTTTCCAAAGCCTTGTCCACGGCGATGGTGGCGCCGTCTACCGCGTGGTTGGTGGTGGACAACAACAGCACGCGCGCCTGCGGCCGCCGCGCCAGGGTTTCGGCGAGCAGCACGCCCAGCGTGGTGGTCTTGCCGGTGCCGGGCGGGCCCCACAGGAAAGCGCTGCTGAAGTCCACCAGCCCCAGGGCGGCCCGTTGCGCCGGGCGCAGCCAGCGGAACGGCTCGCCGGTCAGCGCTTGGCCCGGGGCCGGCGGCCAGTGCTGCGGCTGGGCCAGGTCGGCCAGCGCGGCCCAGGCGCGTTCTGCCCAGGGGCCGTCCCACCAGGCGTCGGCCACGGCGTTCAGGAAACGGTTGGGGTACAGGCGGATCAGCGCATCGGGCCCCGGCGGCGGCGCGCTGGCGTTCTGCAGCACCAGCTGGTCTTCTTCGGGCACCACGGCCAGCACGCTGGCGCCGCCCTTGGCCGGTGCGCCCCACCAGGCCGAGGCGCCGTCCAGGCTGTCGTCCAACAAGGCCTGGGCCGAAGCCGCACCCGGCCGCTGGCCTTCGGCGTACACATAACCCGGCGCCAGCGTCACACGCCACAGCGGCCCGTCGGCTTCGCGGTGCAGCACCTTGAAGTCGAAGTACTCGGGCGTGGCCGCCAGTTCGGCGTTCAGGGCCGCGCGCAGGTCGGCGATGGACATGGGGTGTGCAAGCGGAAAAGGCGCCGCGGCGGGCGCAGACGTGAGGCGGCAGCAGCCAACCCGCAAAACCAAGGGTTTCCACCAGGGAACCAAGCCCACGCCGACCGCTCTGACCAGAGGCCCGTGGGTTGCCCAGGGCGTTTCTCCTCCTCAGGAAGCTTGTCGAACGTGGTTCGGGCGGCTCACACCGCGCCAACCTTGGGCCCGGTCCACTCCATGGTGGCCCGGGCCCTTTTTCATGGCCGGGCGCGACCAGCGGCGGGCGTTACTTCGACAGCGCCGCGATACGGGCCTTCAACTGCGGCAACGCGGCCGTGGCGGCTTCGCGGCCGGCCTGGATGGCGCGGCGGCGCGCGGTGAAGTCGGCGCTGCCCACGCCGTTCAGGTTGGGGCGCAGCACCACGTCGGCGTCGCGCAGCTCGAACACGTTGATGCTTTTGCCCATGATGCTGAAGGTCTGCAGCAGCATCTTCATCAGGTCGCCCGTGGCCGCACCGTCGGGCGGGCTGGAGATGTCCACGGCGATCACCAGTTCCGCGCCCATCTGCCGCGCAAAACGCACCGGCACCGGCGACACCAGGCCGCCGTCCACGTACTCGCGGTTGCCGATGCGCACCGGCTGGAACACCGCGGGCACGGCGCTCGAAGCCCGCACCGCCACACCGGTGTCGCCACGCTGGAACAGGATGGGCGCGCCGCTGTCCAGGTCGGCCGCCACGATGCCCAGCGGCAGCTTCATCTGCTCGATGGCGCGCTGGCCCGTGTGGTCGCGCACGTACTTGGCCAGCGCCTCGCCGCGGATCAGGCCACGGCCCGGGAAAGACCAGTCGGTGATGGCACCTTCGTCCATGTTGATGGCCAGCTGCGCCATTTCAGCCGGCGTCTTGCCCGAGGCGTACAGCGCCGCCACCAGGCTGCCGGCCGAGGTGCCCGTCACCAGGTCGGCCTTGATGCCCTGCTCTTCCAGCACCTGGATGACGCCGATGTGCGCAAAACCACGGGCCGCACCGCCACCCAGGGCCAGGCCGATGCGCGGCGGCTTCAACACGCGCGGCGGCGGGGGTGGCACCACCACGGGCGGTGGCGGCACCACCACGGCCACCGGGGCCGACGCCGCGGGGCTGCTGGCCGCAGGCACCACGGCCGGGGTGACGGCGGGCGCACCACCACCGGGCTGCACCGGCGGCGGGGGCGCCACGGGGGCGGTCTGGCAGGCCGTCAGCAGGACGGCCACACAAGCAAGCAACAGCGGTTTGAGCATGGCCGCATTGTAGGAAGCCGCTCCAGCCCGCCCTCGAAAGACCGATAAGGCATAAGCAAGCAACTTATATGTAGTTTTCAAGAATAAGCAGCTTGCCTACAGTCCGCAGCCTCACCCGCACCCTGCCCGCCATGTACCGCTACACCGATTTCGACCGCCAGTTCGTCAAAGCCCGCGCCGCACAATTCCGCGACCAGCTGGAACGCAACCTGGCCGGCGAACTGGCCGACGACGACTTCCGTCCGCTGCGCCTGCAAAACGGCTGGTACGTGCAGCGCCACGCCCCCATGTTGCGCGTGGCCGTGCCCTACGGCGCCCTGGCCGCGCGCCAACTGCGCCAGCTGGGCAAGATCGCCCGCGAACTCGACCTGCAAGACGCCGGCACGCCGCAGGAACGGGGTGGTTTCGGCCACTTCACCACGCGCCAGAACCTGCAGTTCAACTGGATCCCGCTGCCGCGCGCCGCCGACGCCATGGACCTGCTGGCCGACGTGGACATGCACGGCATCCAGACCAGCGGCAACTGCATCCGCAACATCACCACCGACGCGCTGGCCGGCGTGGCCGCCGACGAGGTGGTGGACCCTCGCCCCTACTGCGAGCTGCTGCGCCAGTGGAGCACGCTGCACCCCGAGTTCGCCTTCCTGCCGCGCAAGTTCAAGATCGCCGTCAGCGGCGCGTTGGAAGACCGCGCCGCCATCGGCTGGCACGACATCGGCCTGCAGCTGAAGAAAAACGATGCCGGCGAGGTGGGTTTTGCCGTGCAGGTGGGCGGTGGCATGGGCCGCACGCCCATCGTGGGCACGCTGTTCAACGCCTTCGTGCCCTGGCAGCAAATTCTGGTCTACATCGAAGCCGTGGTGCGCGTGTACAACCTGCACGGCCGCCGCGACAACGCCTACAAGGCCCGCATCAAAATTTTGGTGAAGGCCGAAGGCCAGCGTTTTGTGGACCAGGTGAACGCCGAGTTCGCCGCCCTGCTGCAAGACACGCCCCACCTCATTCCGCAGGCCGAGTTCGACCGCGTGGCTGCCTGCTTCGTGGCCCCCGAGGGCCTGCTGCCGGCCAGCGCCGCCGGCCAAGCCCCAGCCGCCGACGCCGACACCCCGCGCGCCTACAGCCGCTGGCTGGAGCGCAACGTGCACGC
>JBKCUM010000194.1:0-2589 GCA_046318395.1 Rubrivivax sp.
GTGTGCTGACCATGAAACTTCGCGCAGCCACAGCTGGGTACATCTTGCGCCAGTGGAGCGTCGACTGCTCGCCAGACCACAGCTTGCGGGGCCACGAATACCGACTCTGGCTGAAAGATCACCTGGCGCTTTACGGCGTAAAGAACGCACTCCTGGCTCCGGGTTACCGATCGCCTGACTCACAAAACATCATGGGCAAGGCCGACTGATGCGCCACGCCACTACAAAACAACCAAATTTGACTGGATTTCCTACATGCCCTTAACCCTGCCCCAGCTAGAACGCCACCTCTTCAAAGCCGCCGACATCCTGCGCGGCAAGATGGACGCCTCGGAGTTCAAGGAATACATCTTCGGCATGCTGTTCCTGAAGCGCTGCTCCGACGTTTTCGACGAGCGCCGCGAGGCAGTGATCCAGCAGGAAATGGACGCCGGCAAGAGCGAGGCCGACGCCCGCCTGTCCGCCGAAAACCCGCGCTGGTACAAAAAAGACGGTGCCTTCTGGGTGCCGAAGGAATCCCGCTACGACACCCTGCTGAACGAAGCCCACCGCAACGTGGGCGACTGGCTGAACAAGGCCCTCAGCGGGCTGCAAGACAACAACGCCGCGCTGGACGGCGTGGTGGCGCACATTGACTTCACCCGGCAGGTGGGGCAGAGCAAGATCCCCGACATCAAACTGCGCCAGCTCGTCACCCACTTCGGCCAGTACCGCCTGCGCAACGCCGATTTCGAGTTCCCCGACCTGCTGGGCGCGGCCTATGAGTACCTGATTGGCGAGTTCGCCGACTCCGCCGGCAAGAAGGGCGGCGAGTTCTACACGCCGCGTTCGGTGGTGCGCATGATGGTGCGGCTGATCAAGCACACGCTGGCGCACGACATCTACGACCCCTGCTGCGGCTCCGGCGGCATGCTGATCGCCGCCAAGGAACACATCGACGAACACGGCGAAGACGGCCGCAAGGCCAACCTCTTCGGCCAGGAATTCAACGGCACGGTGTGGTCCATCGCCAAGATGAACATGCTGCTGCACGGCATCAGCACCGCCGACCTGCGCAACGACGACACCCTGGCCGAGCCGCTGCATGTGGAAGACGGCGAGCTGATGCACTTCGACCGCGTGCTCACCAACCCGCCGTTTTCCATTCCCTGGGGCCACACCGAGAAGAACACCGACGGCAGCGCCGCCTGGGCGCCCAAATTCGCCGAACGTTTCCCCTACCAAGTACCGCTGGGGGCCAAGAAGGCCGACCTGATGTTCCTGCAGCACATGGTGCACGTCACCCGCGACGGCGGGATGATCGCCACCGTCATGCCGCACGGCGTGCTGTTCCGCGGCGGTGACGAGCGCGACATCCGCGCCGCCATCGTCGACGAAGACCTGCTGGAAGCCGTCATCGGCGTGGCGCCCAACCTGTTTTACGGCACCGGCATCCCGGCCTGCATCCTGGTGCTGCGCCAGCAGGTGCAGCGTGGTGCGCAGCGCGTCAGCGGCAAACCGGCCGAACGGCAGGGTCGGGTGCTGTTCATCAACGCCGACCGCGAGTACTTCGAAGGCCGGGCGCAGAACCACCTGCTGCCCGAGCACATTGAAAAGATCGTCACCACCTTCGACGAGTTCCGCGCCATCCCAGGCTTCTCGGCCATCGTGGACAACGCCACGCTGAAGGCCAACGGCCACAACCTGAACATCCGCCGCTACGCCGACAACGCCCCGCCGCCGGAACCGCACGACGTGCGGGCCCACTTGGTGGGCGGCGTGCCCCGGGCCGAAGTGGCCGACAAGGCCGCGCTCTTCCAGGCCCATGGCCTGGACCCGCTGGACCTGCTGACCACACGCGACGCGCACTACCTGGATTTCCAACCCACCCTGGCCCAGCGCCGGGACCTGAAGCCCGCCATTGAGGGCAATGCCGGCCTGGTGGCCAAAGAGGCCGCCATCCGCGCCGCGTTTGAACAATGGTGGCTGGCGCACAGCCCGCGCATCGCGGCGCTGGCCGGCCAGATGCAAAGCGGCCAGCACGGCACCGCGCCCTTGGTGGCCCTGCGCCAAGACCTGCTGACCAGCTTCAGCGCCGCGCTGGAAGCCGTGGGTCTGCTGGACCCCTTCCAGGTGCGCGGCATCGTGGCCGGCTTCTGGTACCAGACCAAGTACGACTTCCAAACCCTGGCCGTGCGCCACGCCAAAGGCGTGGCCGATGCCTGGCGCACCAGCATCGTCACCGCGCTGGAAGACAAGGCCAGCAAAGACAGCCCGCTGGAACACAAGCTGGTGAAGTTCTTGATGGGCGGTTTTGTGCAGAGCCTGCAGAAGCTGGAATCGCAGAAGGCCGAGCTGGACAGCCAGATCAAAGCGGCCAACCCGCAAGAAGCCGAAGGCGAAGAAGGCGGTGACGGCGCAACAGCCGAAGAAGCCCCCGAAGCCGATGCCGACGACGCACCCGCGGTGGACGAAGCCCAGCTCAAGGCCTGGAAGAAGGAACTCGCCGCCGTCAAGAAGCAACTCAAGGCCCAGCACGACAGCTTCAAGCTGCACCTGAACACCGCCGTGGACGGGCTGACGCCCGAACAGGCCAGCACGCTGCTGCTG
>JBKCUM010000195.1:0-10127 GCA_046318395.1 Rubrivivax sp.
TACAAAAATACCGGGCTGCCGTCGCGCAGCGCGAACGCCCGCCGGCTGGGTCAGGGCCCCACCACTTTGAAGGAGACGCCATGACCACCCGTTCCATCGCCACCGCGGCCGCCGTGCTGCTGACCGTGGCCGCCAGCGCCAGCCAGGCGCAAACCGTGCTCAAGCTGGGCCATGTGCTGGCCAAGGGCTCGCATTACGACGTGGGCGCCAACGTGTTCTGCGACGAAGTGGCCAAGGGCACCCAAGGCCGCATCAAGTGCCAGGTGTTCCCGGCCAGCGCGCTGGGCGGTGAACGTGAGCAGATCGAAGCCGTGCAGCTGGGCACGCAAGACATGGTGCTCACCTCCACCGGCCCGGTGGGCAACTTCGTGCCCGAGATCAAGATCGTCGACGTGCCCTTCCTGTTCCGCGACTACGACCACGCACGCAAGGTGCTGGACGGCGCCATCGGCCAGGCCATGCTGGCCAGCTTCCCCAAACACGGCCTGGTGGGCCTGGCCTGGAGCGAGAACGGCTTCCGCCACATGACCAACAACAAACGCCCCATCGTCAGCGCCGGCGACGCCGCGGGCCTGAAGATGCGCACCATGGAGAACAAGGTGCACATGGAGGGCTACCGCACCTTCGGCATCCTGCCCACGCCCATGGCCTTCCCCGAGGTGTTCGGCGCGCTGCAGCAAGGCGTGGTGGACGGCCAGGAGAACCCCATCCCCGTCATCCTGGCCAGCAAGTTCAGCCAGGTGCAAAAGCACCTGTCGCTGACCGGCCACGTGTACTCGCCGGCGCTGCTGATCACCTCGCCGCGGGTGTTCAACAAGCTGTCTGACGCCGACAAGAAGGTCTTCGCCGACGCCGCCCGGGCCAGCGTGGCCGCCACGCGCAAGAAGGTCAACGACGACGAGGCCACCGGCATCGCGCAGCTGGAAAAAGACGGCATGCAGGTGGTGCGCCAGGTCAACGGCAACAGCTTCCGCGAAGCCACCAAGTCGGCCTATGTGAACTACGCCAAAGAGTTCGGCGCCGACCGCATCGCGGCCATCCAGGCCGTCAAGTAAGGCCACCGTGGTCGGCCCGCCCGGGGCGGGCCGACCGCACTTTCGCCGCCACCGTGCCGCCGCGACCAGGGAACCCCATGGACACCTTCGAAAAAGGGCTGATGCGCCTGAACCGCGCGGCCCTGATCCTGCTGCTGGCCGCGATGGCGCTGGTCATCTTCGCCAACGTGGTGCTGCGCTACACCACGAGCGCGTCCATCGAATGGGCCGAAGAAGTGGCGCGTTACCTGATGGTGTGGCTCACCTTCCTGGGCGCCGGCCCGGTGCTGCGGTATGGCGGCCACATCGCCGTGGACAACCTGCAAGACAGCTTGCCGCCCAAAGCCGCGGTGGCCCTGCGGGTGCTGATCGCCGCCACCTTGTTCGCCTTCTTCGGTTTCATGGTGGTCTACGGCGCGATGTACCTGGAACGGGTGCAGTACCAGATGACGCCCACCACCCAGGTCTCCATGGCCTATGTCTACGCCGCCATGCCGGTGGGCGGGGTGCTGCTGATGCTGCACCTGGCCTTCATCGTCAAGGGTTACCTGAAGAGCCGCAGCTTCGCCGCCGACGCGCACTTCGACGCCAACGCCAGCGCCTCGCTGTGAGGCCCACCCCATGAGCCTGATCCTCATCCTCAGCGCCGTCGTGCTGCTGGCCATCGGCATGCCTGTGGCCTTCGCGCTGGGCATCTCCACGCTGGCCGCCGTGCTGCTGGGCAGCGACCTGCCGCTGCTGGCCATGCTGAAGCAGACCTACGAAGGCGTGGACAGCTTCCCGCTCATGGCCGTGCCGTTCTTCGTCCTGGCCGCCGAGCTGATGAGCGGCGGTTCGCTCACCGAAGTGCTGCTGAAGTTCGCCGCGCAGTTCGTGGGCCACAAGCGCGGGGGCCTGGGCTACACCAACGTGGTGTCGCTCACCTTCTTCTCGGGCATCTCGGGCTCGGCGCTGGCCGATGCCGCGGGCCCGGGTTCGATGATGATCCGCATGATGGACAAGGCCGGCTACGACCGCGCCTACGCCGCGGCGCTGACGGCGGCCACGGCCATCGTCGGGCCCATCATCCCGCCGTCCATCATCATGATCATCTACGCGCTGCAGGACGAACGTGTGTCGGTGGGGGCGCTGTTCATCGCGGGTTTTGTGCCCGGCATCCTGATCGCCGTGGCCATGGCCACCGTGAACTGGTGGGTGTCCAAGCGGCGCAACTACAAGGGCATCGACGAGCAGCTCGGCTGGCGCGACAAGCTGGCCACCACCTGGAAGGCCGTGCCGGCGCTGCTGCTGCCCGTCATCATCCTGGGCGGCATGCGCGCGGGCTGGTTCACGCCCACCGAAGCCTCGGTGGTGGCGGTGTTTTACGCCCTGGTGTGTGGCAAGTTCATCTACCGCACGCTGCAGTGGAAGGCGTTGCCCGACATCCTGGCGCGTTCGGCGCTGCTGACGGCTTCGGTGCTCATCATCATCGGCATGTCCAACGCCTTCGCCTGGGTGCTGACGGTGGACGGCCTGCCCATCAAGCTGGCCGAGTGGATGGCCACGCAGAACTTCAACGCCGTCACCTTCCTGATCGCGGTGAACATCTTCCTGCTGATCTTCGGCATCTTCATCGAACCGCTGCCGGGTGTGATGGTGTTGGTGCCCATCCTGGCCCCCGTGGCGGCGCACCTCGGCATCGACCCCATCCACTTCGCGATGGTCGTCATCTTCAACCTGACGCTGGGCATGGTCACACCGCCCGTGGGCGGGCTGTTGTTCGTCACCTCCAACGTGGCCAAGGTGCCGCTGGGTGCGCTGACGCGTGAGCTCAAACCCTTCTTGCTGGCCCACGGCGTCATCTTGATGCTGCTGACCTTCCTGCCGGCCTTGAGCACCTGGGCGCCACGTGCGCTGGGCTTCAAGTGACCCGCCCCACTGAACCGACAAGGACCACCACCGCATGAACCAGTCCCTGGGCCAACCTGGCCAACTCGGCAACATCGGCGTCATCGGCCTGGGCGCCATGGGCCGCGGCATGGCCGCCTCGCTGCGCCGCGCCGGCTACACCGTGCACGTGTGCGATGTGCGTCCAGAAGCCGCACAAGCCTTTGCCGCGGAAGGCGGTGTGGCCTGCAGCAGCCCGGCCGAGCTGGCCGCGCACTGCGAGGTGCTGGTCAGCGTGGTTGTCAACGCCGAACAGACCGAGGCCGTGCTCTTCGGTGAAGGCGGCGCCGCCGCGGCCCTGCAGCCCGGCAGCCTGTTCATCATGTGCTCCACGGTGGACCCGAACTGGTCGGTGGCGCTGGAAGCCCGCCTGGCCGAACGCGGCCTGCTGTACCTGGACGCGCCCATCTCCGGCGGCGCCGCCAAGGCCGCCAGCGGGCAGATGACCATGATGACCGCCGGCACCCCCGCCGCCTACGCCAAGGCCGGTGGCGCGCTGGACGCCATGGCCGCCAAGGTCTACCGGCTGGGCGACCGCGCCGGCAACGGCAGCAAGGTGAAGATCATCAACCAGCTGCTGGCCGGTGTGCACATCGCGGCTGCGGCCGAGGCCATGGCCCTGGGCCTGCGTGAAGGTGTGGCGGCGGCAGACATCTACGAGGTCATCACCCACAGCGCCGGCAACAGCTGGATGTTCGAGAACCGCATGGCCCATGTGCTGGCCGGCGACTACACGCCGCTGTCGGCGGTAGACATCTTCGTCAAGGATCTCGGCCTGGTGCTCGACACCGCCCGCGCCACCAAGTTTCCGCTGCCGCTGTCGGCCACCGCGCACCAGATGTTCATGCAGGCCAGCACCGCCGGCTTCGCACGCGAAGACGACAGCGCCGTGATCAAGATCTTCCCCGGCATCACGCTGCCGGCGAAGCCTGTTTAAAAGGGCTGGCCATGACCCGACCCCTGCTCGGCTGCATCGCCGACGACTTCACCGGCGCCACCGACCTGGCCAACAACCTGGTGCGCGCCGGCCTGCGCACGGTGCAGACCATCGGCCTGCCTGAACCCGATGCCGCGGCCATCGAAGCCGACGCCCTGGTGGTGGCGCTGAAGTCGCGCACCATCCCGGCCGACGACGCCGTGGCACAAAGCCTGGCGGCGCTGCGCTGGTTGCAGGCCCAGGGCGTGCAGCAGGTCTACTTCAAGTACTGCTCCACCTTCGACAGCACACCGGCCGGCAACATCGGCCCCGTCACCGACGCGCTGCTGGACGCGCTGCACGGCGAAGGCCAGGGTTTCACCATCGCCTGCCCGGCCTTCCCGGTGAACCAGCGCACGGTGTTCAAGGGCCATTTGTTCGTGGGCGATGTGCTGCTGTCCGACAGCCCCATGCGCCACCACCCGCTGACCCCCATGCACGACGCCAACCTGGTGCGGGTGCTGCAAGCGCAAACCCGCCGCCGCGTGGGCCTGGTGGCGCAAGACGTGGTGGCCGCCGGCCCCGCGGCCATCGGCGCCCGTTTTGCCGCGCTGCAGGCCCAGGGCGTGGGCGTGGCCGTGGTGGACGCTGTCAGCGACGCCGACCTGTTGCACATCGGCGCCGCGCTGAAAGGCCTGCCGCTGGTGACGGCCGGTTCCGGCATCGCCATCGGCCTGCCGCAGAACTGGGGACGCGGTGCCGAAGGCACCAACACGGCCAGCACGGCCAGCAGCCTGCCGGCTTTTGAAGGCCTGGGTGCCGTGGTGTCGGGCAGTTGTTCCGCAGCCACCAATGGCCAGGTCGCGGCCTTCAAGGCCGCGGGCCGACCGGCTTTTGCGGTGGACCCGTTGGCCATCGCGCAAGGCCAGGACGTGGCCGCCCAAGCCCTGGCCTGGGCCGCGCCACTGCTGGCCAGCGGGCCGGTGCTGGTGCACGCCACGGCCGAACCCGCTGCGGTGCAGGCCGTGCAGGCGCAGTTGGGCGCCGAACGTGCCGGCGCGCTGGTGGAAGGCGTGCTGGCCCAGGTGGCGCGGGGCCTGGTGCAGCGCGGCGTGCGGCGCCTGGTGGTGGCCGGCGGTGAAACCTCGGGCGCGGTGGTGCAGGCCCTGGGTGTGCGCCAGTTGGCCATCGGCCCGCAGATCGACCCCGGCGTGCCTTGGACCTGGGCGCCCACCGACCTGGGCGTGCCCGTGCACCTGGCGCTGAAGTCGGGCAACTTCGGCAGTGCAGACTTCTTCCTGAAGACTTTTGCCTGAGAAGCTGTGAACGAACCACTCACGCCCGCTCGTCGCGCCCTGACGGCCGGGCTAGTCGTTGCAAATGCTCGCCATATGTCTCGATATGGCGGTGCTTTGCGCCGAGATCCCGACCGCCCTGGCGCGCCGCTCGGGCGCGACCGGTTCATTCACAGCTTCTGACCACCATGACACCCTCTGAAGCCCGCGACCAGATCTGCGCCACCGGCCTCTCGCTGCACCAGCGTGGGTATGTGCACGCTACGGCCGGCAACCTCAGCGTGCGGCTGGACGACGGCAGCTTCCTCATCACGCCCACCGACGCCTGCCTGGGCACGCTGCAACCCGAACGCCTGGCCCATGTGGGTGCCGACGGGGTGCAGACCAGCGGCGACCGCGCCAGCAAGACCCTGGCCCTGCACCGCCGCATCTATGCCGCCGACCCGCAGGCGCGCTGCGTGCTGCACACACACGCCACGCACCTGGTGGCGCTGACGCTGGCCGGCGTGTGGCAGGCGCAGGACATCGTGCCGCCCATCACGCCGTACTACGTGATGAAGGTGGGCCACGTGCCGCTGGCGCCCTACCGCCGCCCGGGCGACCCGGCCACCGCCGACTGGGTGCACGACACGCTGGCCGCTTCGGTGGCCGCCGGCCGCCCGCTGCGCGCGGTGATGCTGGACCGCCTGGGCCCCGTCGTGTGGCACCGCAGCCCGGCCGAGGCCAGCGCCGTGCTGGAAGAGCTGGAAGAAACCGCCCGCCTGTGGCTGCTGATCGGCCGCAATGTGGCACCGCTGAGCGCCGCGCAGATCGACGAGCTGCGCCAGGCCTTTGGCGCCGTGTGGTGACACCCCCGCGCGCCTTCAACACCTGCCCTGAAAGTCCCCCATGCCCCGCTTCGCCGCCAACCTGTCGATGCTCTACAACGAGCACCCCTTCCTCGACCGTTTTGCCGCCGCCGCGGCCGACGGTTTCCAGGCCGTGGAATACCTGTCCCCCTATGCCCACCCGGCGGCCGAACTGAAGCAGCGCCTGGCCGACCACGGCCTGCAGCAGGTGTTGTTCAACGCCCCGCCCGGCGACTGGGACGCCGGTGAACGGGGCCTGGCTTGCTTGCCCGGGCGTGAGGCCGAGTTCCGCGCCGGGGTGGCCCGCGCGCTGGAATACGCCGAGGTGCTGAACTGCCCGCGTGTGCACCTGATGGCCGGCCTGGCCCCGGCCGGTGCCGAACGTGCCCAACTGCAGGCCACCTACGAAGCCAACCTGGCCTGGGCCGCGGAACTGGCGGCCACGGCCGGGCGCGACGTGCTGATCGAGCCCATCAACCCGCGCGACATCCCCGGCTTCTTCCTGAACCGGCAAGACGAAGCCCACCGCACCGTGTTGGCCATTGGCGCGCCCAACCTGAAGGTGCAGATGGACCTGTACCACTGCCAGATCGTCGAAGGCGATGTGGCGATGAAGATCCGCCAGTACCTGCCCACGGGCCGCGTCGGCCACTTCCAGATCGCCGGCGTGCCGCTGCGCCACGAACCCGACCACGGCGAGCTGCACCACCCCTACCTGTTCCAGGTGATCGACGAGGTGGCCGCCGCCTGCGGCTGGGTGGGCTGGGTGGGCTGTGAATACCGACCGGAACGCGGCCCGGTGCCGAACGGCACGCGCGACGGGTTGGGCTGGCTGCGCGCCGCCGGCGGCTGAAGGCGCCCGCGGCGGCGGTTCAGCGCGGGCGCGCGGGCGGGCCTGGCGGGCGCCCGGCGGCGCTGAGACGCTGCGGAGACGGTGGTTGCGGAAGATGCCCGCTCCCACCCACTCCGAGGCCACGCCCATGACCCCAGCACCCCACGCCCACCTGCCGGCGCCCCGTTCAGACCTGCACCCGCGGCGCCTGCCCTGGCCCCTGACGCGCGACCCGGTCGCCGACGCGGCGGCCTCGGTCCCCCGCTCCGGCTGGGCGTCTCCGGGGCCTGCCCTGGTGGCGCTCTTGGCGCTGGGGACGCTGGCGGCCTGCGGCGGCAGCGACGAAGACCCCCCACCCCAGGTGGTGCAGGCCGCGGCCGCCAACGCCGCCGGCCTGCAGCCCAGTGTCGACGCTTTCCGCGACCGCCTGGGCCCGAACAACGGCAGCGCTGCCGCGGCCAGCGGCGGCCGGCGCGAGGTCAACTGGGACGGCATCCCCACCGCCAGCCTGGACCCTTTTCCCGGGGGCTTCTTCGCCACCAGCTCGCCGCGCGGTCTGGTGTTTTCGACGCCGGGCTCGCGCATGAAGGTCAGTGGCGACCCGGGCACCGACGCCTTCCTGTTCGCCGATGTGACCGCCAAGTTGCCCAATGGCCAGCCTTGGGGGCCCATCGAGTTCGGCACCTTCAGCGCATCGCGCTTCTTCGCCACGATGGACAGCAACATCACCGATGTGACCTTCGTGGTGCCCGGCACCCAGGTGCCCGCCACGGTGTCGGCCTTCGGCGTGGTGCTGGTGGACGTGGACGTGGCCGACGGGACGCGGCTCGAGTTCTACGGTGCCGACGAACGCCTGCTGTACCGCCACGTGGTGCCCGTGGCCGGCGCGGTGTCCAAGGGCTTGAGTTTCGTGGGCGTGCAACTGCCACGGCCTGCGGCCCGCGTGCGCATCGTGGCCGGCACGCACCCGGTGAACGCCGTGTTCCAGAACCCACCGCCCGACGGCGTGGGCATCGACGACGTGATCGTCGCCGAGCCCGTGGCCCGCTGAACGGCAGCGCCGGCGTTTGAACACGGCGGGCCTCGCCCGCGGCCGCGCGGCGGCGGCCTGGGCGCTCAGCCTCTCAGCCCGCCAGCGGCAGCATGGCCGGGGCCAGGCGCTCGCACCAGCGGCGGTGCAAGGCCTGCAAGGCCGCGGCGTGCAGCGGCGGGGCGGCGGCCGTGGACGGTGTGGTGACGCCAGGTTCGGTCCAGTGCGCCAGCATCCAAGCACCACGGGCCGTGCCCTCCAGCGCGTCGGTGCTGACCAGCAGTGGGGCCTGCGGCAGCAGGGCGGCCAGCACGCCGGTGTAGACCGGGTTGTGCGCAAACGGGCCTTCCACCACCACGGGCCCGGCACCGCCCAGGCGGTCCACGATCCAGGCCGTCACCTGGGCCGTGTACAGCGCGGCGAGTGTGGCGCGTTCGGTGGGCGACAGGCTGTGCAGCGCCAGCGGGCCCTGCGCGTCTTCCACCCCACCGTGGTGCTGGCGGAACGGGCCGCCCTGGGCCTCGAAGCCTGGCAGCGCCAGCACCCCGCGTTGCAGCAGCAGCTGCAGCGTGTCGGCGTTGGCCAGCTGGGGGTCGGCACCGGCGCACAGCTGCTGCAGTTCACGCCCGCCCATGAAGCGGCCGGTGGGCACGGGCTCGTTGCGCACCGACACGTTGCACAGCAGGTCGCGTTCGGCGTCCAGCGGCCGCGCCGGGGCGCCGGGGCCCATCACCACCACCCAGGTGCCGGTGGTCACCAGCGTCATGCGCGGGTGGCTGCGCAGGTAGCGCGCCAGGCAGGCGTTGCTGTCGTGGGCGCCGGTGTGCACCCGCAGGCCCGCGGGCAAGCCCAGATGCTGGGCCAGGGCCGGGCGCACCGGGCCCAGCACTTCCCAGGCGCGGCGCAGCGGTGCAAACCGACCGGCCCAACCGCGGCGCTCGGCCAGCTGTGAATAAGCGCCGGCCGACGGGTTCCACAAATGCGTGTGGCAGCCAAGTGCGCTCACTTCACTGGCCAGCACACCGCTGAACCACCAGGCCCAGTACTGGCCGTAGGGCAGCAGCGTGCCTTGCAAGGCGGCGCCGTGGCCGTGGCGTTCCAGCCAGTCGAACTGCGTGGCGGCGTTCAGGCCGCGGGGCAGGTCGGGGCTGCAGGTTTCTTCAAAGCCGCCGATCTGCTGCGCCCAGTCGGTGGGGCGGTCGTCGAAGCCGGCGAACTCGTAGTCGGGCACCGGGCCCGCCAGGTGGTCGCCCTGCACGCAGGCGAAGGCCGCGCCGTGGGCGCTGACGATGGCGCGGCCCAGGCCCGCACGCAGCGGGCCCAGGTCGGCCAAGGCCTGTTCCAGCCAGGCCGCCAGGTCGAAGGTGTCCAGGCTGGCGTAGGCCCCGTTCTTCAACGCACCGCTGGCGTGGTCGGTGCTGTGCACCACCGCGCCGTCGCGGTCCAGCACCAGCAGCTTGCTGCGGGTCTTGCCGACGTCCAGCACCAGGTCCAGACCGCCCGGCGTGGGGCGCCACTCAGACAATGCCGCCCCCACCACCGGCGCGCGCCGGGCGCTGTGCCGCCATGCGGGCGCGGTAGCCGCTGGCCCGGTAGGTGGCGATGGGGTCCACCGCCGCACCGGCTTGCAGGCGCACCTGCTGCAGGATGGGCTGCACATCGGTCTGGAAGGCGCGCTTCAGCAGCTTGGTGGCGGCCAGCGCGTCGTTGGCCTGCTGGGCGGCGTCCAGCGCCTGGCGGTCCACCAGCAGGGCCTGGGCGTAGCTGCGCTGCACCTGTTCTGCGCTGTCGATCAGGCTTTCGATGGGGTCGGTGACGTTGTGGCTCTGGTCCAGCATGTAGGCCGGGTTGAAACCCGCCACACCTTCTTGCGCCGCGGCCACCAGCTCGTTGAACACCAGGAACAGGCGGTAGGGGCTGACGCTGCCGGCGTCCAGGTCGTCGTCGCCGTACTTGCTGTCGTTGAAGTGGAAACCGGCCCGGCTGCCACGGCCGCAAGGACCCCGCTGAACCCGCGCCTGCCCACGGTCTTCGTGGTGGGCGACTCCACCGTGCGCAGCGCCGGCCAGGGCGGTTTCTGGGGCTGGGGCGAACGCCTGGGTGAACACCTGGACGCGGCCCAGGTCAACCTGGCCAACCACGCCATGGGCGGGCGCAGCAGCCGCACCTTCTGGCGAGAAGGCCGCTGGGCCACGGTGCGCGCGCAGCTGAAGCCTGGCGACCTGGTGCTGATCCAGTTCGGCCAC
>JBKCUM010000196.1:0-9338 GCA_046318395.1 Rubrivivax sp.
CCAGCCTGCCGCCCCGGCTTCCGCCGCCAGCGCGCCGGCCGGGCCGCGCTTTGACCTGCTGGAATTTGAAGTGGTGGGCAACAGCGTGCTGCCCGACACCGTGGTGGAACAGGCCGTGTCGCCCTTCCTGGGCGAAAACAAAACCATGGCCGACCTGGAAGGCGCACGCACCGCACTGGAACGCGCCTACCAAGACGCTGGCTACCTCACGGTGTTGGTGGACATCCCCGAACAACGCATCAGCGAAGGTGTGGTGCAGCTGCGCGTGACCGAAGGGCGTGTGGACCGCCTGCGCGTGACGGGTTCGCGCTACTACAGCCAGGGCTTCATCCGCAACGTGGTGGGCGAACTGGCGCCGGGCAAGGTGCCCGATTTCAACACCATGCAGCGCCAACTGGCCGCGGTGAACCGCGAACAACGCCAGGTGCAACCGCTGCTGCGCCCGGGCCTGACGCCAGGCACCGTGGAAGCCGAACTGCGGGTGGCCGACCAACTGCCCGCAGGCGCCAGCGTGGACCTGAACAACCGCCACGCCGCCGGCACCGCGGCGCTGCGCAGCACCAGCACGCTGCGCTACGACAACCTGTTCCAACGCGACCACAGCCTGTCGGCCACCTTCATCACCGCGCCAGAAGACGTGAAGAGCTCGCGCGTGCTGTCGCTGGGCTACAGCGCGCCGCTGGTGGGGCCGCACAGCCTGGGCCTGTCGCTGGTGTTGTCGGACAGCCGCAGCGAACCCCTGGGTGCCGCCACCGTGCTGGGCAAGGGCCTGACGCTGGGCTTGCGTTGGCTGCGCAGCGACAGCGTGGGCGACGGCCTGCACACACTGAGCGCGGGCGTTGACTACAAAACCTTCCGCGAACGCGTGGAAGCCGGCAGCGACGTGCTGTCCACGCCGCTGCGCTACCTGCCGCTGAGCCTGGGCTACAACGGCAGCTGGTTCGGCCCCCAGGTGCAGGCCAGCCTGGGCAGCACCTTGGTGGTGGGCCTGCGCAGCGTGCTGCCCCGCAGCGTGGACTGCCCCGGCAACATCGGCCCCGTGGACCAGTTCGCCTGCAAGCGGCAGAACAGCGATGGCAGCTTCGCGCTGCTGAAGCTGGACGCCAGCACCACCTGGCGCCAGTTCACGCTGCGCGTGGCCGGCCAACTCACCAGCGACCTGCTGCCCAGCAGCGAGCTGTACAGCGCCGGTGGCGCCACCACCGTCCGTGGTTACTTCGAAAACGAGGCCTCTGGCGACACCGCCCTGCTGGCCGGTCTGGAATGGCGCAGCGGCAACCTGTGGCCCAAGCCTGCAGCGTCCGCCAACACCCCCGCAGCGGCACCAGCCGCCACGCCCGCCTGGTGGGGTCTGCAAAGCCTGACGGCCTTGGCCTTCGCCGAAGCCGCCCGTGTGCGCACGCTGGAACCCGCCGCCGGCCAGGCCGCACGCGTGCCGCTGGCCGGCGCCGGTGTGGGCCTGCGCCTGAAAGCCCAGCGCCACCTGGACGCCGAACTGGACCTGGCCTGGCCGCTGAAGCGCACCGCCGCCAGCCCCGACACCCGCGAGCCCCGCCTGCACGTGCGTGTGGCAGCGCAGTTCTGAACCCGCCCCCCCGGCGCCCCCTTCTTCCCCGCAGCGCACCATGGCCCCCAAGACACCCTTCGAACGCAGCCTGCCCGCGCTGACCCCGCTGGCCATGGCCCTGGTCGCGGTGTGGCCCTTGCATTCGCTGGCCCAGGCCACGCGCCCGGTGCTGCCGCCGGCCCCGCCGTCCAAGACCGTGCCCATCCCGGCCGCCACCTGGCGCGTGCATGGCACGGGCGCGGTCGCACCGGTGAACACGCCCAACGCCAAAGGCGGCACCGACCAGCTCATCGAACAAAGCAGCCAGCGCGCCATCTACCAGTGGCTGCAGTTCAACGTGGCCGCCGACAGCAGCGTCACTTTCCGCCTGCCCGACGCCGACAGCAGCGCGCTGAACCGCGTGCTGAACAGCACCGCGCCCAGCGCCATCTTTGGTGCGCTGAACGCGCAGGTGAAGAACCCGCTGTACAAGGAAGGCAGCACCGCACAGCCGCAGTTCATCACCGGCGGCCAGCTGTTCTTGCTGAACGGCAATGGCATCTTGTTCGGCCAGGGCGCGCAGGTGAACGTGGGTGCCCTGGTGGCGTCGTCGCTGAACGTGGGCGACGCCGACTTTCTGGACGGCCTGCGCGCCAGCACCTTCAGCGCCAGCCGCAGCTTCTTCCGCGACCCCAGCCTACTGGCCAGCCCGGCCGTGGGCCCGGGTTTTGTGCAGGTGGGCACGGGCGCCAACATCACCACCACCACCGGTGGGCGTGTGTTCTTGTTCGCCGAAGAGGTGAACAACGCCGGCAGCATCAGCACGCCTGGCGGGCAGACGGTGCTGGCCGCGGGCAGCGAAGTCTTCCTGCAGAGCCCGGTAGCCGAGAAGCTGTACGCCAGCGAGGTGAACCCCGCCGTGCCGGCCGTGCGCGGCCTGTTGGTGGAAGTCGGCGGCAGCGCCGGCACCGTGACCAACCAGGGCGACATCAGCACCGCGCGCGGCAACACCACGCTGGTGGGCATGGCGGTGAACCAGCAGGGCCGCATCAGCGCCACCACCAGCGTCAGCGAAAACGGCAGCGTGCTGCTGCTGGCGCGCGGCAACACCGTGGCCACCAACGAGGCCGGCCAGCTGCAAAAGCGGGCCACCGAAGGCGGCACGCTGACGCTGGGCGCAGGCAGCCAGATCAGCATCACCGCCGACACCACGCTGGACGCCCAGGGCCAGCCCGCCACGTCCAACAACAGTGGCGCGGCCACGGTGGGCGGCTCCACGTTCACGGCCTCGCGCATCGAACTGGCCGGCCGCACGGTGGAACTGCAGGACGCCGCCCGCATCACCGCGCCCGGCGCCGTGGTGCGCGTGCGCGCCGAAAGCCGCCCCGACTACAGCCTGCCCACCACCGCCACCAGCGCGTTGGACGCGCCCGACACCACACGCGCCGACCGCCTGTTCGACCCGAACGCACGCATCGTGCTGGGCCGCGACGTGGCCATCGACCTGGCCGGCACCACCGACACCACGCTGGGCGTGGACCGTTTCTTCGTCACCACCGAACTGCTGGGCAGCAACGACCTGAAAGACGCGCCGCTGCAGAAAGACGGCCCGCTGGCCCGTGCGCGCGTGACGGTGGACGTGCGCGGCAGCTCGCCCATCCTGGGCGACCTGGCCGGCTACCGCGCCGGCTTGGCGCAGACCGTGGGCGAACGCCTGTCCAGCGGCGGGCAGCTGCTGCTGGAGAGCACGGGCGCGGTGGTCAGCCACACCACGTCCAGCATCAACCTCAGCGGCGGCCAGGTGCGCTACACCGACGCGCTGGTGGCGCCGTCCATCCTGACCGCCGCCGACGGCAGCCGCTACACGCTGAACACCGCGCCGCTGGACCAGGTCTACGTGGGCCTGAGCGGCAACGCCGCGGCCGCCAGCAGCCGCTGGGGCAGCGTGGCGCGTTTCGGCAGCAATGCCGCACAACGCCTGGAGACCGGCTACGTGGAAGGCCGCGCCGCCGGTGGCCTGCGTGTGCTGGGGCAGCAGCTGGACCTGGCCGGCCGTGTGCTCGCCAGCACCACCACCGGCCGCCGCCAGGCCGCCGGGCTGGACGCGCTGGCCCGCACCGGTGCGCTGCAACTGGGCCTGGCCCAGGCCGCGGGCACGGGTGTGGCCCAGGGGCTGCAGATCAGCGCCAGCCGCACGGCCAGCGCCGACGAGGCCAGCTTCTGGGCCAGCCCGCTGACCGCGCCGCTGGCCCGCAGCGGCGTGCTCACCACCGGGCTGCTGCAAGGCTTCGGCCGCATCAGCCTGGCCACCGACGGTGGCATCCGCCAAGACGCCGACGCGACGCTGCACCTGGCCGACCGCGCCAGCCTGGCGCTGTACAGCCGCGGCAGCGAGGGCGTCTTGCTGGGTGCCGACGTGCGCGCCAGCGGCGGCAGCCTGGCCGCGCAGACCGTGGAAAACACGGCGGCCAGCACGCTGGCCGGCGCCATCACCGTGGCCCCGGGGGCGGTGTTGGACGTGGCGGGCCGCGTGGTGAACCAGCGCCTGGACGGTGCCACCGCCGCCGGTGTGGCCGACGCCGGCAGCATCGCCCTGCGGTCTGGCGCGGGCCTGGTGTTGGGCACGGCCTCGGTGCTGAACGCCGACGGCGGTGCCACCGTGCGGGGTAGCGGCGCCAGCGTCAGCGCCGGCAAGGCCGGTGCACTCACCTTGACCAGCAGCGCCGCAGGCGGTGTGGCCCAGCCCTTTGTGCTGGGCGGCGAACTGCACGCCGCTGGCCTGGGCGCCGGTGGCAGCCTGACGCTGCGCGCCGCCCAGCTGGTGCTGGGCGACAGCCCCGCCAACCTGCCGCCGGCCACCGGCCTGCTGGCCCTGGCGCCGGGTTTCTTCTCCACCGGCGGCTTCGAGAACTTCAACCTCGACGGTTACCTGAACACCCAGGTGCTGGCCGGCAACACCGTGGCCCCGGTGCTGCAGAACCTGTTGGCCACTCCGGCCCTGCGCGACGCCGCCAGCGGCAGCACCCTGGCGGCCTTCACCCAGGCCGGCACCGCGCTGGAGGGCGTGCGCCGTCCGGTGAACCTGACGCTGCAAGCGAGCGGCGTGCCGAACAACACCGACAGCGGCCAGCTCAGCGTGGACGCTGGCGCCCGCGTGCAGCTGGAAGCCGGCGCCACGCTGGCCCTGCGCGCCAGCAACACCTTGCAGATGGACGGCCAACTGCAGGCCGCCGGCGGCAGCATCAGCCTGGCGGTGAACCCGCTGAACGGCCTGCAAGGCGACGGTCGCCTGGGCCTGGGCGACACGGCCAGCATCGACGTGGCCGGCACCCTGGTGCGCGGCACCAGCACCGACGGTGTGCAACGCGGCCGCCTGCTGGACGGCGGCAGCGTGCGCCTGACGGCGAACGAACTGCAGGCCGGCCCCGGCGCGCAGATCAACGCCCAAGGCAGCAGCGCCGTGCTGGGCGGTGGCCTCAGCGGCACGGCCTATGCCGGCGGCGCGCGCGCCTTGGCCAGCCAGGGCGGCAGCGTCACCGTGGCGCTGGAAGCCACGGGCGGTGCCGACAGCCAGTTCAACGCACGCCTGAACCTGGCCGGTGGCCAAGGCACAGGCCCAGGCACCCCGGTGGTGGGTGCGGCCGGCAGCCTGACGCTGGGCATCCAGCAGTCCGACGCGGGCACGCTGAACCCGCACAGCCTGGTGGTGCAGGGCAGCGGTGCAGCCGCCAACCCCGCCGCCCAGGGCAAGACGCTGACGGTGCAACCCAGCACGCTGGCCAACAGCGGCGCCGGCAGCTTGACCTTGCGCAGCCTGGACACGCTGCAGTTCGAAGGCGACGTGGCGCTGGCCCTGGCCAACCGCCTGACGCTGGACGCCCAGACCTTCAGCTTCGCGCCCGACAGCCGCGTGCAACTGGCCGCGGCCTCGGCCCAGGTGGGCAACACCAGCGGTCTGCAAACGCGCAACAGCGCGCCCGTGGCCGGCAGCGCCAGCTTCAGCCTGGCCGTGCGCCCGGCCGAAGGCGCCAGCGCCCAAGGTCTGGCCTTGGACGTGGTGGGCCACAGCGGCTGGACCGGCCTGGACAGCCTGCTGCTCAGCAGCGTGGCCGACCTGCGCCTGCACGGCGTGGGCGTGGCCGCGCCCGGCGGCACCGGCCTGGTGACGGCCGGCGCGCTGCGCACCGCCGCCGACACCACCTTGCTGGCGCGCCAAGTGAGCGGCACCAGCGACACCCAGTTCACCGTGGACGTGGGCGACGCGGCGCTGCGCATCCAGCGCCCGGCGGGCAGCACCGCCGCCGACGCCAGCACGCCGTTGTCGGCCGGTGCCGCCTTGAACTTCCGCGCGGCCAGCATCGAACAAGCCGGCACGCTGCTGGCGCCGCTGGGCAGCATCAGCCTGCAAGCCAGCCAACAGCTCACGCTCAGCGCCGACAGCCTGACCAGCGTGGCCGGCGCCAGCACGCCCGTGCCTTTCGGCAGCACCACGGCCGGCAGCAACTGGACCTACGCCGGCCGCGCCGTCACATCCCCGCCAGAAAAGCGCATCGACCTGGTGGCGCCGGACGTGGCCGTGAACCGCGGCGCGGTGGTCAACCTGCAAGGCGGCGGCGCGCTCAACGCGCTGGAGTTCGTGGCCGGCCCCGGGGGTTCCACCGACGTGTTCGCCGGTTTGGCCGGGGGCGCTTTCGCCATCGTGCCGGGGGTGGCCTCGGCCGCCGCGCTGGCGCCGCTGGACCGCCACATCCTCACGCAAACCGACGCCAGCGGCAACACGCCGCTGGCCCCCACGGGCCGGCAGCTGGTGCTGGCGCAAGACCTGCGGGTGGGCGGCACCGTCATCCCCGCCGGCACCTACGCCCTGCTGCCCGCGCGCTACGCCGTGCTGGACGGCGCTTTCCTGGTGAAGCCCGACAGCGCCACGGCACCGCTCAACGGCGCCGTCACGCTGCCCAACGGCGCGGTGCGGGTGGGCGCGCGCCTGGGCACGGCCGGCACCGGCCTCACCACGCAGCTGGACAGCAGCTTCGTCATCACGCCCTCGGCCGTGGCGCGGCGCTCGTCGGAGATCCGCCTCAGCGACGCCGACACCAGCTTTCAGGCCGCGGCCACCCGTGCCGGCAGCCCCGCACCACGCCGCAGCGCCGACGGTGGCGCGCTGAACCTGGCCGCGCAGGCCCTGGTGTTCGACGGCCAGGTGGCCATGAGCGCCGCACGCGCGGCCGATGGCAGCGCCCAAGGCCGGGCCGGCAGCCTGGGCTTGGCGGCTGAACAGGTGCACATCGGCACCGCCCCGGCCAGCGCCGGCACGCTGGTGCTGACGCCCGACCAGGTGAACCGCACCGGGGCCGACACCGTGCTGATCGGCGGCCAACGTGGCAGCGGCGGCACCGTGGCCACCGTGGCGCGCCAAGTCACCGTGGACGGCACAGGCGGCGCGCTGCAGGTGCCCGACTTGGTGCTGCTGGCCAGCGAACGCCTGCGGCTGGCCGACGGCGTGCAACTGCTGGCCACCCCCACCGCATCGGCGAACGGTGCGGCGAGCGGTGCAAGCGACAGCACGGCCAGCGACCTGACCGTGTTGGGCCAGGGCGCCGCGCTGCGCGTCAGCAACACCCAAGCGGCCTTGCTGCGCCGCACCGACGACGCCAGCGCAGGCCCCGCCGCGGCCCAACTGGACCTGGGCGCCGCCGTGCGCCTGAACGCCGGCAACACCGGCGCCATCACGCTGGACACCAGCGCCGGCATGGCCTTGCCGGCCAGCACCACGCTGAACGCCGCCAGCCTGACGCTGAGCGCCGGGCGCGTGCAGGTGGGCGGCGGCTCTACCCCCGTAAGCGACGCCAACACCCTGGTGCTGGACGGCAGCGCCCTGGGCGGCTTGAACAACGCCCAATCGCTGACGCTGCGCAGCGCCGGCGACCTGGTGTTCAGCGCCGGCAGCAGCCTGGGCAGCGCCACGCAGCAGCAGTTGGTGCTGGACGCCGCCCGACTGGCCGTGCTGGACAGCGGCAGCGCCCAAGCGCAGGCCCAACAGCTGCGGTTGCAGAACAGCAGCGGCAACACCGCCACCGGCGGCGACGCCACCCCCAACGGCAGCCTGCAACTGCAAGCCCTGACCGGCCACCTGGCCGTGGGACCGGGCAGCGTGCAGCTGGACGCCGCACAAACCCGCCTGCAGGCCGCCGGCAGCCTGCTGCTGCAAGGCACGGGGGGTGTGCAGGCCAGCGGCGACCTGACGCTGCAGGCACAGAGCCTGACCGCCAGCGGCGGCGCCACGCAGCAGCTGCTGGCCGCGGGCGAACTGCGGGTGGCTTCGCCGGCCAGCCCTGCACCCACACCTGCCGTGGCCGCGGCCACGCCGGGCCTGGGCGCCGCCGTCACGCTGGGCGGCGCCAGCCTGGTGCAGGCCGGCCGCATCGAGCTGCCTTCCGGCACCCTGGTGCTGCAGGCGCAGAACAGCCTGCAACTGGCCAGCGGCAGCCGCACGGCCGCCGCCGGCAGCAGCACCGTGTTCGACGGCCAGAACGTCGCCTTGCCGGGTGGGCAGGTGACGCTGCGCAGCACGGCCGGCGACATCGCTGTGCAAGCCGGTGCCGTGGTGGACGTGTCGGCCAGCGGCAGTGCCAACGCCGGGCAGGTGAACCTGCTCGCGCCGCAAGGCCGCTTGACGCTGGACGGCCATCGGCTGGGCGTGCGCGACCCGGCTCTGCCCGCCACGGGCCCCCGCCCCGCCACCACCCCTGGCCGCGGCGCCGGCTTGGTCATCGACACCCAGCAGGCGCTGGACCTGGCGGCCCTGGCCAACACGCTCAACCAAGGCTTGGGCAACACCGCCGCACAACGCAACTTCGGCGGCAGCCTCAGCCTGCGCAACCGCCAAGGCGACCAGCTGCTGCCCGCCGGCACCACGCTGGCCAGCGACCACATCGCCATCGCGGTGGACAACGGCCGCCTGGACGTGGACGGCCGCGTGCAGGCCACGCAGACCGCCACCTTGTCGGCCGACACCGGCCTGGCCCTGCGCGCCGGCAGCACCGTGGCCGCGGGCGACACCATCCAGTTGCAGATCGAAAGCGGCAGCCTGCGCCTGGCCGAAGGTGCCAGCCTGCAGGGCGACGGCGACACGCTGCTGTGGCTGCGCGTGCCGCGCACCGGCGTCAGCGCGGCCAACCCGGGCGGCACCGGCGTGGCCATCGAAGCACCCATCGCTTCGGCCGTCAGCGGCCTGGGCCACATCACCGTGGAAGCGGTGCGGCTGTACGCGGACGTGGTCACCATCGTCGAAAGCCCCACAGCGGCCCCGGTGCCCACCGCGGCCCCGACCGCTGCGCCCACCGCCGCGCCGACAGCCGCGCCCACCGCGGCACCGACCGCGGCACCCACCTCAGCACCGACGGCTGCGCCGACCGAAGCCCCCAGCCCAGCCCCCACGGCCGCCCCCGCCGGCCCGGGCATCACCACGCCGGGCAACCAGCCACCCACCCCGCCGGTGCAGCCCGACAGCAGCGGCAACACGGCCATGGCCCAGCTGGCGCAGCTGATGTCGGCCGTGCAAGCCGCCGGTGGCACCATCACCACCCCGGGCAACACGCCGCCGCTGCCGCCCACGGCACCCAGCGCCGCGCCCACTTCGGCGCCGACAGCCGCTCCGACGGCAGCGCCAACCGCTGCCCCTACTGCAGCACCGACGGCGGCTCCAACGGCTGCCCCCACTGCAGCACCCACCGCGGCACCCACCGCTGCACCGGCCGGCCCTGCCCGCCCTACGCGCCCCGCCACGCCCCCG
>JBKCUM010000197.1:0-15659 GCA_046318395.1 Rubrivivax sp.
TAAGCGTTTGCCAAAACACGCTAACGCATCACGTCCCGCGCCGCCTATCGGTTTGGCGTCCACAAACAAAAACGCCCCGATGGTTCAGGGCGTTTTGCTGACGGTGGCCGTTGCAGCCGTTTTGACACGGACTGCGCGGGGGCCGTTTGTTGGGGGTGTTGGGTGGTGCCCTCAGACCGCCGCCGCCCGCGGCCCACGGGCCTTGCCCACCGCGAACATCACACCGCGCCACAGCGCGCGCAGCATGACCAGCGTCAGCACGGCTTCCAGCAGCGTCACCACGAAGGCCAGGCTGACGTGCCAGCGTTCGGCACGCCGGTGGAACTTGGCGATGGCGTGGTCGCGGCTGTTCTCGATGCTGTCGTAGAAGCTGGGAATGACCAGCAGGGTCAGGATGGTGCTGGTGATGGTGCCGCCGATGATGGCCACGGCCATGGGGCGGTAGAACTCGCCGCCTTCACCCACGCCAATGGCCACCGGCAGCATGCCGGCGATCAGCGCGAAGGTGGTCATCAGAATCGGCCGCAGGCGCTTGCGGCCGGCTTCCATCAGCGCTTCTTCGCGGTCCACACCAGCGGCCTCGCTGGCGCGTGCAGCGTCCAGCAGCAGGATGGCGTTCTTCGCCACCAGGCCCATCAGCATGATGACGCCGATGAAGCTCATCAGGTTCAGCGTGCCGCCCGTCATCAGCAGGGCCAGCACCACGCCGATCAGGCTCAGCGGCAACGACAGCATCACCGCCAGCGGCGCCGTGAAGCTGCCGAACTGCATCACCAGGATCAGATACATCAGCGCGATGCCACTGATCAGCGCGATGCCCATGGCGCTGAACACTTCTTGCTGGTCGCGCGAGGCACCGGCCAGTTCCAGCCCGTAGCCGGGCGGGAAGTCCATGGCGGCGGCGATCTTCTTCGCATCGGCCGTCACCTCGCCGGGGCTGCGGCCCTGGGCGTTGGCGGCCACGCTGATGGAACGTTTGCCGTCGTTGTGCTGGATCTGGCTGGGGCCCTTGCCCATGGTGACGGTGGCGATCTGCTCCAGCGGCACCATGGTGTTGCTGCCGCTCACGGTGATGGGCAGGCGCTCGATGTTGCCGGCTTCCACACGGTCGGCCGGGTGCAGGCGCACCGACACGTCACGCGTTTCGCCGGTCGGGTCCACCCAGTCGCCCACTTCCACGCCGGCGAAGGCCACGCGCAGGGCTTGCGCGGCGTCGTTGGCCGAGATGCCCAGCGTGTTGGCCAGGCCGCGGTCGAGCTCGATCTTCAGCTCGTTCTGCGGGTCTTGCTGCGACAGGCCCACGTCCACCGCGCCCGGCACCTGGCGCAGCTTGTCCATGAAGGTGTTGGTGATCTCCAGCAGCTTGCGGGAATCGGGCCCCGTGAAGCGGATCTGCACCGGCTTTTGCGCGCCGTTGTTCAGGTCGTCCAGCACCGTGTACTCGGCGCCCACCAGGCGCACCGTCAGCTTGCGCAGTTCTTCGGCCAGTTGTGTGGCCGACTTCTTGCGCTGCGTGCTCTTGCCAATGTCCACGTAGACACGGCCGCCGCCGGCGTTGATGTTGCTGTTGGTGGCCTTGGTTTCAGGCAGGGTGCGGGCCAGCGCGGCCACGGCTTCCACCTTCAGGCGCGCGTATTCCAGGCTGCTGCTGGGCGGGGTGCGCACTTCCACGGCCAGGATGCCCGCGTCAGAAGCCGGCAGGAAGCTGGAGCCACCGAACTTGGCCTGCAGCGCCACGGCGCCCACCAGGCTGGCCACGGCGAACACCGCCATCCAGCGCCGGTGGTGCAGGGCCCAGGCGATGACGCGGCCGTAGGCGTCGCTTTGGCGGTCGAACCACTGGTTGAAGCGTTCCAGCACGCGGCTCAGGCCGGTCTTGGGCGCTGTGTGGTGGTCGGGCGGGTCGCCCCAGTAGGCCGACAACATGGGGTCCAGCGTGAAGCTGATGAACAGGCTGACCAGCACGCTGGCCACCACGGTCAGGCCGAAGGGCCGGAACCATTCACCGCTGACGCCGGGCATGAAGGCCACGGGGATGAACACCGCCACGATGGAGAAGGTGGTGGCCGCCACGGCCAGGCCGATTTCCGCCGTGCCGTTGAGCGCTGCGGTGCGGCGGTCCGAGCCCATCTCCATGTGGCGCACGATGTTCTCGCGCACCACGATGGCGTCGTCGATCAGCACGCCGATGGCCAGGCTCAGGCCCAGCAGGCTCATGAAGTTCAGCGTGAAACCGCACAGCCACACGGCGATGAAGGCCGCCACCACGCTGGTGGGCAGCGACAGCGCCGTGATCAGCGTGCTGCGCCAGCTGTTCAAGAACACGTAGACCACCAGGATGGTCAGGCCGGCACCGAACACCAGGGCGTGGATCACGTTGTACAGGCTGGCCTCGGCGTTTTCGCCGCCGTCCTGCGTCACTTCCAGCACCGTGCCTGGGGGCAGGGTGGGGCCGATGTCTTTCACCAGCTTGCGCACCTCGTCGGCCACGCTGACCGTGCTGGCCGTGCGCGTGCGGGTGATGGACAGGCCCACGTTGGGCTTGCCGCTGCGCACCGAGAAGCTGGTCACTTCCGCGAAGCCGTCTTCCACCGTGGCCACCTGGGCCAGGCGCACCAGTTCACTGCCACGGCGCTTGATGACGATCTGGCCGAATTCCTGCGGGCTCTCGATGCGGCCCACCAGGCGGATGCTCTGGTCTTCCAGCGTGCCACGCACCTTGCCCACCGGCGCGGTGGCGTTCTGTGCACGCAGTGCAGCCACCACCTCGGTGACGCTGACCTCGAATTCGCGAAGCTTCTCGCTGCGCAGCAGCACCGACAGTTCGCGCTTGAGCGCGCCGTTCACGTTCACCGTGGCCACGCCGTTGATGCCGCGGAACTTGTCGGCCAGCTGGTCTTCGGCCAGGCGCGAGATGGCGGCGTGGCTCAGCGTGTTGCTGCTCAGCGCCAGCTGCATGATGGGCTGGGCCGCCGGGTCCACGCGCTGCAGGATGGGTTCGCGGATTTCCGTGGGCAGCTTGTAGCGCACGGTGGCAATCGCGTTGCGCACTTCGTCAGAGGCCTCGATGAGGTTCTTGTCGAAGTTGAAGAACAGCACCAGCTGCGCGTTGCCTTCGTTGGCCGTGCCGCTGACGCGGTCGATGCCGGCGATGCCCTGCAGCGACTTCTCCACGCGGTTGAGCACCTCGCGCTCCACCGTGTCGGGGCTGGCGCCGGGGTAGGGGATGCTGACGACGAGGATGGGTTGCTCGACGTCGGGGATCTGGTTCACGCGCAGCTTGGACAGCGCAAGCAGACCCAGGGCCATCAAGCCGATGATGATGACGATCATCGCCACCGGCCGTTTGATGCTGAATTCTGAAAGGAACATGGGGCCTCGCAGGTCGGGTGGCGGTCAGGGCTTGGCGCTGGCCGCCGGCTTGGCGGGCGCGGCGGCGCTGGCGGCGGCGTTGGCCGGTGCCAGTTCGGCGCTCTGGCCGTCCACCAGGCCACTGCCTGGGCGGCGCAGGATGCGGTCGCCCGCGGTCAGGCCGTCCAACACCGGCAGCTCACCGGTGCGCGCGTCGCGCTCGCCCAGCTTCACGGCCACCTTCTTCACCTGGTTGCCTTGCAGGCGCCACACGTGGGCCACCTCGCCGGCGCGCTGCAGCGAGCCTTCGCTCAGTGTCAGCACCTGGCGGCTGCCGGTCTCGATGCGCCCTTCGGCGAACAGGCCGGCCACCCGCGGCGCCTTGGAGGGGTCGGCAAAGTCCACCACCACCGGCACCTGGCGCGTGGTGGCGTTGGCCGTGGCGTCGATGCGGCGCACCTTGCCGGTGAACTCCGTGCCGTCCATGCCGTTCACACGGAAGCTGGCGGCCTGGCCCACCTTCAGCTCGCCCATGCGGTCGGCCGTCACCAAACCTTCAAAGCGCAGGCTGCGTGGGTCGATCACCTTCAGCAGCTCGCGGCCCACCTGCACGGTGTCGCCGGCCGAGACCTTGCGCTCGCTGACCACACCGTCGAACGGCGCGCGCACCACGGTGCGTTGCATCTGCTGGCGGGCCGACACCACGCGCGCCTTGGCGGCCACCAGGTCGCTCTGGGCGTTGTTGCGGCGCACCTCGGCGTCTTCCACGGCCTGGGTGCTGGTCATGCCCTGGGCCTGCAGCGTCTTCAGGCGCTGGGCCGTGCGTTCGGTTTGTTCGAAGGCCTGGGTGCTGGCGCGCACGGCTTCTTCGGCGGAGGTCAGGCTGTCGCGGATGGCGGTGTCGTCCAGGCGCAACAGGGCGTCGCCTGCACGCACGCTTTCGCCGTTGTCCTTCAGCACCTGCAGCACCACCGCGGCCACTTCGGCACGCAGGTCGGCGCGCTTTTCGGGCTGCAGCGCACCGCTGACCACCGGCCCGCTGGCCAGGCGGCTGGGCTGCACGCTCACCAGGTCTTCCGGCGCCAGCAGCAGCTTGGGTGCGGCCTGGGCGGTCTTGCCGGCCGCGGCGCCTGAGGCGGCGCTGGCGGGGGCCTTGGCGTTGGGGTCGCCCTTGCCGCAGGCGGCCAGCAGGCAGGCGGTCATCACGACGCTGAGAAGGTGGCGCATGGAAGTGCAGACGGTGCCGGGGGCCCGCCGGGTAGTTCAATGGAATGGCCGCGAGGTTAAGCGCACGCGCGACGAACGGCGAGCCCCATGCGACGAAATGCCAGCCGGTACGGGGCTTTGGTGGCTGGGCGGTGACGGATGGCCCCTGCCGGGCCACCGGCTGGGCGCGGCGGTGGCCGGGGCTGAAGCCGCGACAACTGCCGCGCCGAAAAAAAACCGCCACGGGCGCAAGGCCGGTGGCGGTGGTCTTTGGGTGGCGTGGCGCCCACCCCGTGGGGCGGGCGCTGCCGGGCCGCGGCTTACTTGCCGGCCGGCACCTTGCCTTCCACGCCCTTGATGTAGAAGTTGATGCCACCCAGGAACTTGTCGTCGGCGACGGCGTCCTTGGCCAGCACTTCCTTGCCGTCCTGGCCCACGATGGGGCCCTTCCAGATGGAGAAGCTGCCGTCCTTCAGGCCGGCCTTCACCTTTTCAACGGCTTCCTTGGTTTCGGCGGGCACCTTGTCGCTGATGCTGACGATGTCGATCGCACCTTCCTTCACGCCCCACCAGGTGGCGCCGCCACCCTTCCAACTGCCGTCCAGCGCGGCCTTGGTGGCCGAGATGTAGTACGGGGCCCAGTTGATGATGGCGCTGGCCAGGTGGGCTTCCGGCGCGTAGGCCGTCATGTCGCTGTCCCAGCCGAAGGCCAGCTTCTTGTTCTTGGCAGCGGTTTGCAGCACGGCCGACGAGTCGGTGTTCTGGAACAGCACGTCGGCGCCGCCGTTGATCAGGCTTTGCGCGGCTTCGGTTTCCTTGGGCGGGTTGAACCACTCGTTGACCCAGACCACCTTGGTCTTGATCTTCGGGTTCACGCTTTGCGCGCCGAGGGTGAAGCTGTTGATGTTGCGGATGACCTCGGGGATGGGGATGGAGCCCACCACGCCCAGCGTGTTGCTCTTGGTCATCTTGCCGGCGATGATGCCGGCCATGTAGGCGCCCTCGTAGGTGCGGCTGTCGTAGCTGTTCAGGTTGCCGGCCTGCTTGTAGCCGGTGGCGTGTTCAAACTTCACGCCGGCGTTGTCGGCCGCCACTTTCAGCATGGGTTCCATGTAGCCGAAGGTGGTGCCGAAAATCAGCTTGTTGCCCTGGCCCACCATGTCGCGGAACACACGTTCGGCGTCGGCCGACTCGGGCACCTTCTCGACGAAGCTGGTGACCACCTTGTCGCCGAATTCTTTCTCCACGGCCTTGCGCGCGTTGTCGTGCGCGAAGGTCCAGCCGCCGTCGCCCACCGGGCCCACGTAGGCGAAGGCGATCTTCAGCGGCTCGGGCTTGGCCGGGGCCGAAGCCGCGGCGGAAGCGGCCGCGGCGGGCGCGGCTTCTTCCTTCTTGCCGCAGCCCACCAGGGCGGCGGTGGCGGCCAGCGTGGACCAGCCGGCCAGCTTCAGCAGCGAACGCTTGGAATTCAAGGACATGGGGTTGCTCTCCTGGTTGGAATGAAGCGGGTGACGAAAGTGCAGGGGACCACGGGAAATTATCGGGCGCCGGGGGGCTTGCAGCCTAGTGCCCAGGGAAGAAAGGTTTGCCCAGCGAGGCCGGCATGTTGGTGCGTATCCACGTCGGGTTGCGGCTGATCAGCACCAGCACCACGATGGTGGCCAGGTAGGGCAGCATGCTGAGGAACTGGCTGGGCACTTCCACGCCCTGGCCTTGCAGGTGAAACTGCAGCATGGTGACCCCGCCGAACAGGTAGGCGCCCAGCAGCACGCGGGCTGGCCGCCAGGTGGCGAAGGTGGTCAGCGCCAGCGCGATCCAGCCCTTGCCGGCCACCATGCCTTCCACCCACAGCGGCGTGTAGGCCACGCTCAGGTAGGCCCCGGCCAGGCCGCACAGCGCGCCGCCGGTCACCACCGCCGCCAGGCGGATGCGCCGCACGGGGTAGCCCAGGGCGTGGGCCGACTCCGGCGATTCACCCACTGCGCGCAGCACCAGCCCCGCGCGGCTGCGGTACAAAAACCAGGCCAGGCCGGCGCACAACAGCATGGCGCCGAACACCAGGGGGTGTTGGCGGAACAGGGCCGGGCCCACGAAGGGCAGGTCGCCCAGCACGGGGATGTGGAAACTGGGCCGCTCGCCCAGCTTGGCCTGCACGAAGTTGATGCCCACGAAGGCCGAGAACCCGGCGCCGAACAGGCTGAGTGCCAGGCCGGTGGCGTACTGGTTGGTGTTCAGCCAGATGACCAGCACGCCGAAGGCCAGCGCCAGCAGCGCCCCAGCGCCCATGCCGGCCAAGAAGCCCGCGACGTCGCTGCCGGTGTGCACGGCGGTGGCGAAACCGGCGATGGCGGCCACCAGCATCAAACCTTCGGCGCCCAGGTTGACGATGCCGGCGCGCTCGTTGATCAACAAACCCAGGCCGGCCAAGGCCAGCACGGTGCCGGCGTTCAGCGTAGCGGCCAACAGCAGGGCTAAGGTGTTATCCATGGCTTGGCTTTGTGGCCGGCTGGTTGGAACCGGCTTTCGCGTTGATCGGTTGGTTGTGGGCCGGCGCGGGGCTGGTGGTGGTGGCGCAGCGAAGGCCACGGGGTACCTGCCTCCGGGCATGTCCTCCGGCCTGGGCTGCGCCCAGGCCTCCCCCTTTACTGCCCTGCGGCAGGCACCCCGTACCCTTCGCTACCCGCACGGTGGCGGTGCGACTCTGGGCACACCACCCTGCTGGCTGACCCGGGTGTCGGGGGGCTTCGCGCAGCGAAGTAAAGGGGGAGGCTTCGGCCCCCGGCCGAAGCCGGAGGACATGAGCGGAGCGAAGCCCCCCGGCGACCGGGTCAAGCGCCACACCCCGCACGCGAACACGCCGCACGCTCATGCAGCCCCCTTCGCAGCCAACCGCGCAGCGCCAAACCGCACGCGGTAGTGGATCAAGGTGTCGCAAGCCAGCAGCGTGAACAGCAGCAGCCCCTGGAACACCCCCGTCAGGCTCTTAGGCAAACCTAAACGGGACTGGGCCAGTTCGCCGCCGATGTAGAACATGCTCATCAGCAGGCCCGAGAACACGATGCCCACCGGGTGCAGCCGCCCCACAAAGGCCACGATGATCGCCGCGAAGCCGTAGCCGGCCGGCACATAAGGTGTGAGCTGCCCCAGCGGCCCCGCGGCTTCCAGGCCACCGGCCAGGCCGGCCATGCCGCCCGAGGTGCACAGCGCGATCCACAGCGCCTTGCGCGAAGAGAAACCGGCGTAGCGCGCCGCGGCTGGCGCCAGCCCGCCCACCTGCAGCTGAAAGCCCTGGTAGGTGCGGAACAAAAAGGCCCAGAACACGCCCACCGCGGCCAAGGCGATCAGCACCCCGATGTGGGCGCGCAGGCCGTCGAACAAGCGGGGTACCTTGGTGGCGGCGTCGAAGGTGATGGTCTGCGGGAAGTTGTAGCCCTTGGGGTCTTTCCAGGGGCCGTAGACCAGGTAGCTCAGCAGCATTTCTGCCACGTACACCAGCATCAGGCTGACCAGAATCTCGTTGGCGTTGAAACGGTCGCGCAGCAGCGCCACGATGGCGGCCCACAACAACCCGCCCAGCACCCCGGCCAGCAAGATGGCCAGCACCACCCACTTGGTGCTGCCCGGCTCCACCTGCATCGCCACCCATCCCGCAGCCAGCGCACCGGCCACGAACTGGCCTTCGGCGCCGATGTTCCACACGTTGGCGCGGAAACACAGGGCCAGGCCCAGGGCGATCAAGATCAGCGGCGTGGCCTTCACGCTCAGTTCCGACAGCGCGTACAGGTTCTTCACCGGCTCCACGAAGAACACCGCCAGGCCCTTGGCCGGGTCTTTGCCCAACAGCACGAACAACAGCGTGCCCAGCAGCACCGTGATGGCCAGCGCCAGCAGCGGGCTGCCCAGGCTCATCCACTTCGACGGTTGTGGCCGTGCTTCAAGCCGCAGCATGGTGGGCCTCCGTGTCCTGGTGGGTGGCGCTGGCCTGGGGCCACAGGCCACTCATCCAGATGCCTATGGTTTCTATGCTGGCTTCGGCGCGTGGCAGCGAAGGCGACACCCGGCCCTGGGCCATCACCAGCAGGCGGTCGCTCAGCTCGAACAGCTCTTCCAGCTCTTCGCTGACCACCAACACCGCACAACCCGCGTCGCGCAGCTTCAGCAGTTCACCGCGGATCAGCGCCGCGGCGCCCACGTCCACGCCCCAGGTGGGCTGGCTGACGATCAGCAGCTTGGGGTTGGCGTCGATCTCGCGGCCCACGATGAACTTCTGCAGGTTGCCGCCCGACAAACTCTTGGCCGCGGCGTCGGGGCCGCCGGCTTTCACGTTGAAGCGTTGGATGAGCTTCTCTGCCAGCGCCTTCACCGGGCCGGGTGCCACCCAGCCGCTCGCCGACACGGTTTCTGTGCGCGTGAGCAGCGTGTTCTGCGCCAGGCTGAAGGCCGGCACGGCGCCGCGGCCCAGGCGTTCTTCGGGCACGAAGTGCAGGCCGGCGTGGCGGCGGCGGCGCGGGGAATGGCGCGCGATGTCTTGCCCGAACAGCTGCACGCTGCCGGCCGGCGCGCGCCGGTCTTCGCCCGACAGCGCGGCCATCAGTTCTTGCTGACCGTTGCCCGACACCCCGGCCACGCCGACGATCTCGCCCGCGCGCACGTTGAACGCGATGTCTTTCAGCGTGGTGCCGAAGGGGTCGGCGGTGGCCAGGCTCAAACCCTGCACCTGCAGCACCACGTCGCCGGCGCTGCGCTGCACGTGCTGCAGCGGCGGCGGTTCGGCGCCGATCATCAAACGCGACAGGCTGGCGTTGCTCTCGGTACGCGGGTCCACCTCGCCGGTGACCTTGCCGCCGCGCAGCACCGTGCAGTGCTGGCACAGCGCGCGGATCTCGTCGAGCTTGTGGCTGATGTACAGGATGCTGGTGCCCTGCGCGGCCAACTGGCGCAGCGTGAGGAACAGCGTTTCCACGGCCTGCGGCGTCAGCACGCTGGTGGGTTCGTCCAGGATCAGCAGCTGCGGTTCGGTCAGCAGCGCGCGCACGATCTCCACACGCTGGCGTTCGCCCACGCTGAGGCTGTGCACCGGACGCGCCGGGTCCACCGGCAGGCCGTAGCGGCCGGCCACGTCGTGGATGCGCGCCGTCACCTCGGCCAGGCTCAGCGCTTTGTCCAGGCCCAGCCACACGTTCTCGGCCGCGCTCAGCGTGTCGAACAGGCTGAAGTGCTGGTAGACCATGCTGATGCCCAGGGCGCGCGCCTGCGCCGGGCTGCTGATCTTCACCGGCTGGCCGTTCCACAGCATCTGGCCTTCGTCGGGGGCCACGGCGCCGTAGATGATCTTCATCATCGTGCTCTTGCCAGCGCCGTTTTCGCCCAGCACGGCGTGGATCTGGCCAGGCGCCACCTGCAGGTGCACGCCGTCGTTGGCACGCACCGCGGGGTACTGCTTGGTGATGCCGCGCAGCTCCAGTCTCAGCATGGTCTTGCTCCTGCGGTGGCCACCTCGGTGGCTGAAAACACACGGCGGCCGGCCGTGTAGGTGGCGGCCACGTGGCGTTCGTCGGCCAGGGTCAGCCAGGCGAACACACGCGCGTGCAGGCCGTGGTCGGCCAGGCCGGGCACGGCGCCGCGCGCCACGGCGTCGCGGTGTTCGCCCACGGCGCCTTGGGCCCAGCGCCAGGCCACCACGTCGGCCAGCGTGCCTTCGTCGAAACTGCCCAGCTCGTGGCCCAGGCCCAGGCTTTCGGCGGCGCCGCGGGTGGCGGCGTGCAGGGCCGTCCAGGCGCTGAGCTTGGTGCCACGCAGCATCTGCACCTTGTAGCCCTCGGCCAGGGTGCGCGGCATGCTCAGGCTGGTGCCGCCGCCCACGTCGCTGGCCAGCGTGACGCGGTGGCCCACGTCGTGTGCGGCCTGCCAGTTGAACAGGCCGCTGCCCAGGAACAGGTTGCTGCTGGGGCAGAAGGCGATCTGCGCGCCGGTGTCGGCCAGCAGTTGGCGGTCGTGCGCGTCCAGCCAGATGCCGTGGGCCAACACGGCGCGTTCGTTCAGCAGACCGGCGCGGTGGTACACGTCCAGGTAGCTGCGCGCCTCGGGGAAAAGTTCGCCCACCCAGCGCACCTCGTCGGTGTTCTCGGCCACGTGGGTCTGCATGTACAGGCCCGCGTGGCGCTGCAGCAGGTTGCCGGCCATGGCCAGTTGTTCTGGTGTGCTGGTGACGGCAAAACGCACGGTCACCGCGTAGCTGTTGCGGCCCTGGCCGTGCCAGCGCGCGATCAGGCGTTCGCAGTCGGCCTCAGCGCCAGCCACGTCGTCGCGCAGGCCGTCGGGCGCGTGGCGGTCCATCAGCACCTTGCCGGCCACCACGCGCATGCCGCGTGCGCTGGCGGCTTCGAACAGCGCGTCCACCGAGGCCGCGTGCACCGTGGGGAAAACCACGGCCGTGGTCGTGCCGTGGGCCAGCAGCGCGTCCAGGAACAGGGCCGCGCCGGCCTGGGCCACGGCGGGGTCGGCGAAACGGCGTTCGGCCGGGAAGGTGTAGGTGTCCAGCCAGTCCAGCAGGTTGGCGCCGTAGCTGGCGATCACGTCCAGCTGCGGGCAGTGCACGTGGGTGTCCACAAACCCCGGCATCAGCAGCTGGCCGCGGTGGTCTTCCAGCTTCAGCCAGTCGTCGCCCGGGGGCTGGTCGCCCGGCAGGGCACCGGCGACGCGGCCTTGTTCGTCGATCAGCAGCCAGTGGTCGGGCCGCCAGCGCAGGGCCGGCGTGTCCAGCGCGCCCCAGGCGGGCGTGGCGCTGAAGTCCAGCAGGTCGCCGCGCAAGGCGGTGCGGCGCTGGGGGGCAGGGTTCAGGTTCATGCGGTTGGACGTTGGGGAGCCTGGCGGTGCGCCAAGGTGCGCGCCACCTCGCGCACCTGTTCGCGGAACCAGCGCATGGCCGGGGCGGCATGCGTCAGGTCGTGCCACAGCTGGTAGTAGTTCAGCGGCGGGAAGGCCACCGGGCAACGCACGATCTTCACGGGCAGGCTGTCCACGTAACGGCTGCAGAACAAGCGGCCGGTGGTCAGCACCAGCAAACTTTGCGCCACCATGGTGGGGATCAGCCCGAAATGGGCCGCGCGCACCGCGATGTGGCGCTGCGCACCTTGGGCGGCCAGGTGGGCGTCGATGACGCCCAGCGCCCCGCCTTCGCCGGTGTGCAGCGGCACCGGGGCCACGTGTTCGCAGGCCAGGTACTTCTCCACCGTCCAGCCGCGGCGCACGGCGGGGTGGTCTTCGGCCACCAGGCACACCACCTCGTCGCTGAGCAAACGGCCCAGGTGCAGTTCGGCCGGTGGTTGCAGCCAGTTGCCCACCACCAGGTCCACGTCGCCGCTGGCCAGGAAGCGGCGGTAGTCGTAGCTTTGGGTCAGCGGCAGCAGTTCCAGCTGCGCGCCGGGCGCCAGGGTTTTCAGGTGGCCCACCAGGGCCGGCAGGAACAGCGGGTCCAGGTAGTCGCTGGCCGCCACGCGGAAACGGGTGGTGGTGGTGGCGGGGTCGAAGGCGGCCAGGCGGGCGCGCGGGCTGAACAGCCGGTCGGCGGCTTGCAGCAGGGCCGCGGCCGGGTCCAGCATTTGCAAGGCCGTGGCCGTGGGCTGCAAGCCGGTGCCGGCACGCACCAACAACGGGTCACCCGTCAGCGTACGCAGCCGGCGAAGCTGGGTGCTGACCGCCGGTTGGGTGCTGCCCAGGCGCTGGGCCGCACGCGAAACGCTGCGTTCGGTGATCACGGTGAACAAGACCCGGATGAGGTGAAGGTCTATGTTGTCGAAATCGGCGCGTTGCTTCATGGGCTTGCTCGTATGCAGACCATTCTAGACTTCGCATGCCAGCAGGGCGGCGCTGCGTTAACTTCCGGGAAAGTCCCAGGCCCGGGCCGTGGCGGCCTGGCCGCTGCCTTGGGCCGGCCCGCCCCGTCGTGTTCCACCTGCCTTGAGAGCCACCATGTCTACACGCCCCTTGCGCTTCTTCCACCGTGGTGAGGTGGTGTCGCTGCCCGCACCGCCGGCCACCCGCTCGGTGCTGGACTGGCTGCGAGAAGACCAGCACTGCACCGGCACCAAAGAAGGTTGTGCCGAAGGCGACTGCGGCGCCTGCACCGTGGTGCTGGGCGAGCTGGACGCCGCCGGCCAGCTGCAGTTGAAGCCGGTGAACGCCTGCATCCAGTTCCTGCCCACGCTGGACGGCAAAGCGCTGTTCACGGTGGAAGACCTGGCCCAGGGCGAACACCTGCACCCTGTGCAGCAGGCCATGGTGGACTGCCACGGCTCGCAGTGCGGCTTCTGCACCCCGGGTTTTGTGATGTCGCTGTGGGCCGGCTACGAACGCTGCGCCGCGGGCGCGCCCGTGCCCAGCCGCCAGCAACTGGCCGACGACCTGTCGGGCAACCTGTGCCGCTGCACCGGCTACCGGCCCATCCTGGACGCCGGCCAGCAGGCGTTCAACGCGCCCCGTGTTGCGCTGGACCGCGCCCCGGTGGTGGCCGCGCTGCAGGCGCTGCAGGTCGAGGCCCAGGCCCAGCCGCTGCAGACGCCGAACTTCCACGCCCCGCGCACGCTGACCGACTTCGCCACGCTGCGCGCCGCGCTGCCGCAGGCGCGGGTGCTGGCCGGCTGCACCGACATCGGCCTGTGGGTGAACAAACAGTTCCGCGACGTGGGCACGCTGCTGTACATCGCCGAAGTGGCCGAGCTGAAGGCCATCCACGAAGAAGAAGGCGGCTTGTGGATAGGCGCAGCCGCCACGCTGGAAGCCGCTTGGGGCGCGCTGGCCGAACACTGGCCGTCGTTGCGTGAAGTGGGTCTGCGTTTTGCGTCGCGCCCCATCCGCGAGGCCGGCACGCTGGGTGGCAACATCGCCAACGGTTCGCCCATAGGCGACGGCGCCCCGGTGCTGATGGCGCTGGGCGCCGACATCGAACTGTGCCTGGGCGAACGGGTGCGCCGAATGCCGCTGGCCGACTTCTACCTGGACTACATGAAGAACCAACTGGAGCCTGGCGAATTTGTGCAGGCCCTGGTGGTGCCGTTGCCGAAGCTGGGGGACAGCACGGCGGTGCGCGCCTACAAGATCAGCAAACGTTTTGACTGCGACATCTCGGCCGTCTGCGCCGGCCTGGCCGTGCAGCTGCAAGGCGGGGTCGTGGCGCAGGCGCGCTTCGCTTTTGGCGGTTTGGCGGCCACCGTGCGCCACGCGCGCCAGGCCGAAGCCGCGGTGTTGGGCCAGCCCTGGACCGAGGCCACCGTGCAGGCCGCCATGGCCGCGCTGGCCCAGGACTTCACGCCGCTGACCGACCAGCGCGCCAGCGCCGCCTACCGCCTGCAGGTGGCGCAGAACCTGTTGTTGCGGCTGTGGCTGGAGACCCGGCCCGACGCGCCTTTGCCACCGCAGGCCACCACGGTGTGGGCGCGTGAGGTGTTGGCATGAACGCGCCGCACCCTACCTTGCTGAACACCGCAGCGGCCCCTGTGGTGGGCGTGTCGCGCCCGCACGAATCGGCCGCCGCCCACGTGGCCGGCGCCGCGCCTTACACCGACGACGTGGCGGAATTGGCCGGCACCTTGCACCTGGCCCTGGGCTTGTCGCCGGTGGCCCACGGCACGCTGCGCAGCCTGGACCTGGCCACCGTGCGCGCCCAGCCCGGCGTGGTGGACGTGTTCTCGGCCCGCGACCTGCCCGGCGCCAACGACTGCGGCCCGCTGCTGAAAGACGACCCGTTGCTGGCCGGCGAGCCCGCTGCCGAAGGCCAGGCCGGCGCCACGCTGCGCTACCTGGGCCAGCCGGTGTTCGCCGTGGTGGCGCGCACGCGCGAAGCCGCGCGCCGCGCCGCAGCCTTGGCCAAACAGGTGGTGGTGGCCGACGTGCTGCCGCCGGTGCTGACGGCCCGCCAGGCCCATGCCGCCGGCCAGTACGTGGTGCCGCCCATGCACCTCCAGCGCGGTGATGCGGCCCAGGCCATCGCCGGTGCGCCCCAACAGCTGGCGCTGAGCTTCGAGGTGGGCGGCCAGGAACAGTTTTACCTGGAAGGCCAGATCGCCTACGCGCTGCCGCAAGAGCAAGGCGGCATGAAGGTGCTGTGCAGCACCCAGCACCCCAGCGAGATGCAGCACCTGGTGGCCCACGCGCTGCACCGGCCGGCGCACGCCGTGCAGGTGGAGTGCCGGCGCATGGGCGGCGGCTTCGGGGGCAAAGAGTCGCAGTCGGCGCTGTTCGCCTGCCTGGCCGCCGTGGCCGCGGTGCGCAACCGCGCGCCGGTGAAGCTGCGGGTGGACCGCGACGACGACTTCTTGATCACCGGCCGCCGCCACTGCTTCAGCTACGACCTGAGCCTGGGCCACGACGAGCAAGGCCGTGTGCTGGGCGCCGAGGTGACCATGCTCTCGCGCGCCGGCCACAGCGCCGACCTGTCGGGCCCGGTGATGACCCGCGCGCTGTGCCACTTCGACAACGCCTACTGGCTGCCGCACGTGGCCGCGCACGGCTATTCGGGCCGGACCAACACGCAGAGCAACACCGCCTTCCGCGGCTTCGGCGGGCCGCAGGGCGCCATCGCCATCGAATACGCGCTGGACAGCCTGGCGCGTCACCTGGGCCGCGACCCGCTGGACGTGCGCCGCGCCAACTTCTACGGCCTGGGCGAACGCGACACCACGCCCTATGGCCAGACCGTGGAAGACAACCAGATTCCGCGCCTGGTGGAACAACTGGCCAGCAGCGCGCGGTACGCCGAACGCCGCCAAGCCGTGGCCGATTTCAACGCCGGCAGCCCGGTGCTGAAGAAGGGCCTGGCGCTGACGCCGCTGAAGTTCGGCATCAGCTTCAACGTGGTGCACCTGAACCAGGCCGGCGCCCTGGTGCACGTGTACACCGACGGCAGCGTGCTGGTGAACCACGGCGGCACCGAGATGGGCCAGGGCCTGAACACCAAGGTGGCCATGGTGGTGGCCCAGGCCCTGGGCCTGCCCTTCGAGGCCGTGCGTGTGTCGGCCACCGACACGCACAAGGTCGCCAACACCAGCGCCACCGCGGCCAGCACCGGCAGCGACCTGAACGGCAAGGCCGCACAAGACGCCGCC